>LRTP01000495.1 GCA_001550305.1 Streptomyces diastatochromogenes
GTCGCTGGGCGACGGCTCCGGGGTGGCGGGCGGCGTCGACGCCAGCGGGGGCACGTCCGGCGTGGTGGGAGGCGTGGTGGAGGGCTTGGGGCTGGTCGGAGGCGGGGTCGTCCCCTCGGCGGGAGGCTGTCCGCCCGCGGGAGTCGTGGGCGTGACCGGGGTGGCGGGAGTGGTCGGGGTCGACTCCGAGGGCGTCGGGGTGGGCGAGTCCGACGGGCCGGGGGTGCACGGCCGTTCGCCCCCGTTCCACGCCGCTATGAGGTGGTAGGGGGTGACGACGTTGTCGGGCTCGTAGGGCACGGGGCCGTGTCCCTCCCCCGTCTTCCCGTCGTAGGTGATGTCATCGCCGTACAGGTCGATCTGGCCGTAGCAGTCCGGCGTCTTCACGGAGAGCTTCTGCCAGGTCCGCTTCGCGTCGTCCGTACCGGCGACGTCGTCGGCGGTGAGGTAGACCGTGGCCTTGTCGACCAGGCTCTGGTGTCCGGAGACGTACCAGTTCGGCCCCTCGGTGGTGTATTCGGCGAGGGACACGGGGTACTTGCAGCCCTCCCCGACCGTCTGGCCCGGAGCCAGCCGGACCTGGACGCTCCCGGGAACGGTGTCCCAGGAATGGAATCCGCCCTGCGAGGTCCAGTCGGCGCCCACGACGTTTCCGTCGGCGCCGACGATGCGGTACTGGACCGTGGCGGACTCGCACGCCCCGGTGGTCGTGGCACTGGCCACCCCCGCGCCGAGCAGGGGCACGGCGGCGGTGGCGAATGCGGTGGTGGCGAGCACAGCCAGAGTTCTGGAGTGTTGCGAACGCGACAAGATGAGCCTCTGTGAAATCGAGAGTGTGGGAGGTGATGGCGCGCGAGTGACCGACGCGGACGGCAGAACTGGAGACCCGACGCGGGATCCGGCGGCAGGCATGCCGCCCAAGCCACTCGTGTCGCTTCGCTCACTTCAGACGCGGCGAAGCGAGCTGGATTCTTCCAACTTTTGACAACTCCCGTCAATCCTTCACGGGTTGGCCACGTCCTCCACGGAACACACCCCGGCGGTAAGGGACTTACGACACGAGAAGGCCCCCGGATGGTTCCGGGGGCCCTCACTCGTGTGGCGGGTCGTGTCAGCTGGGGACGGCGACCCGTCCGCTCGCGGCGGCCGTCACCGGCTTGGGATTCAGCAACCGCTCGGCCAACTCGCCGAAGACCAGGCCGAATCCGCCCCACAGGACGGTCTGGATGGCCAGTGCGGAAAGACGGAACCGCCACAGCAGGGTGGCCGGGAAGTCCTTCGGCACCTCGTTGATGACCGGCAGGAACGCGTACGCCAGACCGATCACGACGGCGAAGGCGGCCACCGCGCCGACGGTGGCGTACCAGGTGCCGATCCTGGGTGCCAGTCGCTTGCCCAGGATGGTGGCGGCGATCGCGAGGAGCACGCTGAGCACCATCATCAGGAAGTACAGGGTGGTCCGCTTGCCGATGGTGTCGGGGTTGCCGACCGACGGCGGGTTGGCCGGGTACTTCAGGAACGGCACGACGTACACGGCCAGCAACGCGCAGCCGGACAGCAGCAGTGCGGTCGCCCGCGGGCTGAAGCGGCCGACGCGGCCGAGCGCGAAGGAGAAGGCGAGCGCGGCGATGCCGCCGAAGGCGACGCCGTAGACCAGGACGCCGGTGGCGAGACCGGCGGTGGACTGCAGAGAGCGGGAGACGATCTCCATGTCGTGCTCGTGGGAGTGGGCCGCCTCGAAGCTGATCGCGCTGTCGACGTTCGGCTCACCGAGGAAGTAGGCGGCAACCAGGGCGAGCAGGCCGGCACCGAGGCCGGCCAGCATGCCGCGCACGAGCAGATTTCTTACCGTTGCGGAGTTCATGGCAGTGCTGGGGTTCCCCTCGGTCAGTGGCAGGGGAAGCCGAGAAGGTGACGGGCGTCGTGGACCCACTCGTGGACGTCCGAGCCGGAGACGACGGAGGTGGCGCCCTGTTCGGCACCGACGAAGTACAGCAGGACGAGCATCAGGATGCCGAAGAAGACCGCCCACGGAGCTATCGCCTTGAGCGGCAGCTTGGCGGGGACGACGGGGGTGGTGGTTGTCGGCTGGGCGACGGTCTGCGCCATGGCAGGACCTCCTCGGGAGTTCGCGTCCCATCTCGGTGGTGCACTGGACGACGGCTACGGGTCTGACTCACGAGAGATCCAGCGGGCTGGAGCCTCTCGTTCACAGTGGCGCGACCGTGCCGGTTTCCCACCGGCTTCCGTCTTGCCGTCATCGATATCGCACCGACCGTACCGCGTGTCGGGTGCGGGGCCAAGACCGCGCCACCTGGCGTGATCTTCCTCTCGCACCAGGTGGCCTGTCCCGCGTGAACAGCGGGTCAGCGGTGGCGGAACCCAGTTGAGTTCGGGCCCCGGCCTCGCTCTCAGACCGAGGGGGACCGATCCGCGTCCTGGGACTCGGGCGTGTCCGTCGTGCGACCGAGCTTCTGCGCCTCCTCCAGCGTGCGAGCCCCGCGGAGGGGGGAGAACGTGAGCCAGAACGAGACGACGAGGTAGGAGATCCCGACGGCCCACAGGGCCCTGCCGGGTGACAGGGCGTCGGCCAGGGCACCGCCGACGACGGCTCCCAGAGGCAGCGTCCCCAGGGCGACAAGGCGGTAGCTCGCGGTCACCGCGCCGATCTGGTGCTCCGGCGGAATGGCCTGCCGCAGGCTGACGGCGAACACGTTGAACAGCGCGACACCGAAGCCGTTCACCATCATGGCGACCGACGCGAGCACGGCGACGTACCCGCCGACCTGGCTGACGGCGGGTACGAGCAGCAGGCCCACCGCGGCCAGCACCGCGCCCAGCGCCAGCACACCGCCGACGGCCCACCGTCGGGTGAGCCGGGTGGCGCAGAGCGAACCGATCAGGGCCCCCACACTGCCGATGCCGGTGATCACGCCCACGGTGGTGCCGCTCATGCCGAGGTCACGGACGGCGAACACCAGGAAGACGGTCAGGAAGGCCTTCTCGTGCAGGTTCGACAGGCCGGCCTGAACGCACAGGTCCCGGATCGGGCGCAGGGACCAGGTGTAGCGGAGCCCGGAGCCGATCGCCTTCAGTGCCGACTCGCGTGGCTGTTCGGGGGCCTTGACGCCCCTCAGCAGCAGACCGCTCACGGCGGCACCGGCGGAGCACGCGGCGGCCACCGTCAGGGTCGGCGACACCCCCAACTGGCCGACGAGGAAGCCGGCCGCGGCCGGACCGGCGAGGGTGCTGACCGAATACGTCGCCTGGTGCAGGCCGTTGGCCGCGGCGATGGAGTTCAGCGGCAGGAGCCTGGGCAGCGTGGACTGGTAGGCGACTTCGTAGAAGACGGTGGCGACACCGATCACGGCGGCGGCGACGACAAGTTGGCCGAAGTTCAGTCCGTCGGCCGCCTGGAACGCGGCGAGCACCGCGAGCGCCGCGCCTTGGGCGACACTCGCGGTGACGAGGGTGCGGCGCGGCGGATACCGGTCGACCATGACACCGGCGATCAGCGAGAGCACCACGACGGGGACGAACTGCACCGCCGAGACGAGTCCCACGCCCGTGCCGTCGGCATGGAGGTAGGTGACCGCGATCAAGGGTAGGAGAAAACTGGTCAGCTGTCCGCCGAAATGCGCCGACGTTTCTCCGAGCCAGATGTTGCGGAAGTCTTTGTTGTCCGCGATCAGGATTCGAATATCCTTGTCGAATATGGCCACCGCAACCCCCGGTCAAGTCTTCATGAAAAAAATCACGGCAACGCTAGCATGGCGCACCATGGTCCGCTAGCGTGCGGGTGGATGTCGTTGTTGCACCCCATTCACGGTAACAGGAGTCGCGGAATGTACGACCATTCAGGACTTACCGCCGAGGAAGTCGAACTGCTCCCGTCCGAGGAAGATGTCCGACTTTATTCGGAGCGTGGCTGGTATTTGTCCGAGAAGCTGCTCACCGACGCCGAAGTGGACACCCTGACCGACGCGAGCGAGCGCTACTACGCTGGTCAGCGCGATCGGGAACTTCCGAAACGGCCGGACCGACTGGCCGACTGGACCCCCGCCGACGGAGATGTCCAACGCAACAACGACTACATCCACTACCAAGACGAAACGATGCGGAAAATCCTGAGGAAACCCATCATCGGGGCGGTGGCCGCCCGCTTGGCACAGACACCTTCAATACGCGTATTCCAGGCCACCCTGATCTACAAGCCGCCCATCGCCGAGGAGAAGTCGAACATTGTCTCCTGGCACTTCGACAAGTATTTCTGGCCCACCTGCTCCTCGGACGAAATGCTCACCGCCTTCATTCCGTTCCACGACTGCACCGAGGAGTCGGGCACGATCACCATGGCGAACGGAAGCCACCGCTGGCGGCATCGGCACGGCGCCGCCCGGCCGGTCGGTGATCCGCGGGACGTGGGACGCGACTATCTCCTGAACGGTGACGCGGAGCGAAACGGCGCCGTGGTCGAGAAGGTTCCGGTGCACATTCCCAAGGGACACATGACCTTCCACCACTGCCTCCTCTACCACGGCAGCGGCGCCAACCGCAGTCCGCGGCCGCGCCGGGCCATCTCGTTCCATCTCCAGGACGGGACGAACGCCTACCGGGACCACACCCTGTCCGACGGCCGGCAGGAGCCCTACAAACACGACTTCCTGGTCCGCAGGACTCCCGCCGGTCAACCGGACTACTCCGACCCGGAGTTCTGCCCGATGCTGTGGCCCGTCCGCGAACCCGACGGCTCGGAGGCCTCCTTCACAGGGAAGTGACGCGGGTCAGGTCCCACTCGTCCTCGCTCATGCCGGCACCCGCCTCCTCACGGACCGCGTCGGCGAGAGCCTGGTCCGCCACCGTGTCCCGTCGCAGTCCGGCGGGCGCGGTGGCCGGCAGGGGAACGACGGCTGCCCACAGGGGGTGCAGCGAGGCCCCCCGGTGAACCTTCGCCTTCAGGGCGGAGGGCCCGAGGTGGAGCGTGGTCATCGCGTGGCGTTCCATGTGGTGGAGCGGTTCGTAGTACACGGCGTTGAAGTACTCGTAGGCGTTGCGCGTCCGCTCGTAGTCGAAGCCGGCCACCCGGGCGTAGAAGGTGTCCCGCCAGGCGAAGCACAGGCTGGCGCCGACCAGTTCCCCCTTCTCGTCGACGCAGCGGAACACGGTGCTCAGGTCGTCCAGGCAGTTCGCCTGGACCGTGAGGAACGTGTGGATCTCCGCGAGGTCGAGGGAGGCGTTGTACCGGTCCATGGTCTGGGCGACCAGTGGCGCGAACTCGTCGACGCACGCGGACAGCGGGGCCGTCTCCACGCGCAGCCCGGAGTCCGTGAAGCGCCGGATCTCGTACTCGCGCTTACGGACGTTGCGGCCGAGCAGCTCACGGTAGGACTCGAAGGTGCCGCCGTCGTTGTGCACCACGGCCTCGGCGGCTCGCAGCTGCGCCCGCACCCCGAACCGGCCCGCGAGCAGCCGCAGACTGTCGGTGGTGAGGAAGTCGAAGAGCAGTGCGTCGCAGCCGAGCGCCGCGGCCCTCTCGGCGGCACCGGCGACCAGGGCGTCGAGTGTCTCCTCTGCCGTTCCGGGGTCCTTCGGCAGCAGAAACTCGTTGTGGTAGCCGGTACGGGTACCGAGTCTGAGCACGGTGTGGCCCTCGGACACGTCCGGCGGGGGCGGTGCGTTCTCCGACGGGAAGTCGTAGTACGGCGTCCCGGCGAGGAGTTGGCCGTCGGCCTCGACGGTGAGGTAACCCGGGGTGGCGAACTCGGGCCGCTCCTGACCCCGCAGCCAGGCATGGCTCTGGTAGAAGCGACTGCCCGGCGCGAGCGCGTCCCAGGCCTCCCGGTCGATGTCGTCGATCGTCTCGAAGTGCCTCACATCAGGCATCTGTCGTCCTCCCCTTGCTCACAGCAGCCAGTCGTCGGTGTTCAACCCGCCCACCACGTACTGGCCGTACTCGGCGCCGAACGCCTCCGCCTCGGCCCGGTTGCGTTCGCTAACCTTCGCCGCGTCCGCCGCCAACGGCCGGTCCACTCCCACGAACACGCTGTACAGGGGATGCGGCTGGGCGCCGCGCGCCAGCTTTGCCTGGAAGGTGCCCAGACCGAGGTGGATCGCCCGCACGGTGCGGCCGGCGCCCGACTCGATGGGGTGGTAGAAGACCAGGTTGAAATAGTCGGCCACGTTGGGCACCGAGTAGTCGAATCCAGCCACGCGCGCGTACAGCGTGTCGCCGTGCCGGTATCGCAGCGCGAAACCGACGGGCTGCCCGGCGTCCTCGTCCAGGAGGAGCGTGCTGCGGTCGCCGAGGTGGCGGCCCTGGCGGTCGTACACCGCTGCCGCGCGCTCCTCGCCGTACGCGTGTCCGTGCTTGCGCATCAGCGCGCTGTTGAGCGGGGCGATCTCCTTGACGACCTCGGGGAGGGAGACCTCACGGATGGTCCGCCCGCTGCGGCCGAAGTCCCTTCTCTCCCGCCGGGCCCGGGGCCGTCGGCCGGAGGGCAGCCAGGCGAAGTAGTCGTCGAGGCTCTGCCACAGACCGACGGGCAGGACCGTCTCCACGTCGTGATAGAGGACCACCGCCCCGTCCTCGGCATGGGCCTCGGCGACCTCCAGCGCCTCCGCCCGGGGCAGGTAGTAGTACCCGAGCACGTCCGCTTCGGCGGTTCGGGCGAAGTCGAGGGTCCGCGCGGTGAGCGCCCGCACCGCCATCGCGCGCTCCTGTGCCGTCACTCCCTCGCGGCCCGGCAGTTGGCCGCGGAACTCCGACCAGCCCGCGCCGAACACCATGGGACGGGCGGCGAGTTGGGCGTGCCGCTCGTCGTCGATCAGACCGGCGAGCAGGTCGGCGGGGGTGTAGAGCAGGTGCGGCGGACGGGTGAACGCGTACGCCTCGGCTCCCGCGACCGGCGTTCCCTGCGCGTCGCGCGCCAGCAGATAGCGGGTGGCGGCTCTGGGCGGCAACTCCTCCGCGCGTACGCCGGCGAAGCCGCTGCTGGAGTAGATCGTTCCGCCGATCACCAGAGCATCCCATTCCGCCGCCGGCAGCTGGTCGACGGAGTCGTACGAGGAGACGTGCATGGGGGAAACTCCAGAAAAGGTGGATCGGATGAGTGTAGGGGGAAACGGTGCCGGGGTTCATTCCAGCAGAGATCGCACATCGCTGTCGCGCGTGTGCAGGAGCAGGATGCCGGTGTCGCTGAGCTCGTCGAACAGCCGCTGGTTGGCGAGCCGTTGGGAGTTGCGGACCTGCACGGCGTACCAGAGGATGGACCGGGGGCCGACGACGGTCCAGAACGTTTCCCGGACACCGCCCCAGAGTTCCTCACGGCGTATCCAGCGCCGTACGGTACGGCGCAGCAGGCGCGGCCAGGTGACACGCAGCGGCGGATCCGTCCACACCACGCAGTCGGCGCGGTCGGCGAAGGCCTCGACGCTCGCGGCGAACTGACCGTCGACGACCCAGGTGTCGGCCGTCAGTTCCCGTTCGACGCCGGCGAGGAAGACCTCCGTGGGCACCGGCGTCCAGGCCGGTCCCCAGAAGAGGGCGTCGAGTGTGACGGGCGGGATGCCACGCCGTTCGGCGAGGGCGCGGGCGAGGGTCGACTTGCCGCAACCGGGACCACCCACGATCCACACCCGGCGGGCCTCCGCAAGGGTCTTCACACGTGGCACAGACACATTCCCTCCAACCAGGCGGCCACGCCGTCGTCGTCGTTGCACGCGGTGAGGGCGTCGGCGGCCTCGCGTACGTCCGTGCTCGCGTTCGCGACGGCCACGCCGAGGCCCGCGGCGGCGAGCAGCCCCGTGTCGTTGGGCGCGTCGCCGAAGGCGACGACCCGCTCCCAGCCGAAGCCGAGGTCGGCGAGGACCGACGCGACCGCGGACACCTTGTCCGCCTCCGGGGCCGACACCTCCAGCAGTCCCGGCCCCGAGGAGGTCCACCGCACCGCGCCGCGCACCCCGAGCGCCGCAGGCGGAGCGGCGGAGTCGATGTGCACCATCAGGCACAGCACCGGCGAGCCGTCCGGCACGTCACCGACGCGCAGGGCCGTCCCGGCACCGCTCGCCAGGATGTCGGGCCAGCCGGGGCCGATCAGTCGGTCGTGCTCCCGGTCCACGGCCCAGGGGCGCTGCCCGAGCGCCGCGATCTCGGCGCGGACGGTGGCGGGTGTCATCGCCCGGATCCGTCGTACGCCCCCGCCGTCCAGGTCGCTGACGACGGCGCCGTTCGACGACACCAGGAAGGCGCCCAGACCGGACGCGGCGGACAGCAGCCCGCGGGCGGACCAGGCCGG
>LRTP01000496.1 GCA_001550305.1 Streptomyces diastatochromogenes
CAGCTCGTTGGGCCCGTAGCGCACCAGCCGCCGAGCCGCCTCGCGCGAGGCCAGGCCCTTCCGCGTGCTGCGCAGATCCCGCAGCAGCAGGTCCAGGCGCTCCTCCGGATCGAGCTCCGCCACCGCGGCCGCCCCACCGGCTTCAGCGTTCATCCCACCTCACCACCCGGTGCCCGTCGGCTGATGGCCGGCCGGAACGGCTCCCTGTCTCGCCGACCGACGGAACCCGCCGAGCGAAACACGGTCGGGGGCACAGGGTGCACGGCGAACTGCTCCTGCTCGACGGAGAGGTCCGGGCCGCAGACCGGTTCACCGGACCTCGGCGCCGCGGATGACAACGACGGGACATGGTGCGTGCTGGACACAGTGCTGGCCGACCGATCCCAGCAGCGCCTCGGTGAACCCTCCGTGCCCCCGGTTGCCCACGATCAGCAGATCTGCCCCCTGGGCGGCGTCCAGCAGAACACGCGCGGGGATTCCTTCGACGACCCGCGGCGTGACACGCACCGGCTGGTCGAGGCCGATGGCCTCGACGATCGCCCTGGCGAGGCCGGTGCGGGCCTGCTCCTCGAAGTCGAAGGGCTCCTCCTCGGGAGGGCTCCAGCCGTACCAGTAGTACGGGTTCTGCCAGGCGAAGACCGCCTCGACCACGCCTCCGGTGAGCTCGGCCTGAGCGACCGCCCACCGCAAGGCCGCCTTCGACTGCTCCGACCCGTCGACCCCGACCACGATCCGTCCGGTGGATGCCGCCTCGTCGCTCACCGCCCGCCTCCCGATTCCTTCCGCCACTGCCCCAGCTTTCCCACCGCACGCCGGTGCAGGCCGCTGCAGTCCCTCTCGCTCACCCATTTCGCCCCTCTCGTTCCTCCCCCAGAGGCCCACACGGGGCCAGAGGAGCACACGCTGAGCACGGCCGCGCGGACGGCTGACACCGAACGGAGTCCCTGAGGCGGGCGGCAACCGGCCGGGACAGCCGACCGGAGCGGCGCGCGCGGACATAGGGTGATCAAGGAGTGTTCGCCGCCGCGGCAACGACAAGGGCAGCTATCGGCTGTCGCCGCTCTGGGGGTGCTGTTGTGCTCAGTCGCCTCGCAGACGCCGTAGTGCCCGTCTTCGGCCGCCTGGACGTCACCACGGATGCCGGTTCCGGACCGATTGCGGGCAGCATCATCATCGCCAACCACACCTCCCTCAGCGACCCCGCGGTCGTCCTCGCCGCCCTGCACCGCCTCGGCACCGAGCCCATCGTGCTGGCAGCCGCGGGGCTGTGGCGCGTTCCCCTGCTCGGCCGTGTCCTAACCAGGGAGGGACACATCCCGGTTCACCGGCACGACCCGCGGGCCGCCCGAGCACTGCGGGAAGCCCAAGCCGTACTGACCGCGGGCCGGTCCGTCCTGCTCTACCCGGACGGGGGTCTCCCGCACCGCAAGGGCGTCTGCGAGGCTCCGCCCCGGCCGTTCCACCCGGGCCTCTTCCACCTAGCGCGCTCGACCGGCGCCCAGATCGTGCCCGTGGGCCAGGCCGGAGCCCGAGCGCTGGCATCCGGCAGCCCCGTCGAACAGGTGGCCAGGCTGCTCACCGCTCCGCTGCGCCGCCCGCGACTCCACGCGCACGTCGGCGCGCCGCTGCGCCTGGACAGCGAACAGAGCCAGGCCCAGGCTCTCGCCCTGACGCACAGCGCGCTGACCCAGGTCTGGCACATCGCAGCCCAGCAGCTCGGCGCGCCGGTGCTCCTCACCGGGCGCTGAACCTTGGACCCACCCCCTTGAGCCGTCGCCCGTTCAGCCGACCCTTGTGAACGGCTGCTGGCGACATCCCGGGCAGAAACTTCGGGCAGGAGCAACGACACCTCTGATCGGGCTCGCCAAGGGCGGAGGCACCGACGCGGCCGTCAGCTGCGCAGGGGCCGGTCGGCCCCTGCCAGTGGGACGGATGGCACGGGCCCTGCCGTACGCGCCCGGGTCACGATGAAGGCCAGAGTCTCAAGGAGGTGGGTGCCGTGCCGAACCTCGGAGTCGCGATCGTCCGGCAGTACCAGCGTGGTGTCGTGTTCCGTTTCGGAAAGCTGCGCAACGTCCGGAACCCGGGCATCCGGTTCATGATCCCGTTGGCGGACCGGATGTGGAAGGTGACCCTGCGGACGGTCACCATGCCGATCCCGTCCCAGCAGGTCATCACCCGTGACAACGTCTCCATCGGCGTGGCCGCGGTCGCCTACTTCCGCCGCGTCGACCCGGTGAAGTCCATCGTCGAGATCGAGGACGTGTCGTCCGCGATCAGCCAGATCGCCCAGACCACCGTACGCAACGTTGTCGGCCGCTCGTTGCTCGACCAGGTCCTCACCGACACCGAGACCCTCAACACCCAGATCAAGGACATCCTGGACGGGCTCACCCAGCAATGGGGCATCTACGTGTTGCTGGTGGAGCTCAAGGACATCGAACTGCCGGCCGGCATGCAGCGGGCCATGGCCCGCCAGGCCGAGGCCGAGCGCGAGAAGCGCGCCAAGATCATCGCCGCCGAGGGCGAGGCCCTGAGCGCCGACCGCCTCGCCGAGGCCGCCGACGTCATCAGCGACCACCCGATCGCCCTGCAACTGCGCAACCTGCAGATCCTCGCCGAGATCGCCGCCGAGAAGAACTCCACCACCGTCTTCCCCGCCCAGTTCCTCGAAAGCGCCCGGGCCCTGACTCGGTTCGTCGAAGAGGAAGCCGGACGGGGCGCGGCGTCTTCGCCGCAACCGCGGACACGCAGGGAACCGGTGGCAAGCGGCAGCTCTGTCCGGGGCTGAGCCAAGTGGGCGCTCGGTACCCGAAGTGGGGGCTGGCGGAAGAGAAGAAAAGGGCGCGCGCGTTCACGAAGGAAGGCTGAAGGCCATGGTCGGGACGTCATGGACGACAACAGGGGTGTTCACGGGGCGGGGAGGCGTCCGTACTGAGGAGGCCGGGATCGTCGCCGGAGAGCTGACTGTGCACACCGCTTGGGACGGCAAGCAGGCCGATGTCAGGGTCCAGTTCAGCGGCACCTCCCAGTGGTTCACGCTGACCGGAAGCCCGGCGCCCTGCCCCACTCGGCAGGACAGTCGGCGCCTGCACCAGGCGGTGGTGGAGGCGGTGCGGGCCGGCGGCGGCGCGACCGTTCCGCAGCCCGACCGGCTCGGTGGATATTGATGAGGATCGGCGTATAGCGAGTACGACGTTCGGCCGCTTCCCGAAAGCCAGTTCACGCACGGGACGGGGGGTCGGCGTAGCGCTGCAGCACGCCCACACCCCCGACCAGCCGCAGCTCCCGCTCGGGCACCACGACCAGTTCGGCCCCTGTGCCGACCAGAGCGCGGGTCACAGCCGCGTCGGCCCGTTCCGCACGGACGCCCTGAACGCCGTAGGTGAGCAGTTCGGGTGTCCGGCACGGTTCCGAAGTGCGCTGTGTCCCGAGCGGGCGGTGCGGGCAGCTCGTCCAGCAGGGCCAGACGGTCATGGGCGGTGAACACGGCCTGACCGTGGCTGCCGGGGACGTCCGCGTCGGTGCCCATGGCGCCCGCCACCGCGGTGATGGAGTCACGGTCCGCTCCCTCGCGCACAAGGGCGTCCCGAAGATGCCGCCAGCGCAGTCGTACGGCGGCATCGGGATCCGCGATGGTGGCGTCGCGGGACGTGTCCAGGTAAACGGACGCGAAAGGACCGGGCTCCTTGTAGAGAGGTTCGAGGAAGGAAAGTCTCATGGTCACTCCCGAGTGGGCTGTCGCCGCCACTGCCACCACGCCCGGGATGCCGCCGTATCAAGACACGTTCCGGTTGGCGTGCCGCGGCTGTTCCACCTCCAGGATGCGCCTACCCCTCGAGCCGCGCCCGCCCACCGCACGAGCCGCGGGGCGTCCGGCACCAAGCTGGTCAGGGGCCCGACAGCCCGCCGGAGGTGCCCGAACGGCTCTTCTGCGCGAGCCACCTCCGAGGGGCATCCTGAACGAAGACAGGGAAAGACGGCAGCAGGGAACGAGGTGAGCCACGATGAAGGCGCATGAAGGTGACGTGCTGCGGTTCACCGGCAGAACCGTGGGATCCCCCGAACACCATGCCACCGTCGTGAAAGTGCTCGGCCAGAACGGCGAACCGCCCTACCGGGTGCGCTACGAAGACGGTCACGAGACAGAGATCTTCCCCGGCCCCGGATGCGTGATCGAGACTCATCCGGCACACGAGACCTCGTTCGGGCAACCGCACCGGGAGAGGCGGTGACCAGTCACGCCGCAGGGGGCGGGAACAGCTCCGCGCGGCGGCCTGTATGCGGCGCCAGGCTGCCACGGCGCCGGGCAGTGCGAGGCACAGCCGCCGCAGGGGCGGGCGGCAGCAGGGGCCGCAGTGATGAGCTTGGGTGGTCGCTACTGCCCAGGCTCGGCTGGAGGCGCATCGACACGATCCGGGTGCGCCGTCTGTTCGGCTGACACGGCGGCCCCGCCTGCTGCACAGGGATGCCGGTCGGCGGGCTGCGCCTTGGCACGGCGGTGCCAGAATGACGGACTGTCACCATTGCTTGTGAGCAGGGATATTGGGGCCCGGACTTCGGCGAGCGGACGTCTGGTGATCAGGCGGTTCACGGTGACGCCGTGATCGCGTCCCGCAGGGGTGACGCCGTGATCCGCTACACCGTCCGCACGCGGGAGGGCACCCCCAGATCCACGGCAAGCAAGGAGAGCCTCCCACAGCGGTGCGCATTCGTTCTCCGCTGGGGCGAGGATGGAAGGACGGGGCGCATGCACATCGCGTTGTCCGCCGTTTCCCCGGGGCGAGGAGGCCGGGTCGTGTTGTTCCTGGATCGTCGGGATGCCGGTCGGCGGCTGGCGTCCCTGCTGAAGCATTTCAAGGGTTCCGATGTCGTGGTGGTGGGGCTGCCTCGCGGAGGGGTCCCGGTTGCCGCGGAGGTCGCGAAGGCGCTGGGCGTGCCGCTGGACGTCTGCCTGGTACGCAAACTGGGCGTGCCGTTCCAGCCGGAGCTGGGCATGGGAGCCATGGGCGAAGGCGGCGTCCGCGTGATCAACGACGAGGTGGTGCGCGCCGCGCATGTCACCCCGCACGAGCTGGCCGAGGTCGAGGCACGCGAGCGGGAAGTACTCGAAAGCCGTGCACGGCGCTACCGGGGCAGACGGGAACCGGCAGCCCTGGCGGGCCGCACGGTACTGGTTGTCGACGACGGGGTCGCCGCCGGTTCGACGGCGCGTGCGGCCTGTCAGATCGCCCGCGCTCGCGGGGCGGCGCGGGTTGTACTGGCGGTTCCCGTGGCCCCGCACGACTGGGCCGCGGGAACCGCGTGCGGACGCCGACGAGCTGGTGTGCCCGCACACGCCGTGGAACTTCTACGCGATCGGGCAGTTCTACGCCGACTTCTCCCAGACCGACGACGAAGAGGTCGTCGCCTGCCTGGAGGAGGCGCTCGCCCGCCCGCAGAGCGCCCGCCGAGCTCCCCCCGGGCGGGCCGCGCCCGAGGACCGGGAAGCGGATGTACGCGCGGGCCCGCTGGTGCTGCGGGGACAGCTGACGGTGCCCGAGGGCGCGCTCGGGATCGTGCTGTTCGCGCACGGCAGCGGCAGCAGCTGGCACAGCCCGCGCAACCGGTTCGTCGCGGCCGGCCTGAACCGTGCGGGGCTGGGCACCCTGCTGTTCGACCTCCTCACCGAGGAAGAGGAGACCGACCGGGCCAACGTCTTCGACACGGATCTCCTCGCCCGACGGCTCGGGGATGCCACCGGCTGGCTGCGCGAGCAGCCCGAGGCCCAGGGGCTGGCCGTCGGCTACTTCGGCGCGAGCACCGGCGCTGCCGCCGCGCTCTGGGCCGCCGCTGAGCCCGACGCGCGGATCGCCGCGCTCGTCTCCCGTGGCGGGCGGCCCGACCTCGCCGGACCACGGCTGCTGGCAGTGACCGCCCCCACGCTGCTCATCGTCGGCGGCGACGACCGACTCGTACTCGGTCTCAACCGCGACGCACAGGCCCGGCTGCGCTGCGAGAATGAGCTCGCGGTCGTCCCCGGAGCCACCCACCTCTTCGAGGAGCCCGGAACCCTGGAGCAGGTCACCGACCGGGCCCGTGACTGGTTCACCGACCACATGGCCCCGGCCGCCCACACCACGGCCCGATTCTGAACACGGCGGCCGGTCGCGGGCTGACCGGCGGGTCCAGGCACACTGCCTTGAGCCTTCTGCAGGCACCTCGTCGGCTCTGGGGCCGGGCTTCCCGCCTGGGCGCGGCATCTCAGGCGACAGGCCACTGCTTCCTTCGTCAGAACTCGGTGATCCGGACGTTCCGTGGTCGGCGGCCTGCGTCTTGGGGACGGTGACGGTCAGCGCGCCTTCGCCGAGGCGGCCGGTTGTCGTCGGGGACTCGCCGCGTGGATACGTGCGATCAGCGGCGGCAGGAACAGAGAGCTCACCGTCGCTCCGGCCGCGGCGGACAGGGCGATGCACCAGGCGAGGGGGCCGAGGGGTGTGCAGCCGAAGAACTGGCTGAGGCCCGGGGTCTGTACGACGGCCGCCAGGGCGGCCAGTGAGCCGAGAGAGGAGAGGACGATCGCTCCGCTGCGGCCGCCGACCAGGAGGGTCTGACCGAGTTGCGCGCCCACGAGCGCGACCAGGGCTACGGTGCGGGCGCGGGTGGCGCGGCCGGTGAACCGGGCGGCGAGCCAGCCGGCCGTGGCGCCCAGTGCGGTGGCCGCGGCGCGGCACGCCACTTCCTCGGTGAGGGCTGTGCCGAGCGAGGTCTCGGGTCCCTCGTGGGTCACGCGTTCGGTGGCCTCGGGGTGCGGTGGGCGCAGGGCGACGGCCATGGCCGGGGCGAGGTCCGTGAAGAGGTTGACGAGCAGGAGCTGGCGGGCCGTCAGGGGTGAGGTTCCGGTGGCGGCGGCGCCGAGGAGGGTGAAGGCGATCTCGCCGAGATTGCCGCCGACGAGGATGGCCAGGGCCTGCCGTACGGAGGCCCACATCGCGCGGCCTTCCATGAGCGCGGCGAGCACTGTCTCCAGTCTGTCGTCCGTGATGACGATGTCGGCCGCCGCGCGTGCGGCCGGTGTGGCCCGCGGGCCGAACGCGATCCCGAGGTCGGCGAGTCGGATGGCGGGCGCGTCGTTGGCGCCGTCGCCGGTCATCGCGACCGTGCGGCCCAGGCGTTGGAACGCCTGCACCACGCGGACCTTGTGTTCGGGGGTGCCGCGGGCGACGACAGCGACGTCGGGCAGCAGCTTGTCGAGGGACCGGTCGTCCAGGTCGTCGAGTTCGGCGCCCGTCACCAGCCTTCTCCCCTCCGGGACGCCCAGCTCGCGGGCCATCGACTGGGCGGTGCCTGGGTGGTCTCCGGTGATCATCACGGTGTGCACTCCGGAGTCCGCGAGTCGGCGCACGGCCGCGCGCGCGGTGTCGCGCACCCGGTCGGCGAACGCGAGGAAGCCGAGGAAGTCGAGGCCGTCCACCGACTCGTCGGTGAGTACGCCGTCCGGCGCCCCTCGGAGTTCGGCGACCGCGAGGATGCGCTGGCCCTTGGCCGCCAGCCTCTCGCCCGCCGCGAGGAGGGCCTTGCGCCCCTTGCGGCCCAGGCGTCGGCCGCCCCGGGTGGCGCAGCGTTCCACGACCTCCTCCGGTGCCCCTTTCACCGACAGGATCCGGTGTCCACCGCAGTGGCCCTGGGTGGCGTGGAAACCGCGGCTGGGTTCGAACGGCAGGCTGGAGGTACGCCGCCAGCCGGGCGCGGCCGTCGTCCGGCTCACTTCCGCCTCCTCGGCGCCCTCGGTGACCGCGCCGTCAGTGGCGTGTTCGAGTTCACCGCCGTTGTGCGGGCGGGGTGTCGCCCGCAGCGCCGCGGCAAGGACGGCGCGCTGCTTGTCATGGAGCGCGGCGAGGGGGCGACTGTGGCCGTCGGCAGCGACGGCGACGAGGGAGATCCGTCCGTGGGTGAGGGTGCCCGTCTTGTCGAAGCACAGGACGTCGGTGCGGCCCGCCGCCTCGATGACGCGGGGGCGCCTGACCAGGGCTCCGCGTGCGGAAAGCCTTCTGGCGGAGGCGAGTTGGGCGGCCGAGACCAGAAACGGCAGTCCTTCGGGCACGCTGGCCACGGCGAGCCCCACACCCGCCCCGACCGTGTCCCGGACGGAGCGCCCGCGCAGCATGCCCACCGCCACCACGGCCGCGGCCGAACCCAGGGCCACCGGCAGTGTGGTC
>LRTP01000497.1 GCA_001550305.1 Streptomyces diastatochromogenes
CCCGCCGAGCCACAGCCCGCCGAGCGCCGCGGCCACTCCGGCGAGCAGCACGGGCAGGCCGTAGGTGCCGCCCTCGGCGGTCAGCACTCCGTACGTGCCCGCGCAGACGCCGAGCAGACCGCCCAGCGTCAGGACGGTGGTCGTACGGCGGACGGCGGGCGGTACCTCGGCGGTGCGGCCGTAGCCGCGGGCGTCCATCGCCGCCGCGAGGGCGACCGAACGCTCCAACGCGCCCTCCAGGACCGGGAGTCCGACGTGCAGCAGGCCACGCAGCCCACGGTCGGGGCGGCCCCGCAGACGGCGGGCGGCGCGCAACCGCCGGCCGTCCGCGATCAGGTTCGGCGCGAAGGTGAGCGCGACGACCACCGCGACGCCCGCCTCGTACAGGGCGCCCGGGAGCGACTTCAACAGCCGCGCCGGGTTCGCGAGGGCGTTCGCCGCGCCGACGCAGATGAGGAGCGTGGCCAGTTTCAGGCCGTCGTACAGCGCGAAGAGCAGGCCCTCGGCGGTGACCCGGCCGCCGACACGGATGCCCTGGGCCCAGTGGGGGAGGGGGAGTTCGGGGAGGGCGACGAGGAGGTGGGTGCCGGGGACGGGGGAGCCGAGGAAGACGGCGAACGCGAGCCGGATGCCGAGGACGGCGATGCCGAGTTTGACGAACGCGGTGTAGGAGTGGGCCCAGGGGGCGTCGGTCCTGCGGGCGGCCACCACGTAACCGGCCACGGCTATGAGGAGGGCGAGCAGGAGGGGGTTGGTGGTGCGGGAGGCGGCGGTTCCCAGGCCCAGGGCCCAGATCCACCAGGCCCCTGGGGGGAGGGCGTTGGAACGGTGTGCCTTCGGCGCGCGTGTCATCGTCGGTCGCCGTACTCAGGGCCGGCGGCGGCGGGTCCGCCAGACTGCCGCCCCGCCGAGCGCGGCGACCGCGACGACTCCCGCGAGCAGGCCGAGCGACGGGCCGTGCCGGGTCGGTTCGGACGTGGCGTCGGTGTTGTCCTTGGCGTCGGCTTTCGCGGTGGTGGCGGGCGCGGTGTGTGACGTCGCGACCTGGTCGCCGCAGCCCTTCCCCGGGTAGCCCGAGATGGCGCACAGGAGGGCGTTGGTGTCGTAGCGGAGAGGCTTGGCGGCCGTCGCGAGGGCCTCGGCCGTGGTCGCGTCGGCGGGGACGCGGGCACAGACCGTCCGCGGTGCGGGCGGCGTCTCGCCGCCCGGGGCGTCCGCGGTCGTGCCGGAGTCGATGACGAGGGCCACCCGCTTGTGGCCCGCCCGGGCGGGCGTCTTCGCGCAGATGGACGCGAAGTCGGCGTGGCCGCGTGGCTTGGAGGCGTCCTGCGAGTCCGCGCTCACCGCGAAACGGAAGCCCTGTACGTCGCCGTCGGACGGTCGCGCGGTCGACGGGCCCTGCGTCGCGTAATTCCACTTCCCGCCGGTCAGGTCCCAGAACGACCAGTAGCGGTAGCCGACGGCTTGAGCCTGTCCCGCGCCGCCGATGACGAGGAGGAGCAGGGACAGGACCAGCGCGTACGTCCGACGGCGGTTCACGGCTGCTGCTTCTTGTTGCGGGCGCTGATCAGGAAGCCGATGCCGATGCCGCCGACGAGACCGACGCCGATGATCCACCAGACGCTGACGCCGCTGTCGTCCTTCTTCTTCGCGGCTTCCGCGGCGGACGCGGACGCCGTGGGCTCGGCCGGGAGGGACGCGGGCGCGGGGCCGGTGGCGTTGAGCTGCTTGACGAGGTCCTGGCCGCCGAAGTCGCGCGGGTCGAACGTCGCCGCGTCGGCGGCGAGGACGAGCTGCGCGTACGCGGCGGGTCCGGACTGCTCGGCCCACTGCGCGGAGTGGGTCTCCAGCCAGCGCATCGCGTCGGCCGCCTTGTCGCCGTGCCCGGCGGTCGCGAGCGCGACGACCGCGTCCGCCGTGTTGCCGTAGTCGGGCTGGTTCTTGGCGCCGGGCATCACCGACGTGAGGTGGTGGTCCTTGGCGAGCGCCTTGACGAGGTACGCGGCACCGTTCTGGGCCGCCCGCTGGGGGCTGTCGGCGGCCTTGCAGGAGAGGGGGTCGGCCACGGGCTTCAGGGGCTCACCGGCGAGGCCCTTGCCCAGGGCTCCGACCACGGCCGCCGCCGTCGCGTCCGCGTTGGCCGCGAGCTTGCCCTTCTTGTCCGGCTGGTAGGCGAACGCACCCCCGTCGGTCCCGCCGCACGGGATCGACAGCCTGACGAGGGCGTCGTACGGCGACTTGCCGCCCTTGGAGACGTCCGCCGGCTTGGTGCCCACCGCCGCCAGCGCCCCGATCACCACGGACGTGGAGTTCGCGTCGCTCGCGCCGCCCGCCGTGTAGCCCCAGCCGCCGTCCTTGTTCTGCACGGACTTCAGCCACGCGACGGCCTTGCCCGTCTCGCCGCCGTGGCCGCCGAGCGCGGCGAGGGCCTGTACGGCCGCCGAGGTGCTGTTGGTGTCGACCATCGTCTTGGCGTCGCACTTCGCTGCCGCGTCGGCGCGGTACGCCGCGAACGCCCCGTTCGCGCACTGCTGCCCGGCCAGCCAGTCGACGGCCTTCGCCGCGGGCTTCACACCGACGGTGTGCTGGGCGAGCAGCGCGAGGGACTGCCGCCAGACGCCGTCGTAGGTGGGGTCGGAGGTGCCGTAGAGGCCGGAGGGTATCGCCGGGGCCGGCGAAGGCGAGGCGCCCTCGGCCACGGCGGCCGGGGCCAGGGCCGTACCGATCACTACGGTGGCGGCCAGTACCGCGGCGCTGCGGCGAACAATCATGACTCTCCCTGCGGAAGCCGGGCAGCACCGGGCGCAGGCTTGGCCCCGAGCGGCTCCGGCCCCGTATCCCTCGACGGTGCCGGCCACCGACGGGCTGCCGGTGGCACGAGCCGGTCACGTCCCGCACGAGGCGATCCGGCTCGCCACCCCTGCGGGTGGCTCACGGTTGCGGGTCAGCGCCGGAATTGCACCGGCTTCTCCGCGTACGGGTGTGATGACGACCTGCTCACTGTACCGGCCCGTAGGAATCGCCTGAGGAGTGGCTGTGCGGCCCCCTTGCGGGCCTATGCTGCGCTCGCGACGTGCTCTGTTCGAACACGTCGGAATTCGCCGGTCCCGGGGGGGACTTGGAGTCAGGGGGGACACGAAGATGCGCGGCACTGTGGACGAGAAAGCTCAGTCGTGCCCGGAATGCAGCACTGAGGTGCGCACCGACCCGCGGTTCACGGCATGGTGTGCGGCCTGCGGATGGAATGTGGATCCCGGCGAGCCGGAAGAGAGACCGGGGCGGCTGGAGGGACTGCGGCGATCGCTGGCCCGGCGGCACGGGGAGGCACTGCTGGCCGAGGTGTCGGCCGACGGCGATCCGCGTCCGCGCCGCGATACGGCCGCTGTCCTGGCGTACGCCGTCGCGCTGGCCATCCACGGCGCCACGATCGCCCTGCTCGGCACGGGGGTCCTGCTGGTGATACTCGGCTGGGGCACCGCTCTGCCGGTGGTGGGAGTGATCCTTCTCCTGCTGGCCTGGCTCCTTCGGCCCCGCTTCGGACGGCTGCCGGACGACGCCCCCGTGCTGCACCGGGCCGAGGCGCCCCAGCTGTTCGCCCTCGTCGACGAGATCGCCTCCGTCGTCGGTACGACCGGGGTCCACGCCATCGCCCTGACGACCGACGTCAACGCGAGCGTGACCACGTACGGAGCGCGCCGGCGCCGACTGCTGACCATCGGGCTCGGGCTCTGGGAGATCACCACCCCGCAACAGCGGATCGCGCTGCTCGGACACGAACTCGGTCACTACGCCAACGGGGACACCCGGCAGGGACTGGTCATCGCCAACGCGCTCCAGTCCCTGGCCACATGGCGCTATCTGATGCGCCCGATCTCTCACCCCACCGTCCCCGAGATGGCGCTCAACGTGCTCTATCTGCTGCCCTACGGAGCCGCCCAGGGTCTGCTGATGCTGCTCGACCAGCTGACGATGCGCGCGAAGCAGCGCGCCGAGTACCTGGCCGACGCCGCCGCGGCCCGGGCCGGTTCCAGCGAGGCCGCCGTGGCACTCATGGACCGCCTCCTCGTGACCGACTCGGCGGAGACCCTGCTGCTCCGCATGTCCAACGTCGGCCAGGTGATCCGGGCCCAGGACGCGGAGCGTCGCGAGCCGTGGCGCGACCTGTGGGACCAGTTGGCCGCTCACGTGGACTCGATCCCCGAGCACGAGTACGAGCGCCAGCGCCGCGTCGGAATCCTGCGCGGACACAGCGTCGACTCCACCCACCCACCGACGCACCTGCGCCGGGCCTGCCTGCTCGCCAGGCCCGCCGTGGCCGCCGCGGTGGTCACGGACGACGAACGACAGCACGCCCTCGACACCGAACTGGCCCCGCCCCGAGCCCGCCTCGCCCGCCACGTACTCGCCCGGTAGGAGCGGATGGCGGCGGTACCCGGATAGGTTCGGCGGCATGAGGACGGGGAGACTGATCGGTTCGGGGCGTTCGGCGGATGTCTTCGAGGTGGAGGGGGAGCGGGGCTGGGTGGTGCGGCGCGACCGGGACGGGTGGGGGGACGCGTCGGCCGAGGCGGCGGTGATGGAGTACGTGCGGGGGCATGGGTATCCGGCGCCGGCCGTGCGGGCGGCGAGCCGGACCGAGATGGTGATGGAGCGGCTTTCGGGGCCGACCATGCTGGCGGCGTTCGAGACGGGGGAGATCGGCGCGCGGGAGGGTGGTGGCGTGCTCGCCGGCCTGCTGCGCGCGCTGCACGCCGTGCCCGGTCGGGGTTCCGCTGACGCGGGCGTCCGCGTACTGCACCTGGATCTGCACCCGGACAACGTGATGCTCACCCCGGACGGCCCGAAGGTCATCGACTGGTCCAACGCCGAGGACGGGCCGCCCGGCCTGGACTGGGGCATGTCCGCCGTGATCCTCGCGCAGGTCGCCGTCGGCGGTGAGGTCTACGCGGAGTTGGCCCGCGAGACGCTGGTCGCGATGCTCGACGGGAACGGGGACCGGGTGACGGAGGAGGGGCTCGCGGAGGCGCGGGTGCGGCGGGCCGCGAATCCGACCATGAGCGCACACGAGGTCCAACTCCTCGGGGACGCCGAGGAGTTGATCCGGGCTTTGCTTCACTGAGTGGTGTGGCGCCAGATGTCTCGCACCAACGGCATCGGTCACGGCACGGGTGCCGGAATGGTTGCCTCCGTGGGCTGGCACAGGACCAGGGCGAGATCGTCGGCGAGGGCGGCTCCGGTGTGGGCGAGCAGGCGGGCGTGCAGGGACCGCAGGGCCTCGTCGGGGAGCGGCTCGCGCAGGGCGAGCGCCGCCTCGCCGAGGAGGGGGAAGGGGGCGCCCTCCGCGTCACGGGCCTCGGTGAGGCCGTCGGTGTAGAGGAGCAGCCGGTCGCCGGGCTGGAGCCGTACGCGGTACTGGCGCGGATCGGGACCGAGGCCCAACGGCGGGGTGGGGACGGGGGGTTCGAGGAGCTCGATGCGCCGGCCGGAGCGCAGCGGGGGCGGATGGCCGCAGTTGACGAGCCGCACCTCGCCGGGCGCGAACTCGGCGAGCACCGCGGTGACGAAGTCCTCGGGGCCCAGTTCGGGGGTGAGAAGGGCGTCGAGTTCGGCGGTGAGGGTCGTCAGGTCGGGTGCGGTGTGGACGAGTTCACGGAAGGCCGTGATGGTGTCCGCGGCCAGCCGGAGCCCCTCGACGCCGTGGCCGCGTACGTCGCCGACGAGGACCCGCAGGCCGTACGGCGTCACCGCGACGTCGTACAGGTCGCCGCCGACGGCCGATTCGTGGGAGACGCTGTGGTACCGGGTACAGACCCGGGTGCCGTCGAAGGTACGGGAGATGGGCCGCAGGATCGCGGTCTGGGTGACCCGGGCCACCTCGTGGGCCCGCGCCAGCCGCTCGCGGAGGCGGTCGCGCTGCCGGGCCGCGTACACGGTGAGCGCGCAGCCGACGAGGAGTCCGCCCCAGCGGATGCCGAAACCGGTGCTCGGCACCGCGTCGTCGCCGATCCCCATGGCCAGGCCCAGGACCGCCGACCAGCAGCACACCAGCACGGTGTGCCGGACGCCGAGCCGGGCGCAGGCCAGCAGCGGGCCGATGAGCAGCAGGGTGATGAGCGGTGGTACCCGGTCGAAGAACAGGTCCGGGACGGCGATCAGCAGACAGATGACGAGCGGCGCGAGCAGCATCCGGCGTTCCCGCCGCTCCGGCCGATCCCGCTGTTCTTCATGTCCTTGGTCTTCTTGGCGTTCTCGTCGATCTCGCTGCCCCTGCTCCCTCGTTCCCATCACCCGACGATCTCCGAACAAAGACCGCCACACCCTCACCAACAGGGAGTTGATCGCATCTCGTCGAAAGGTGCCCGGAACTGTCGTGGTGCCGACGCTCTTCTGTCCGAGTTCCCGGACAGTCTCCGGAGCCGGTCATGATCCGTCCAGACTGGTTGTCGTGTCCGACAAAACGACCGAGCCGACGCATCCCACCGGCGGCGGCCCCGGCAATCTGCCGCCCGAGACGCACAGCTTCGTCGGACGGCGGGAGGAACTGCGCTGGCTGGAGACCGAGTTGGATCCCTCGGTGGGCATACACCGGCTCCTGAGCGTCGTCGGCGTCGGCGGAGTCGGCAAGACCCGGCTCGCCCTGCGCGCCCTGGCCCGGCTCCAGGAGGCCTACCCCGACGGCGTCTGGCTGGTGGAACTCTCTCCCCTGCACACCGCGGGCCTGGTCGGCCTCGCCGTCGTGGAGACGCTGCGGCTCACCGACCAGTCCACCGGCCCCGTCACCGAGGTGGTGGCCGAATGGGCCTACGGCAAACGGCTGTTGCTGGTGCTCGACTCCTGCGAACACGTCCTCGCGGACTGCGCCGCGCTCGTCGAGACCCTGCTGCCCGCCCTCCCCGGCCTGCGTGTCCTCGTCACCAGCCGCGAACCGCTCGGACTGCCCGGCGAACTCGTACTGCCCCTGGACCCGCTGCCGGTCGCCGACGACGCGGTCACCCTGTTCGCCGACCGCGCCGCCCTCACCGGGTTCACCCTCGACGACACCAACCGCCCCACCGTGGAGTCCGTCTGCCGCCGCCTCGACGGCATCCCGCTCGCCCTCGAACTCGCCGCCGCCCGCCTCTGCGAACTGTCCCTGGCCCAGCTCCACGGCCGGCTCGGCGAACGCCTGCCGTCCCGGCTCGACCTGCTCAGCGCCCCGCGCGACGGCGCCGGACCGCCACGCCACCAGACACTGCGCACGGCGATCGGCTGGAGCCACGAGCTGTGCGCACCGCTGGAGCGGCTGCTGTGGGCCCGGCTCTCGGTGTTCGCGGGCGGCTTCTGCGTGGGCGCCGCCGAGGAGATCTGCGCGGGCGGCCCGCTGCCCGCCGGGCGGATCGCCGCACTGCTCGCCCGGCTCGTCGAGCAGTCCATCGTGCAGCGCCACCGCACCGACCCGGCCCGCTTCCGGCTCCTCGACACCGTCCGGGAGTTCGGCGCCGACTGGCTGGGCGCCCTCGGCGAGGAACACGCCGTACGGCTGCGCCACCGCGACCACTTCCGGCGGCTGGTCCGCCAGGGGTGGACCGAGTGGAACACCGGACGGCAGGTCGCCTGGTGCGAACGCACCCTCACCGAACACGCCAACCTGCGCGCCGCGATGGACTGCGCGCTCACCGACCCCGACCGCCGGATCGCCCTGGGGATGGCGGCCGACCTCGGCTTCCTGTGGCGGCACTGCGGCTCTCTGCGCGACGCCCAGCACTGCCTGGACCTCGCGCTCGCCACCGACCCGCCGCCCGGACCCGACCGCACCCGCGCCCTGTGGGCACGCGGCGCGGTGGCGCTGCTCCAGGGCGACCTGGAGGTCGCGGCGGACTGGGCGGAGCGTTGCACGGACGCGGCGGACACCCAGGCCGACCCGGTGGCCGTGGTGGCGGCCGCGTACCTCACCGGCGGCCAGCTGGCGCTGAGCGGCCGGCTCGGCGAGGCGATCGACGTACTGTCCGCCACGCCCCGACTGCCCATCAGACAGGACGGGTTCGGGGCCGCCCAGCTTCAGGTCCGGGTGGCGCTGTCCTTCTCGCACCTGCTGCGCGGTGACCACGACCGGGCGCGGAGGGTGGCCGAGGAGGTGCGCGAGGCCAGCGTGGAGTGCGGGGAGTCGTGGGCGGGCGCCTTCGCCGACGGGATCGTCGCCCAGACGGACCTGGCCCGCGGCGCGGTCCGCGCCGCCGTCGACAACGCCCGCACCGCGCTCGCCGGGCA
>LRTP01000498.1 GCA_001550305.1 Streptomyces diastatochromogenes
CGAGCAGTCCCCGCAGGCGCGCGCGGGCGTCCGCCCCGGACACCGGCCTGGTCAGCGGGTCGAGCGCCTGCATGTCGAGGACCGGGTCGAGCCCGAGCCGCGCGGCGAAGGTGCGCATCGCCTCGTCCTCACCGACCGGGGTGCCGTTCGCCAGCCATTCGTAGCCCACGGTGCGCCGGAAGCCCGCCGCGAGGGTGAGGCCGCTGCGGTCCGCGTCCCACCACAGGGCCAGTACGGGCCAGGGGGCGCTGACGGCCAGGGCGGTGGCCCACCCCGTGACCACGCGGTCGACGGGCTCGGCGCCGTGCAGCCAGGGCTCCCCCTCGGGAACGAGCACGCTCCACTCGGGTCCCGCCCCGGTGAGCAGCATCCGCTCCCGCAACAGCTGGGCGGCCAGACCGACGGACTCGTGCCCTGCCCGGCACAGCAGCAGGGCGCCGGCGGCCTTGGCCTGGGACGGGTCGGGCGTCGTGGGCATGGGCACACCGTAGATCGACGACGACCGGAATTGCCCGTTTTGCCCGTCAAGTCCCCACCACTCACCCGCAAGCCCCGACGACGAGGGCGCCACCTCCCCCAAACGAGTGCCTTGACTTTCCGCATCCGCGATATATCGTGAATAGCGGAAGACGCGATATGGCGCGTCGAGTCCAGATTACGTCGAGTCCAGACGCGCGCCCGGTCTGGTCGGGTCGTTGGGAGGTCTGCACCATGTCCGAGTGGTCCGTCGCAGAGCCGAGGAAGCTCACCTTCGACGACCCCGTGACGGCACTTCATGTGCGCGTCGTCAACGGAACGGTGAACGTCGTGGGGACCGACGAAGGTTCCGCCCGCCTGGAAGTCTCCGAGCTGGAGGGCCCGCCACTGCTCGTGACCCAGCGGGACGGCACGCTCACGGTGGCGTACGAGGACCTGCCCTGGAAGGGCTTCCTCAAGTGGCTCGACCGCAAGGGCTGGCGCCGCAGTGCCGTCGTCACGCTGGCCGTCCCGGCCGGCACCTCCGTCGAGGTGGGCGTCGTCGGCGCCGCCGCCGTGGTCTCCGGGATGGAGAACCGGGTGGCGGTCAAGGGCGTCACGGGCGACACGACCCTCGTGCGGATCGCCGGCCCCGTCCGCGTGGAGACCGTCTCCGGGAGCCTGGAGGCCCAGGCCGTCACCGGCGACCTCCGCTTCAACTCCGTCTCCGGCGACCTGACCGTGGTCGAGGCCTCGGGCTGCTCCGTGCGCGCCGAATCGGTGAGCGGCTCGATGATCGTGGACCTCGATCCCAGGGGCACCCCCACCGACGTCCAGCTGTCGAACGTCTCGGGGGAGATCGCCATCCGCCTCCCGCACCCCGCGGACGCCGAGGTGGAGGCCAACACCGCCAGCGGCACGGTCTCCAGTGCCTTCGAGGACCTCCGGGTCAGCGGCCAGTGGGGCGCCAAGAAGATCACCGGCCGACTGGGCGCGGGCAACGGCAAGTTGAAGGCGATGACCGTCTCCGGCTCCATCGCCATGCTCCGCAGGCCGACGGCGGAGGACGAGCCCCACGAGGACGGGTCGTCCGCTTCTCCGGAGACCCCGACCGACAAGAAGGTGCTCTGACATGCCTCCCGTCTTCGCCCACGGCCGCCTGCGCCTCTATCTGCTGAAGCTGCTGGACGAGGCCCCCCGCCACGGGTACGAGGTCATCCGGCTCCTGGAGGAGCGCTTCCAGGGGCTGTACGCGCCCTCGGCGGGCACCGTCTACCCCCGGCTGGCGAAGCTGGAGGCGGAAGGGCTGGTCACCCACACCACCGAGGGCGGCCGCAAGGTGTACGCGATCACGGACGCGGGCCGCGCCGAACTGGCCGACCGCAGCGGCGAACTGGCCGACCTGGAGCTGGAGATCCGCGATTCGGTCGCGGAGCTCGCCGCGGAGATCCGCGCCGATGTGCGGGGCGCCGCGGGCGATCTGCGCCGAGAGATGCGGGCCGCTGCCACCGAGGCGAGGCGCACCGGCAAGGGCGGCACCGGCACCGGTGCTGGTACCGGAGAACACGAAGGTCTCGCGGGCGAGTTCGGGGACTTCGGAGACTCCCGTGACAAGGAGTCGTGGCGGGTCGCCAAGGAGGAGATGCGGCGGGTCAAGCAGGAGTGGAAGGAGCAGAACCGGCGCGCGAAGGACGAGAGCCGCCGGGCCCGCGACGAGGCGCAGCGCGCGCGGCGCCAGGCCAAGGAGGCGCAGGAGGAGATGCAGCGCATGGCCAAGCGGGTCCAGGAGCAGGTCCAGGACCGCTTCGCGCGCGGCGACTGGCCGAACGGGGTCCGTGAGGGCCTGAGCGAACTGGCCAAGGAGTTCGGCGACTTCGGAAAGACCTTCGGCAAGGACTTCGGCTTCGGCCGCGCGGGTGCGGCGGCCACCGGGTCGGCGAAGCCCGAGTACGCCGAGTACACGGACACTCCGGAGGATTTCCCCGCCGACTACGCACCCTCCTGGGCCCACGAGGACTCCACCGGCGACCCGGCCCGTGACCTCGAACGCCTCCTGGACCGCTTCCGCGACGACATCCGCGACGCCGCCCGCGACCACGGGGTGACGGAGGACCAACTCCGCTCGGCCCGCCGCCACTTGTCGACGGCTGCGGCGCACATCGGGGCCGCGTTGCGCACGTCGAAGAGCTGACACCCGTCGCCGCCCGGGGCTTTCCGAGCCCCGAGGGGATCCCCCCGGCTCCGGCCGGGGACCTCGGAGAAGCCCCCGGCGAAGCCCCCGGTGCCGACCGCTCACTCACCCCGCCTCGGCCTCCCCGCCGCCGTACAGCACGCGCGTGACCGCCTCATAGGTGACCCCGTGGTCGGCGAGCACCTCCGCCGGCACACCGGGCCGAGCGGTCAGGGCCATCAGCAGATGCTCGTCGCCGATGTGCCGGTCATGACGGGCGAGCGCCGCACGAAGGGAACGCGTCAGCACGTCCTTGGCCCCCGGGGCGAACGGCCGACGCCTGGAACGGCGGCCGCCGCCACCTCCGTTCCCCGATCCCAGCGCCCCGACCCCGTGGGCCTCCTCCACCCGGGAGACGATCTCCGAGAGGTCGATCCCGAGCCCGGAGAGCGCCTCCGTGTCGGCGCGGGAGAGCCCGCCCCGCCGGCGTGCCTCGGCGAGCGACCGTTCCATGGAGTCGCGACGACCGGCCGCCCCGAGCGAGGCCAGCGCGAACGAGCCGCGGCTGCCCTCCCGATCGAGGAGGGCGAGAAGTATGTGCTCCTCGTCCACCACCTCGGCACCCGTGCGTTCCGCGTGCCCGACCGCTCCCACGACCACGGCCCGGGCGTCCTTCGTGAACCGCTCGAACATCACTGCCTCCCGTACTTCTTGTGCACGGCCTGCCTGCTCACTCCGAGTTCCGCGGCGATCTCCTGCCACGACCAGCCCTGATTGCGCGCGCTGCGCACCTGTACCGCTTCCAACTGCTCCAGCAGCCTCCGCAGCGCGGAGACCGCCCGCAGTCCGATCCGCGGATCGCGATCACCCGCACGCTCGGCGAGATCCGTTGCTTCGGTCATGTTGTCAATCTAAGTTGACAGCAGAGCAGGCGTCAACCCCAGTTGACAAGCGGAACGCGAAAGGGCGGGCCCGGATCCTCCCGAGCCCGCCGCGACCACCCTGCACTGCACTGCACCTCGGCCGGAACGGCCGAGGCTTCCCTCAATCCCTCATCCCACCGTAAGAACGATCTTCCCGAACTGATCGCCCGCCGCCAGCCGCTCGAACCCTTCCCGGGCCCGGTCCAGCGGAAGCACCTCGTCGATGACGGGTCGCACACCCGTGGCGGCGCAGAAGGAGAGCAGATCCTCCAGCTCGTCCTTGGTGCCCATCGTGGAGCCGACGACCTTGAGTTCCAGGAAGAAGATGCGGGTGAGCTCGGCGTGCGAGGGGCGGTCGCCGCTCGTAGCGCCCGAGATGACCAGCGTGCCGCCGGGACGCAGCGACTTGATGCTGTGCGACCAGGTGGCCGCGCCGACCGTCTCGATGACCGCGTCCACGCGCTGCGGCAGCCGTGCGCCGGACTCCAGGGCCTCCACGGCGCCCAGCTCGACCGCCCGCTTGCGCTTGGCCTCGTCGCGGCTGGTGGCGAAGACGCGAAGACCGGCGGCCTTGCCGAGCACGATCGCGGCGGTCGCCACGCCCCCGCCGGCGCCCTGGACGAGGACGGAGTCACCGGGCCGTACTCCGGCGTTGGTGAAGAGCATGCGGTACGCCGTCAGCCATGCGGTCGGCAGACAGGCGGCCTCCTCGAAGGAGAGTTCCTTGGGCTTGGGAATGACGTTCCACGTCGGGACGGAGACCTGTTCGGCGAACGTGCCCTGGTAGCGCTCGGTGAGGATGGAGCGGGGCTCCTTCGGGCCGACCCCGTGCCCCGTCTGTCCGATGACCGAGTGCAGCACGACTTCGTTGCCGTCCTCGTCGACGCCGGCCGCGTCGCATCCGAGGATCATCGGCAGCTTGTCCTCGGCGAGACCGACGCCGCGCAGGGACCAGAGGTCATGGTGGTTCAGGGACGCTGCCCTGACGTTCACGGTGGTCCAGCCCGGCCTCTGCTCGGGGGCCGGGCGCTCCCCCAACTCCAGGCCGGTGAGGGGCTGGTCACGGTCAATGCGGGCGGCGTAGGCAGCGAACATGACCTTGACGATAGGCTCCGCCCCCGCCCGGTGGAACCACGTCCCCCTGTGACACACGTCCCGCCACCCCCACGCTCCACGTCACACCGGTCGGCGCCGACCACGAACCGAAAGCAACCGCCGACCTCCCACCCGGGGCTCCGCCCCGATTTCCCACCCGCCCGCACGCACTCGGCCGCGGGTGGGTGGGGGCTGGTCGCGCAGTTCCCCGCGCCCCTCAGGCGGGGCTCCGCCCCGAATCCCCGCTCCCGGCCCTCCCCTGCCGCGCCCCGCCGGGGCGGCGAGGGGCGGACAAGGGCACCCTTGCGGACCCGTCCGGGACACAAAGCAGGGCCCCGCCGGGAGTACCCCGGCGAGGCCCTGAAATCACGTGGCCGCGTCAGCGACGGGCAACGCCCTCGGCCCGAGCAGCCGCGGCCACCGCCGCGGTCACCGCAGGAGCCACCCGCTCGTCGAACGGCGACGGAATCACGTAGTCCGCGGCAAGGTCGTCCCCGACGACCGCGGCCAACGCCTCGGCCGCCGCGATCTTCATCCCCTCGGTGATCCGAGAGGCCCGCACCTGCAGCGCCCCCGCGAAGATCCCGGGAAACGCCAGCACGTTGTTGATCTGGTTCGGGAAGTCCGACCGCCCGGTGGCGACCACGGCCGCGTACTTGTGGGCGATCTCGGGGTGCACCTCGGGATTCGGGTTGGCCATGGCGAAGACGAAGGCCCCCTCGGCCATCGACGCCACCGCCGGCTCCGGCACCGTACCCCCGGACACGCCGATGAAGACGTCCGCACCCGCGAGCGCCGCCTCCAGCGACCCCGTGAGACCCGCCTTGTTGGTGATCCCGGCGAGCTCCCGCTTGACGTCGGTCAGATCGTCCCGGTCCGCGGAGACGATGCCCTTGCGGTCCGCGACCGCGACGTCACCGATCCCCGCCTCCAGCAGGAACTTGGCGATGGCGACCCCGGCCGCCCCCGCCCCCGAGATCACCGCACGCAGATCACCCAGCGTCCGCCCGGTCAGCTTCGCGGCATTCCGCAGCGCGGCCAGCGTCACGATCGCGGTCCCGTGCTGGTCGTCGTGGAAGACGGGAATGTCGAGCCGCTCCTGGAGCTTGCGCTCGATCTCGAAGCACCGCGGCGCCGAGATGTCCTCCAGGTTGACGCCCCCGAACGAGGGAGCGAGCCGGACCACGGTCTCCACGATCTCGTCGACGCCGGTGCAGTCCAGCGCGATCGGCACGGCATCCACCCCGCCGAACTGCTTGAACAGGATGGCCTTGCCCTCCATCACGGGAAGGGAGGCCTCCGGGCCGATGTCACCGAGTCCCAGCACCGCCGTACCGTCCGTCACCACAGCGACGACGGACGACTTCCACGTGTAGTCGTGGACGAGCTCGGGCTGCTCGGCGATGGCGCTGCACACCTTCGCCACGCCGGGCGTGTACGCCAGGGACAGGTCGTCCTTGTCACGGACGGGCACGGTGGCCTGCACGGCCATCTTGCCGCCACGGTGCAGCGCAAAGGCAGGGTCGAAGTCGAGGGAGTCGACGGAACCGTCGGAACCGACGGTGTCGACGGAGCCGGCGGAATTGACCGGCTCCACGTCGCCTTCAAGACCCGTACTGCTGTCGCTGCGAGGATTGACGATCTCCGCTGCCACTTTGTTTTACCCCTTAAGTCTTCATTGATTTGAGGGTGACCACTCCTGGTTGAGGGGTGGGCGGGCACCGCGTAACCCTGCCGCCGTGGTGGTGCGTACGGGCGGATACGCGACGGGCGCGCCGCACACGCGCCCTGAGCCCCGGATGAGGGGTGTTGAGAACCTTCTTACCGGACGGACCAGGTCGGCGACGAGTCCATACCGCGAAGCTCACACGCCGGTGACATGACTCATACCTGGATATGTGGACAAGTCCCAGACATGACCTAAAGACACTACAAGTGCGGAGTAGTGGCGGCCCGCATCATGAGATGCGCCGAAGATCTTCCGGCCGGAAGGAGGGATTCCCGCACAAGGTCCGGCCCTGATGGAGCCGTCCGTGGCGGTTCGGGGATCACCCGTTATCCGATTTTGACATAGCGAGTCCCTCGAAGCGCGCAGTCCGAATGGCAAGATGCCGTCATCACACGAGGTCGCGACACCCAAAGGTGTGTGTTCTCGTCGACCCATCGGCAACTCCCTCATCCGCCGGAGGCACCCACCATGACCGCTAGCACCACCCGTCGTACGACCGCCGCGCAGTCCCGGATAGCAGCGGTCGGTGCGATCGCGGTCGCCGGGGCCCTGGTCCTCACCGGCTGCGGTGACCAGACCAAGAAGGACTCCAACAGCTCCTCCTCGAGCGCCGCCTCAGCTCCGCTGGCCTCGAAGCTGCCCGCGTCGATCCGTGACGCGGGTGTCATCAAGGTCGGCTCGGACATCGCGTACGCGCCGGTCGAGTTCAAGGACAGCTCCGGCAAGACCGTGGGTATCGACCCCGATCTGGCGGACGCGATGGGCAAGCAGCTCGGAGTGAAGTTCGACTTCCAGAACGGCACCTTCGACACCCTGATCACGGGTCTGCGCTCCAAGCGGTACGACATGGCGATGTCCGCGATGACGGACACCGCGGACCGCCAGAACGGTGTCGACGCCGACACCGGCAAGAAGGTCGGCGAGGGCGTCGACTTCGTCGACTACTTCACCGCGGGTGTCTCGATCTACACCCCCAAGGGCAAGACCCAGAACATCAAGACCTGGGCCGACCTCTGTGGCAAGAAGATCGCGGTGCAGCGCGGCACGGTCTCGGAGGACCTCGCCAAGTCCGAGTCGAAGAAGTGCACGGGCGGCAAGAAGATCGCCATCGAGTCCTACGACAACGACCAGCAGGCCCAGACCCGGGTGCGCGCCGGTGGCGCCGACGCCGGTTCCTCGGACTTCCCGGTCGCCGCGTACGCGGTGAAGACCTCGGGCGGTGGCAAGGACTTCGAGCTCGTCGGCGAGCAGGTCGAGGCGGCGCCGTACGGCATCGCGGTCGCCAAGTCCAACACCCAGCTCCGCGACGCACTGCAGGCCGCGCTCGACGCGATCATCAAGAACGGCGAGTACGACAAGGTGATAGCGAAGTGGGGCGTCGAGGCCGGCGCCGTCAAGACGGCCGCGGTCAACGGAGGAAAGTGACCGCGGGCGCGAGCGGGCACTGAAAGGCAACAACACCCGTGACTGTTGACATCGACAAGACGGCAGGGCCGGAGGACACTCCTCCGGCCGGGCCGGAGGCCATCAAGGCCATCCCCGTCCGGCACTACGGACGCTATCTCTCGGCCGTCATCGCGATCGCCGTGCTCGTCGCGATCATCTACGCGTTCGGCCAGGGCAAGATCAACTGGCATGCCGTGCCGGACTACTTCTTCGACCACCGCATCATCAAGGGCGTCGGCCAGACGCTGCTGCTGACGGTGCTCTCGATGGCGATCGGCATCCTCGGCGGCATCCTGCTCGCGGTGATGCGCCTGTCGAAGAACCCTGTGACCTCGTCCATCGCGTGGTTCTACATCTGGTTCTTCCGCGGCACCCCGGTCCTCGTCCAGCTGTTCGTCTGGTTCAACCTGGGACTGGTCTTCGAGTACATCAACCTCGGGCCGATCTACAAGGACTACTGGTCCAGCTTCATGACGCCGTTCCTGACGGCGCTGCTGGGCCTGGGCCTGAACGAGGCCGCGTACATGGCCGAGATCTGCCGTGCCGGTCTGCTCTCGGTCGACGAGGGCCAGACCGAGGCCTCGCACGCGCTGGGCATGAGCCACGGCAAGACGCTGCGGCGGATCATCATCCCGCAGGCGATGCGCGTGATCGTGCCGCCCACGGGCAACGAGGTCATCAACATGCTCAAGACGACCTCCCTCGTGTCGGCGGTGCAGTACTACGAGCTCCTGCGGTACGCCCAGGACATCGGACAGACCTCCGGCGCCCCGGTGGAGATGCTCTTCCTGGCCGCCGCCTGGTACCTGATCATGACCTCGGTCCTGAGCGTGGGCCAGTACTACGTCGAGCGGTACTACGCCCGCGGTTCGAGCCGTCAGCTGCCGCCCACCCCGTGGCAGAAGATCAAGGCCAATCTGACGTCCCTGTCGAGCCGGAAGGGGGCGACGGCATGACCGAGAAGGAAACCGGCAAAGACATTTCCGGTACGCCGATGGTGAAGTCCGAAGGCGTCCACAAGTCCTTCGGCGCGGTCGAGGTCCTCAAGGGCATCGACCTGGAGGTCAAGCCCGGCGAGGTCTTCTGCCTCATCGGCCCCTCCGGCTCCGGCAAGTCGACCTTCCTGAGGTGCATCAACCACCTGGAGAAGATCAACGCCGGCCGGCTGTACGTCGACGGGGAGCTGGTCGGCTACCGCCAGAAGGGCGACAAGCTGTACGAGCTCAAGGACAGCGAGGTCGCGCTGAAGCGCCGGGACATCGGCATGGTCTTCCAGCGCTTCAACCTGTTCCCGCACATGACGGCGCTCGAGAACGTCATGGAGGCCCCGGTCCAGGTCAAGGGCATCAGCAGGACCCAGGCCCGGGCGCGTGCGGAGCAGCTCCTGGAGCGCGTCGGCCTGGCCGACAAGGCGGCCAGCTACCCCTCGCAGCTCTCCGGCGGTCAGCAGCAGCGCGTCGCCATCGCCCGCGCGCTGGCGATGGACCCGAAGCTGATGCTCTTCGACGAGCCGACCTCGGCGCTCGACCCGGAGCTGGTCGGTGACGTCCTCGACGTCATGCGCGACCTCGCCGAGTCCGGCATGACGATGATCGTCGTCACCCACGAGATGGGCTTCGCCCGCGAGGTGGGCGACTCGCTGGTCTTCATGGACGGCGGTGTGGTGGTCGAGTCCGGCCACCCGCGTGACGTACTGACGAACCCGCAGCACGAGCGGACGCAGTCGTTCCTGTCCAAGGTGCTCTGAGCCACGGACAAGAGTGTCTGAGCCACGGACAAGCGTGAAGGGGCGGTACGGGATTCCCGTACCGCCCCTTCTTCGTCCGGTCCGCGCCCGGACTCCTCGTCCGGACCCCCGCGGCCCGCTTACTTCACCGCCAGCACCAGCGCGTCGGACGGCGACCGCCACACCGCCCGCGCCTCCCCGAAGCCCTTTTCGCGCAGCACGCGCGTGTGCCAGTCGACGGACGGCATGTCGCCGTCGGCGTGCTCCCCGTAGATCTCGAAGCGGCGGGCGGTCGGCGCGGCGAGGGCGGGGTCCTGGGCCGCCAGCTCCCACCAGGCGGCCCAGTCGAGCACCCCGCGCGCCCTGGCCTGGTCCATCCGGGCGTGCCGCTGGGCGCGTTCGGCCTCGTTGATCCGGGGCGTGGACTCGTCGATCATGTGGTCGGCGTTCATGAAGACGCCGCCGTCGCGGACGAGCTGTGCGACCTGGCCGTAGAGGACCGCGAGGGGTTCGCTGTGCAGCCAGTGGAGCGCGGTGGCGGTCAGGACGGCGTCGTACGAGTCGTACGGCAGCCGGGTCGCCCAGTGCGGGTCCTTGAGGTCGGCCGTGACGAGGGAGACCCTCGCGTCGCCCGCGAAGGTGCCCTCGGCGATGGTGAGCAGCGCCGGGTCGAGGTCGACGCCGGTGCTGGTGGCCTTCGGGAGGCGGTCGAGGAGCCGGGCCGTGATGGTGCCGGTGCCGCAGGCCAGGTCGAGGACGCGCGGCTCCGGGCCGCACAGGGCCTCGACCATGTCGAGCATCACCCGGAAGCGCTCCTCGCGGTCCGGCATGTACCACTCCTGTTGCCGGTCCCAGCTCTCCTGCCAGGCGTGCCAGTCGGTGCCGTTGCCATGGATCTCGTCGCTGTCGATTCCGGTGCCGACGGTCATGGAAGCCTCTTCTCCGTTCGTCTTCACTCGCCCGCGTAATACCCTGGAAGTGCAATCAGCCGTTACCTGACCGCACGCACGACGATAGAGCGCCTCCGTAAGGACTACAAGTGGAACTGGCCTATTACTCGGATTACGCGGTACGCCTCGTCAACACCGAGGAGCCGACCCGGGGCAAGGACTCGCTCACCTCGGTCGAGGCGGTCCGGGACCTCTTCGAAGGGAACTCCTCCGCGGCCCGCCGCGCCACGGACGCGGACGTCACCCGCTTCCGGTCGGTCCGCGCCCGGCTGCGCGCCGTCTTCGAGGCGGCCGACGGCGGCGACGAGACCCTGTCCGTGGACCTGCTGAACTCACTCCTCCTGGAGTTCCCCGTCAGCCCGCAGATCTCCGGGCACGACCACCGGGACGACGACGGGCGCCCGCTGTGGCACATGCACCTGGCGGACCACCCGTCGAACGCGACCGCGGGCTACGCGGCGATCGCCGCCATGGGACTCGCCTTCCACCTCACCGCGTACGGCGTGGACCGCCTCGGCCTCTGCGAGGCGGCCCCCTGCCGCAACGCGTACCTGGACACGTCGACGAACCGCTCCCGGCGCTACTGCTCGGACCGCTGCGCGACGCGCGCCAACGTGGCCGCCTACCGGGCCCGCAAACGCCTGGAGGCCGACCGGTCGGAGAGCACCGGCCTGGCGGCGCCGAGCGCCCAGCGGACGACCGCGAGCGGCGAGCGCTGACCCGGCAGGTGGGGCCGGTAGCGGAAACGCACCTTCCCGAGGACGAGGTCCTCGGGCACGGTCCCGTAGTCGGTGCTGTCCCCACCGGCGTAGGCGTTGTCCCCGAGCACCCACCAACCCCCCTCGCGCCGCTCGGCGATCCGCTTCACGACCAGCAGGTCCTGCTGGAACGGATGGCGCAGGACGACCACGTCACCGGGTCCGACCCGGGCCCCGTACTGCACGACGAGCCGATCCCCGTGCTGCAGCGTGGGCACCATGGAGGGCCCCGTCACCTCGGCCGCCCCGAACGGCAGCACGGCCCTCCCACGCTCGGTCTCCTGCGACAGCTCCGGCATCACCGGCACCTCCCCGGTCCATCCTCCACCAGTCCCAGTCTCACCCTGGACTTTTGTCCTAAGCCCATGGGGGCACTCGAGAAAAGACGTCTCCTACGGAGTAATGTCCCACCTGAGAAGACGATCACGAGGAAGGACAGCTCAATGCTCTCCCGCCTGTTTGCCCCCAAGGTCAAGGTCAGCGCGCACTGCGACCTGCCCTGCGGCGTGTACGACCCGGCCCAGGCCCGCATCGAGGCGGAGTCGGTGAAGGCCGTCCAGGAAAAGATGGCCGGCAACGACGACCCGCACTTCCAGGCTCGCGCCACGGTCATCAAGGAGCAGCGCGCCGAGCTCGCCAAGCACCACGTGTCGGTGCTCTGGAGCGACTACTTCAAGCCCCCGCACTTCGAGAAGTACCCGGAGCTGCACCAGCTGGTCAACGACACCCTGAAGGCCCTCTCGGCCGCCAAGGCGTCCACGGACCCGGCCACGGGCCAGAAGGCGCTGGACTACATCGCCCAGATCGACAAGATCTTCTGGGAGACCAAGAAGGCCTGACCTTTGGTCATACGGCTCGACCCGCGACCTGTTCGGTTTCTCCGGTCGCACGGTCCCTCTGCCCGCACCCGGCCCGCGGGACGCCGAACTCGGCGTTCCTGACGGTCCGGGTGCGGTCTTCTTTCGCCGGACTTCTTCCGCCGGGCTTCTTCCACCGGACTTCTTCCGCCGGCGTCTCGTTCGTCCTTCGTCGGGGCTTCGTTGGTCCTTCCTCGGAGCCGTTGGTCCTTCGTCGGGGCTTCGTTCGTCCGACGTCATTCGGACACGGCGACCACGTGCTTGCCGACGACGCCGCCGCGTTCGAAGGCCTGGTGCGCCGCGGCGATGTCCGCGAGTGGGTACACGCTGTTCACCACCGGGCGCAGCGCTCCCGAGGTGACGTGGTCGGCCAGGGCGCGCAGCACGGTGGCGTCGGGGTTGGCGCTGAAGGTGCGGACGCGACGGGCGCCGTACACGCTGGACGCCGCGATCGCGGCCAGGGCGGGGGCCGACAGTCCGACGGTGACCATCCGGCCGCCCTTGGCCAACCGGCTCCGGTAGCAGTTCAGTTCCGTGCCGACCGTGTCGACGACGACGTCGAAGGGGCCGATCCGGTCCGAGGTGGTGGAGCCGTGGTCGAGGACCTCGTCGGCGCCGAGGTCGGTGAGGGCGGGGGCGTGACGGGCGCGGGCCAGCGCGGTCACGTGGGAGCCCAGGGCGTGGGCGAGTTGGACGGCGGCCGTGCCGACCCCGCCCGCCGCGCCGCGGACCAGGACCTTCTCCCCGGGCGCGAGGCGTACGGTGTCCCGCACCGCGATCAGCGCCGTCGCACCGGCGACGACCAGGGAGGCCGCTTCGGCCGCGGAAAGTGCTGCCGGGGCGGGCGCGAGCCGGTCCGCGGGGACGACGACGTACTCGGCCGCCCCGCCGATGGTGTGTCGCTGCCGGGGGTGAACCGTGCCCCACACCCGGTCCCCGACCCGCAAACCCTCGACGCCGGTGCCGGATCCGGTGACGACGCCGGCGAAGTCCAGCCCCGTGCCGAGCGGGAACCGGCGCCCCGAGACGATCTTCATCTCCCCGGAACGGACGATCACGTCGTGGCCGTTCACGCTGGACGCCTCGACGCGGACCAGTACTTCACCCGCGCCGGGAGCGGGCCGGTCGACGTCGTTGATCCGCAGCACGTCCACCGCGTCGCCGTAACTCGTGATCTGAGCGGCCTTCATGGCGCTGTTCCCTTCCGCGGTCGGCTGTTGCGGTTCAGATCCTGGTAGCGGGCCGCGGCATCACGGTCGTTCGCCTTTTCCCCGGTTCGGCTTTCCTGGGTCCGGCAGACCCACCCTCGCGGGCCGCCCCGCGGGCATACTGAAGCCGTGACCGACGAACCCGTCGCGGTGAGCGACGATCCCCGACACGAACTCGGGGAGTTCCTCCGGACTCGCCGCACCCGGCTGCGGCCGCAGGACGTCGGTCTGGAACCCGGTCCGCGGCGGCGCGTCGCCGGGCTGCGGCGCGAGGAACTGGCCCTGCTGGCCGGGGTCAGTTCGGACTACTACCAGCGCATGGAGCAGGGCCGCGACGTACGCCCCTCCGAGCAGGTCCTCGACGCCCTCGCGCGCGCCCTCAACTTCACCGCCGAGGAGACCCGGCATCTGCACAGCCTCGCCGCCGCCGCGCGCACGCCCGCGAGGCGCCCGCGCCACCACGCGCCGGAGGAGGTGCCGCCCACCACCCTGCGGCTGCTGCGCACGATGACCTCGCCCTCCGTGGTCGTCGGCCGCTTCCTGGACGTACTGGCGTGGAACCCGCTCGCCGGTGCCCTGCTCGGCGAGTTCACCCGGCGCCCGCGCAGCGAACGCAATCTGCTCTCGCTGCTGCTGCACCCGGAGGCCGACCGGACGTGCCCGGAGCGGGCCGCCACCGTCGCCGAGCTGGTCGCGATGCTGCGCACGCAGGTCGCGGCCGAGTCCGGACATCCGCGCGCCGTCGAGCTGGTCGGTGAACTCGCCGTCCGAAGCGACGAGTTCGCGGACCTGTGGGCGCGTCATGACGTGGCGGAGACCACGCGCGGCCGGATGCGCGTCCGGCACCCGCCGGTCGGGGAGCTGAACCTGGACTGGGACGCGTACCCGATGCCGGACGCCACCGGCCCCGTACTCATCGCCTTCACCGCCGAGGAGGGCGGGCCCGACGCCGAGCGTCTCCAGCTGCTCGCCGGCCTGCTCGTCGCCCCCGGCCCGGTGGCAGCGTCCCCTCCCCGTCCTTGACCCACCGCCCTCTGTCAGTGGCGCGTGCCATCCTGAAGAAATGACTCTGGAGGATCTGGTCCGGCTGCGCCGGGCACGCGACCGGATGGACCGCGAGTACGCGGAGCCGCTGGACGTCGCCGCGCTGGCGCGCACCGCGCTGATGTCACCCGGGCACTTCCAGCGGAGCTTCCGGGCGGCGTACGGGGAGACGCCGTACAGCTATCTCATGACCCGCCGAATAGAGCGGGCCAAGGCCCTGCTGCGGCGGGGCGACCTGACGGTCACGGAGGTCTGCCTCGCCGTGGGCTGTACGTCGCTCGGTTCGTTCAGCTCCCGCTTCACGGAGCTGGTCGGCGAGACCCCGAGCGCGTACCGGGCCCGGCCGCACGACCACGGCGCCCCGATCCCGCCGTGCGTGGCCCAGCGCCTGACCCGCCCGACCCGCCACCGCAACCCGGAAGCGGAACCGGGTACGCGGCTCTAGGACCTGTCAGGCCGATCACGGTGGAGGAAAGCCGCGGCGCCTCGTCGATACCGGCCATGATCGGCCGGACAGGTCCTAGCGTGGGGCCATGGACCTGAAACTCTCACAATGCTTCATCGCCGTGGACGACCATGACAAAGCGCTCGCCTTCTACCGGGACGTCCTCGGTCTGGAGGTCCGGGGTGACGTCGCCTTCGAGGGGATGCGCTGGGTGACGGTCGGCTCCCCGCTCCAGCCGGACGTCCAGATCGTCCTGGAGCCCCCCGCCGCGAGCCCGGACATCTCCCCCGCCGACAAGCAGGCCATGGCCGAGCTCCTCGCCAAGGGCGTCCTGCGCGGTGTCATCTTCTCCACCGCCGACTGCGACGCCCTCTACGAACGCGTCCGCGCCTCCGGCGCCGACGTCCTCCAGGAGCCGATGGACCAGCCGTACGGCGTCCGCGACTGCGCCTTCCGTGACCCGGCGGGCAACCTCCTGCGCTTCACCGAGCGCCCCGATGCCTGACCCCGGCCACCCCCGCCTCGGCCGGCGGGAGGCAGACTACGTCCGTGTGTTCCCTGGGAGCGGGTCGCCCAGGGAACGGTACGTCTGAAGTCCCGCAGTCCGAGGAGTCATCGATGCCGTCCGCGCGCCCCCGCGTCCTCTACGTCAGTGACCTGGCCTACCCGGCCAAGGGGCGGCGGTACTGCGACGAGGACATCTTCCTCACCTCCCGGCTGCGTGAGGAGTTCAACCTGGCCGTGTGCCACCCCCTGGACGCGGCCGCGCTGATGACCGGCTTCGACGCCGTGGTCGTGCGCAACAGCGGGCCCGTGCTGCACTACCAGGCGCAGTACGACGCGTTCCGGAAGCAAGCGGTCACGGAAGGTGTCCGCGTGTACAACCAGCTGTCCGGCAAGGGGGACATGGCGGGTAAGGGGTACCTGCTGGACCTCACGGCGGCGGGGTTCCCGGTCATCCCGACCATCGACCGCGCGGACGACCTCGACCGGCTTCCGGACGTCGACACCTACGTCGTGAAGCCCAAGCTGGGGGCGGATTCCATCGGCCTGGAGTTCGTACCGCGCGACCGGCTGCCCGAACTGCCGTACGGCAACATCCTCGTCCAGCCACGCATCGACTTCCGCTACGAGGTGTCCTTCTACTTCGTCGACCACACCTTCCAGTACGCCCTGTACGCCCCCCGCCCGGAGGAGCGCTGGGCCCTGGAACCGTACGAGCCGACCGAGCGGGACCGGGAGTTCGCGCAGCGGTTCGTCGACTGGAACGACATCACGTACGGCATCCAGCGCGTCGACGCCTGCCGGGCCCCCGACGGCGAACTGCTCCTCGTGGAGCTGGAGGACCTGAACCCCTACCTGTCCCTAAACGTCCTCTCCCCCGACGCGCGGGACGCCTTCGTCTCACAGGTGAAAACATCGTTGCGCGGGCTGATCGGACAGGAGACGGTACGAGCCGCACACGGCGTCTGAGAGGGAACGGGAAACGACCCATGGCTGACCCCATTCGATGGACCTACGCCTTCGTCGACCGGCCCATGAAGGACTTCGGTCGCGCCTGCGGCTTCTGGACCGCGGTCACGGCGACGAAGCTGTCCGAACCGCGCGGTGAGCAGGGCGAGTTCGTGACCCTGCTGCCCGACGGCACCGACGCCTGCGTCAAGGCGCAGGGCGTCGCCGCGGGCGAGGGCGGCGCCCATCTCGACCTCGCCGTCGAGGACGTACCGGCGCTGGCGGAGTCGGCCCGGCGGCTCGGCGCCGAGATCGTCACCACCGAAGAGGACCTGGTCGTCCTGCGCTCCCCCGGTGGTCAGCCGTTCTGCGCGGTCCGTTGGCACGGCGAGTCGGCGCGGCCTCCGGTCGTCCCGGGCCCCACCGGCACCACCAGCCGCCTCGACCAGGTGTGCCTGGACGTGGCGCCCACTCGCTTCGAGGCCGAAGTCGCCTTCTGGAGCGCCCTGACCGGATGGGAGTCACACCCCGGCGCGCTCCCGGAGTTCCACCTGCTCAGGCCGCCCGCCGGGCTCCCCTTCCGCATCCTCCTGCAACGCCTCGACACCGCCCGCCCCGCCGCCGCCCACCTCGACATCGCCTGCTCGGACATCGAGGCGGTACGCGCCCACCACGAGCGGCTCGGTGCCGTGCTCGTCGGCCACGGCGCCCGCTGGACCGTCATGCGCGACCCGGTCGGCGGCACGTACTGCCTGACCGGCCGGGACCCGGTGACGGGCAGCCTCCCGGCCCCGGCCTGATCCGAGGAACGACCCGAAGCGGACGCCCCGAAGCGGACGGCCGCGGACAGCCCTACGCGGACTCCCACACCTCCACGTCCACCACGGCCGCCACCGGAATGGGCCCATAGATGTGCGGGAACTCCTCGCCCCCCGGCTTGACCGCCTCGTAGCGCACCGGCACGTCCAGCCGTTCGGGATCGATGACCAGGAGCACCAGCTCGTCGGGGCCGTCGTACCCGCCGTACAGGAAGGAGGCGACCCCGGGGACCTGGTGCCGCAGTGAGCAGTGGATGAAGCCCTCCTCCTGGAGGGTGCGGCCACGGGTGGACATCTCGTACGCGCCGGACGCGCGCGCCGCGTCCCACAGGGAGCGCTCGGTGAGGTGCAACAAGGGTTCGGACATGCCGCCACGCTACGGCCTCGGCCGGGCCGCCCGCGTCTCCGAGTAGCGCCGCTCGGGGAGCCCGGGGGTCCCGCGGGCGCATCCCGCTCAGATGTCTCCGGCGCCGTCCAGGATGGGGCGGATGACCACCGGGTAGTTCGTGGCGCCCTCGGGTCCTGGGCAGCGGGTGACGCGCTCGGCGATCTCGGTGACCCGCTCCAGGCTCGCGCACTCCAGGACCCAGTAGCCGGCGATCAGCTCCTTGGTCTCGCCGTACGGCCCGTCGCAGATGACGGCCTTCCCGTCCTGCCCCGCCGTGACCAGGCGGGTCTGTGCCGGTTCGGCCAGCCCCTGCCCGTCGACGAGCTCACCGGACTTCGAGAGGTCGTCGTTGATCGCGCCCATGTACGCGTACATCGCCTGCAGCTCCTGCTCGCTCCAGGCCGGGGCGTGCGCGGAGCCCTTGCCCCGCATGCCCTCGTAGTCCGCCTGCGTGCCCTGCACCATCACCAGGTACTTCACGAGTCGGCTCCCTCGGCTTCCTCATTTTTCCGCGACGGACTCCCCGGGATGCTCCCGGGGCTCCCCGGTGTCCCTGGTGTCCCTGCCGGGTTCGGATCCGGTCCCGGGTACGGACCGGGACCCCGCGCCGCCTCTGCCTCCGGCTCCGGCTTTGGCTCCGACCCCGGCGCCGGGCTCGCCGACGTACGCCTCGCACTCCGGGTTGTGGCAGGGGCCGGGACCCCACACGGGAACGAACGCGCCCAGCGTCTTGTGGCGCCGCACGACGGTGCTGACCGGCTGCCGGCAGGCGGGGCAGACATGCTCATCGGTGCCCATGCATTCAGGGTAGGGCGGGAGACGCTTCAGCGCTTCCCGCTGTACGTCCGCACGAAGACGCCGCTCTTGAACGCGCCCACCTCGTCGAGCAGCGCCCCCGCGAGCCGCGCACCGCCGCCAGGCGGATGCCGAACCCGCCGTCCTCCGACTTGCCCGATCAGACCCCCCGCCCGGGCTGCGGCTCGCGCCACATCGGCCACATCCGCGGACCGTCCGGCAGGTCGAGAGGGCGACCCGTGAGGGCGAAGCCGAGACGCTCGTAGAGCCGGCGGCTGCCGGCGTTGCTCGCCTCCAGATAGGCGGGCAGACCCTCGCGGTCGCAGCGGTCGAGGACCGACCGGACGAGCGCGGTGCCGAGGCCCTCGCCCTGGCGCTCCGGCGCCACGCCGATCATCCACAGGTACTCGTGGGCGCGGCCCACGGGGTGGATCCCGGCCGTCAGGCGGCCGATCAGCTCGACGCGCTCGTTGTCCGGGTCTACGGCCTCACGCAGCCGTACGGGACCGTCGTCCTCCTCGTCGGCGTGGCCGGCGTCGGCGGGCACGGGCAGCCACAGCGCGCACGCCGTGCCGTCCTCCGTGACGTCCACGCGGCCCTCGGCGAGCACGACCTCGGTGAACATCCCCATCAGCCCGGGGTGCTTGGCGCGGCGGTGCGCCGCGTCCGGAAAGACCCAGACACTCACCGGGTCGTCCTGGAACGCCTCGTCGAGCAGCCGGGTGACCAGCTCCCGATCGCCCTCGTCCGCCGTCCGGATCACCACGCCCATGTCCCACCCTCTCGCCTCAACCGCCGCTGATCGTACGGCTGTTGCAGCCTAGGGCCTGTCGGGCCCGTCCGGGCCTGGGAGGGGCGGGCCCCGCACACCGTGGGGATGCGCGGGACCCGCTCCGGCCGGAGCCCGGTGCCGTACGGAGGTCAGGTGCCGTACGGTCCCGGAGGCCCCGGGGTCTTCAACCACCCTTCTGAAGGCTCGATCGGGTCATCCGAAGGGTCGAACGCGTCAGTTGCTGCGCCGCGTCACGAACTCCGCGAGCGCGAGGAGGCCGCCCGCCGCCTCCGGGTCGGGGATCGCCCGGGACAGCTCGTGCATCGCCCGGGACATCCGGTCGGCCGCCTGGAGCTGCGCCCAGTCGCGGCCGCCCGCCCGCTCGACGGCCAGGACCGTGCGCTCCAACTCCCCTTCCTCGTAGGGAACCCCGTACAGCTCGGCGAGTTCCGTGGCCGCCGGGGTGCCGGAGGCGAGCGCGGCGACCACGGGCAGCGACTTCTTGCGGGCGATGAGGTCCGCCCCGGCCGGCTTGCCGGTGCGGCTCGGGTCCCCCCAGATCCCGATCACGTCGTCGATCAGCTGGAAGGCGAGGCCGGCCTCCCGGCCGAACGCGTCCAGCGCGTCGACGTCCTCCTCGTCCGCCCCCGCGTACAGCCCGCCGAGCGCACACGCGCAGCCGAGCAGCGCGCCGGTCTTGGCCTCGGCCATGGCGAGTACTTCGTCGAGGGTGACCTCGGCGGGTCCGCGCTTCTCCATGGCCGTGTCCGCGTGCTGCCCCTCGCACAGCTCGACGACGCAGGAAGCGAGCCGGGCGGCGGCGGCCTGGGACGCCGGGTGCGAGTCCTCGGCGAGCAGCCGCTGGGCGAGCGCCTGCATGGCGTCCCCGGCGAGGATCGCGTCGGCGTCGCCGAACACGGTCCACGCGGTGGGGCGGTGTCTGCGGGTGGTGTCCCGGTCCATGACGTCGTCGTGCAACAGCGTGAAGTTGTGGATCAACTCCACGGCGGCCGCCGCCTGCACGGCGGCCGCGTGCTGACCGCCGAGCGCTCCCGTGGCGGTGAGCACCAGGGCCGGGCGGATCGCCTTGCCCGCGTTGCCCGCCGCCGGGGTGCCGTCCGCGTGCTCCCAGCCGAAGTGGTAGAGCGCGATCCGGCGCATGGATCCCGGCAGCGAGTCGACGGCTCTGCGCAGCGCGGGGTCGACGGACGCCCGGGCGTACTCCAGGATGCCCGTCGCCTCCTGTCCGTCCACCGGGCCGGGCGCGACCTGCCGGTCCATGGGCCTCCCGTCCGCGGAACCGCCGTCCGAGGGCCTGCCTTCCGTGGGCTTGCCGATGCGGCCCCGCCTGTCCAGGGTCTCGGCCGGACTCCGCCTCGTCCCCGGTGTTCCCGCCTGGTCGGGCGGGAACACGGCGGCGGGCGTCGGGAAGATCACCGCCAGCGGCCGATCTCGACGTTCTCCAGGATGCCGAGGGCGTCCGGCACGAGAACCGCCGCCGAGTAGTACGCCGTCACCAGGTAGGAGATGATCGCCTGTTCGTTGATGCCCATGAAGCGCACCGACAGGCTCGGCTCGATCTCGTCGGGGATGCCCGCCTGCTGGAGGCCGATGACACCCTGCTCGGCCTCGCCGGTACGCATGGCGATGATCGAGGTCGTACGGGCGTCGCTGACGGGGATCTTGTTGCACGGGAACAGCGGCACACCGCGCCAGGTCGGGATCCGGTTGCCCGCGATCTCGACGCTCTCGGGGACCAGCCCACGCTTGTTGCACTCGCGGCCGAACGCGGAGATCGCGCGCGGGTGGGCGAGGAACAGCTTGGTGCCACGCCGGCGGCTGAGCAGCTCGTCCAGGTCGTCGGGACTGGGCACGCCGTCGTGCGGCTGGAGCCGCTGGTCGTACTCGCAGTTGTTGAGCAGTCCGAACTCCCGGTTGTTGATGAGCTCGTGCTCCTGGCGCTCCTTCAGCGCCTCGACGGTGAGGCGGAGCTGCTGCTCCGTCTGGTTCATCGGCTGGTTGTAGAGATCGGCCACACGCGTGTGCAGGCGCAGCACGGTCTGGGCGATGCTCAGTTCGTACTCGCGCGGCGCCGCCTCGTAGTCCACGAAGGTGCCGGGGATGTCCTCCTCCCCGGTGTGGCCGGCCGCGAGGTCGATCTCCTTCTCGCCGTACTTGTTGGTGCGCTGCTCCGGAATCGCGCGCAGAGACGTGAGGTGCTCGCGCAGGAAGTCGGAGCGCTCGGCGACCTGCTCGAGGTCCTGGCGGGCCAGCGCGAGCACGGTGACCGCGGTGACGGCGCGGGCCGTGTACTCCCAGATGGCGTCCGGGTCGATGAGCGCCTGCTCGCCGAAGTACGCGCCGTCGGCGAGGACGCCGAGGACCGCGTCGCCGCCGTACGGGCCGGTGCCGATCTTCTGCACCTTGCCGTGCGCGAGCAGGAACACCTCGTCGGACGGGCTGCCGAACGAGGCGAGCACTTCGCCCGGTGCGAACTCCCGCTGCTGGCACCGCCGGGCGAGCTCGCCGAGCACCTCCTGATCCTCGAACGAGCGGAGCACGGACAGCTCGCCGAGCTCCGCGGGGATGACCTGCACACGGTCACCGGTCTTCACGAACGTCACGCGGCCGTCGCCCACGGAGTAGCTGAGCCGCCGGTTCACGCGGTACGTGCCACCCTGCACGTTCACCCACGGCAGCATGCGCAGCAGCCACCGTGAGCTGATCTCCTGCATCTGGGGTGCGGACTTGGTGGTGGTGGCCAGGTTCCGCGCGGCCGATGTGCCGAGACTCTGCTGCGGCTTGCCCTGACCCGCACGGACCTCTTCGCCTACCGACATGAAAATTGCCCTCCCGGTCGTGCACTGATCTGCGCCGACCAGCCTTCCATCACGGAGCGTGCCGGTGCTATTACACGAATGAGCGGGAATGGATCACGGGGGATTGGGCAGAGGATCCGCTTTTGTCGATCGATCGCACAGACGGTGCTGTCGTCCTCGAACAGCCGCAGCCGTCGCCTTCGAACAGCGCGGAGCCGTTGCGAGCGGGAACTCCGAGATCAGGCCAACCGTTTGACGCGGTGACGGACGACGACAGGAGACGGCAATGGCAGGCTTCCTGGACCGCGCCAAGGAACAGGCGCAGCGAGGGCTCACTCAGGGCAAGCAGAAGCTCGACGAGGTGCAGGCGCAGCGTGCGGGCGGCGACCTCCTGAAGAAACTGGGCGCGGCGTACTACGCGGAGCGGCGCGGCAGCGGCTCCCCCGAGGCGACCCAGCAGGCCCTGCAGGCGCTGGAGAGCCACATCGCCGTGAACGGGGACGCGTTCCTGCGCTCCTGACGGGCCTCGCGGAGCACCGCAGACACACTGCGGACGCACCGCGAAGGTGCCGTGAACGCGCTGGTCAGGCACGCCCGCGCCCCTGACCGGATCGACTCGCACGCCGTACGAACGGCTGGGCCGGAGCCCCGGGTTCCGGGTACAAGCTGCGGTACGAGACGGCCGCGACCGGTGGCCGCCGCGCAGTGCGAAGGAGGCGGTCATGGCCCCACCCATGTCCGCGGGCGGTTTCCTGAACCGGCTCAGGGAGGAAGGCGTCACCGTCGTGGAGGTCGGCGACTGGGAGCATCACAACCGCAATCACAAGGGGCCCTGGGGTCCGGTGTACGGCGTGATGATCCACCACTCGGTGACCTCGGGCAGCGAGCACACCGTCGAGATCTGCCGTGCGGGCCGCCCGGACCTGCCCGGTCCGCTGTGCCACGGCGTCATCACCAAGGACGGTGTCCTGCACCTCGTGGGCTACGGCCGGGCCAACCACGCGGGTCTGGGTGACGACGACGTGCTGCGCGCCGTGATCGCGGAGAAGGCGCTCCCGCCGGACAACGAGGCGGACACCGACGGCAACCGCCACTTCTACGGCTTCGAGTGCGAGAACCTCGGCGACGGAAGGGATCCGTGGCCCGAGGTGCAGCTGGAGGCCATCGAGAAGGTCGCGGCCGCGATCTGCCGCCACCACGGCTGGACGGAGCGTTCGGTCATCGGCCACCTGGAGTGGCAGCCGGGCAAGGTCGACCCGCGCGGCTTCACGATGGCCTCGATGAGAGAGCGCGTCCGCGACCGCCTCAAGTGACGGACGGGCACGGGGTGGCCGCCCGTATACCGGACAGGTGTCCGACAATGGTGGGGTGCCCAGCCCCACACCCCCGGACGGCCCCACACCCCCGGACGGCCCGACCGCCCCGGCCACTCCGGACGTCCCCGAAGCGCTCGACCCGACCGTGCTGCGGCCGAGGCTGCCCTCGCCGCTGTGTCAGGTCGAGGACGAGCGCTTCACGCGCCGTGGTGTGCGGCTGCTGCTCAAGCGGGACGATCTGATCCACCCGGAGCTGATCGGCAACAAGTGGCGCAAGCTCGCCCCGAACCTCCGCGCGGCGGCGGGCCGCACGGTGGTCACGTTCGGCGGCGCGTACTCCAACCATCTGCGCGCCACCGCCGCCGCGGGCCGCCTCCTAGGGCTGACGACCGTGGGGGTGGTCCGCGGCCAGGAGCTGGCCGACCGCCCCCTCAACCCCTCGCTGACCCGCTGCGCGGCCGACGGCATGCGACTGCACTTCGTCGACAGATCGATGTATCGCCGCAAGGGCGAACCGGAGACGCTGGCCGCCCTGCTGCGCTCGGTGGACGCCGAGGACTCGTACGTCGTCCCGGAGGGCGGCAGCAATTCCCTTGCCGTACGCGGCTGCCGGGAACTCGGCGCGGAGCTGCGGGGCCATGGCGGTGTCGACGTGGCCGCCCTGGCCTGCGGCACCGGCGGCACCCTCGCCGGCCTGGCCGCCGGCCTCGCCCCCGACCAGCGGGCCCTGGGGATCCCCGTCCTCAAGGGCGGCTTCCTGGGGAGTGACATAAGCGCCCTCCAGGAAGCCGCCTTCGGTGGCCGGCGCGGCACCTGGTCACTCGACGACCGCTTCCACTTCGGCGGCTACGCCCGCACCACGCCCGAACTCGACACCTTCGCCGCGGACTTCGAACAGCGCCACGGCCTGCCCGTGGAACGTCTCTATGTCGCCAAGATGCTCTACGGACTTGTCACCCTGGTGGAAGAGGGGGCGTTCACACGGGGGACGACGGTGGCGGCGGTGATCACGGGGGCACCGCTCTGAGCCCTCGTCCGGCGCCTCACGCCGCTTCCCGGTAGGCCGCCGCCTCCTCCAGGTCGAGTCTGCGCAGGAGCGTGCGGAGCATTTCGTCGTCGATGTAGCGGTGGTCGCGGAGTTTCACGAACATCTCGCGTTCGGCGCTGATCATCTCGCGGGACAGGCGGCGGTAGGTGTCGTCGGCGGTCTCCCCGGTCACCGGGTTGACGGCGCCGAGCCGTTCCCAGACGGCGTTGCGGCGGCGTTCCAGGACCGAGCGGAGCCGGTCGGCGAGTGGCGGGGGCAGGGCGTTGCGCTCGTCGGTGAGGAGTGCGTCGAGGCGCTCCTCGGCGACCCGGGACGCCTGCGCCTGGGCGTTCGCCTCGGCGAGCGTCTCGGCCTGGACGTCGCGCCCCGGCAGCTTGAGCAGGCGGATGAGAGGGGGCAGGGTCAGCCCCTGGACGACCAGGGTCCCGATCACGGTGGTGAAGGTGAGGAAGAGGAGCAGGTTGCGATCGGGGAAGGAGGCGCCACCGTGCACGGTGAGCGGGATGGAGAAGGCGATGGCGAGCGAGACCACCCCGCGCATGCCGGCCCAGCCGATGACGAACGGGCCCTTCCAGGTGGGAGACCCCTCGCGCTCCCGGATGCGCGCCGACAGGAGCCGGGGCAGGAAGGTGGCCGGATAGATCCACAGGAACCGGGCGGCGACCACGACCAGGAAGACGGCCACCGCATACCAGGCGGCCTGGGCTCCCTGGTACTGGCCGAGGCCCTTGAGGACGACCGGCAGTTGCAGTCCGATCAGGGCGAACACAGCCGACTCCAGGACGAACGCGACCATCTTCCACACCGCCTCCTCCTGGAGCCGGGTCGCGAAGTCCACCTCCCAGGCACGGTGCCCGAGGTAGAGCGCGACGACGACCACCGCGAGCACTCCGGAGGCGTGCACCTGCTCGGCGATCCCGTAGGCGACGAAGGGGATCAACAAGGAGAGGGTGTTCTGGAGAAGTGCCTCATTCAGGTGCGTGCGCAACCAGTGGATCGGAACCATCAGGACGAGACCGACGACCACACCCCCGACCGCCGCGAGGAGGAACTCACGGATACCGCCCGCCCAGGTCGCGCCCTCGCCGACCGCGGCGGCGAGGGCCACCTTGTAAGCGGTGATCGCGGTCGCGTCGTTCACCAGGGACTCGCCCTGAAGGATCGTGGTGATCCGCGAGGGCAGCCCCACCCGGCGCGCCACCGCCGTGGCCGCCACCGCGTCCGGCGGCGCCACCACCGCTCCGAAGACCAGCGCCGCGGGCAGCGGCAGGCTCGGCACGATCAGATAGGCGGCCCAGCCTACGGCCAGCGTCGCGAAGAGCACGTACCCCACCGACAGCAGCGCGATGGGCCGCATGTGCGCCCGAAGATCGAGGTACGAGCTGTCGGTGGCCGCCGTGTACAGCAGCGGGGGCAGCACCAGCGGGAGCACGATCTCCGGGTCGAGTTCGTATCCGGGCACTCCAGGGACGTACGAGACGACCAGGCCCGCCGCGACGAGCAACAGCGGCGCCGGCACCGGGGTACGACGGGCGAGCCCGGCGACCGCGGCGCTCCCCGCGACCAGCAACAGCAGTGGCAATACGTCCATCGTCTTCCGCCCGCCCTCGTTTTCGCGCGACATGCCGCACGCCCGACGTAACCTGGCAATCATGAAACAGTGCACGCACGCCGACGAGCTGCCGCACCCCGAACCCGGACCGCTGAGCGAGACCTGCCTGGAGTGCCAGGCCGCGGGTACACATCCGGTGCAGTTGCGGCTGTGTCTGAGCTGCGGGCACCTCGGCTGCTGCGACTCCTCGCCGCTGCGGCACGCGACGGAGCATTTCAAGGAGACCGGACATCCCGTGATGCGGACCTTCGAACCCGGTGAGAGCTGGCGCTGGTGCTTCGTCGACCACGTACTGGCGTGACCCACGGCCCGGACGGTTCGACCGTCTGACGCCTGGGTACGTCAACCCGGCGCGCGCTCTTCCTATTTGGGCCCGCAGACCCCTAGCCACTGTGCGTACTCGTAGGCTTACTATGAGTGACAGCAAGGGGCGGGGTCCCCAGGACAGGAAAGTTGGGAGCGCGGTAGCGTCACCGCTGAACCACCTAGCGCGTTACCCCGGGGGGCGACCCTCGGCCCCCGAAAAGAGCTCGAAAGAGCTTGTACCACCTTGGAGGTGAGGGTGTCCCAGATCGCAGGCGAGCCCGCGACGAAGGACTTCGTGGAAGTCCGGCTGCCGGCCGCGGGTGCCTACCTGTCGGTGCTGCGTACGGCTACGGCCGGTCTCGCGGCCCGTTTGGACTTCACCCTCGACGAGATCGAGGACCTCCGCATCGCGGTGGACGAGGCCTGCGCGATTCTGTTGCAGCAGGCCGTCCCCGGATCGGTGCTCAGCTGTGTCTTCCGGCTCATCGACGACTCGCTCGAGGTGACGGTCTCCGCTCCGACCACCGATGGTCACGCTCCGTCACGGGACACGTTCGCGTGGACCGTCCTGTCGGCGCTCGCGGGCAAGGTCGACTCCACCGTCGCCGAGGACAAGACCGTTTCGATCAGCCTCTACAAACAGCGCGGCGCGGGACCCGGGCCGGCGTGAGGAACGGGGACGGGCCGGTGCGGGACGAAGAGCGCGGCACACGGGAGCTTCCCGCCGGACGCGTCGACGGCCTCGACGGGCCGCGGCGCGCGGTGGAAGGCGTCGACGGCATCCCCGAACAGGCCCGGCCGCACCCGGAGGACGCACAGGAGAGCCTCTCCGGCCAGGACGACGGGCAACGGGATCCGGAGGGTGCCGCGCCGAGCACGTCCTCGGAAGGGCGGCGGCTGGTGACGGGCGGGACTATGAGCGAGCACGAGCGACACGACAAGCCAGGGGTGCAGAGCGTGCAGGGCACGCAGCAAGGGCCGAGCGCCCAGCACATCCAGCACGACCCGCAGGACCGCAGCGGCGCGCGGGCGATGTTCATCGAGCTGCGCAAGCTGCAGGACGGCAGTGCGGAGTACGCGGAGCTGCGCAATCAGCTGGTCCGCATGCACCTCCCGCTCGTCGAGCACCTCGCGCGCCGCTTCCGCAACCGCGGTGAGCCGCTGGACGACCTCACCCAGGTCGCGACCATCGGCCTGATCAAGTCGGTCGACCGCTTCGACCCGGAGCGCGGCGTCGAGTTCTCCACGTACGCGACTCCGACGGTCGTCGGCGAGATCAAGCGACACTTCCGCGACAAGGGCTGGGCGGTGCGGGTGCCGCGGCGCCTGCAGGAACTGCGCCTGGCCCTGACGACGGCTACGGCCGAGCTGTCGCAACAGCACGGGCGCTCTCCCACGGTCCACGAGCTGGCCGAGAAGCTGGCCATCTCGGAGGAGGAGGTCCTGGAGGGTCTGGAGTCCGCCAACGCGTACTCCACGCTGTCGCTGGACGTCCCCGACACGGACGACGAGTCCCCGGCGGTCGCGGACACGCTGGGTGCGGAGGACGAGGCCCTGGAGGGCGTCGAGTACCGGGAGTCGTTGAAGCCCCTGCTCGAGGACCTCCCCCCGAGAGAGAAGCGGATCCTGCTCCTTCGCTTCTTCGGCAACATGACCCAGTCGCAGATCGCACAGGAGGTCGGCATCTCCCAGATGCACGTCTCCCGCCTGCTGGCCCGCACCCTCGCCCAGCTCCGCGAAAAGCTCCTGGTCGAGGAGTAGTCGAGGAGTAACCGGGCAGCCGCCGAGCGGGGGCGTCGCCACGGAGTCCCCGATGGGCGGACGAGCCCGGCCCTCCGGGCGCGGATCCCGTCTTTTCAGCGGGCGCGCAACCGGTGTGGACCCCGCCGACAGGCCGAAGCTACTTGGTTTCCTCGGCGGCACCGGGGCCACGGATGCCCAGCGCCCGGGTGGTCTCGGAATTGACGAGCAGGACCAGCGCCGTGATCGCGACCGCCGCGAGGGCGATTCCGGCGGGGATCGCCACGCTGTCCGCCTGGAGCAGGCTGTAGGCGACGGGCAGCGCCATGATCTGGGTGATGACCGCGGGCCCCCGGCTCCAGCTGCGGCGCAGCAGCAGGCCGCGGGCGGCCAGCAGGGGCAGCAGCGCGAGCACGATCAGCGTCACACCCAGGGTCACGCCCTGCTGTCGGTCTCCCGAGTCACTCGTGGCCCCCAGGACGAGCATCCACACGCCCCCCACGGCGAGGACCAACCCCTCCAGCGCGGCCAGCGCGGCCGCGGCGGTCAGCCGTCCGGGACGGGGCTCTGCGGAGGGGGCGTCAGGGGTGGGGATCTGCTCAGCGCTCACCCCCGAAGGGTATCCCTCGGGCCCCGGCGCGCGGCCCGACCCCGCCCGCCACCCCACCGCGTCCCGCACCTGACCGTGTCGAGACTCACGTCCCCATCTCTTACCGGATCCCTAACTCTGTCTGGGACCAGTACCTCTCGGTAGGTACGCTGCATCGCATGCGTGCACTTCTCGTGGTCAATCCGGCAGCTACCACCACAAGTGCGCGCACGCGCGATGTCTTGATCCACGCGCTGGCGAGCGAGATGAAGCTCGAGGTGGTCACGACCGAGTACCGCGGGCACGCCCGGGACCTCGGCCGGCAGGCCGGGGAGAGCGACGACATAGAACTGGTGGTCGCACTCGGCGGCGACGGCACCGTCAACGAGGTCGTGAACGGTCTCCTGCACAATGGACCCGACCTGGACCGTCTGCCCCGCCTCGCGGTGGTCCCCGGTGGCTCCACCAATGTCTTCGCCCGCGCCCTGGGCCTGCCCAACGACGCCGTGGAGGCCACCGGCGCCCTGTTGGACGCGCTCAGAGAGGACCGTGAGCGCGCGATCGGCCTCGGTCTCGCCGCGGGCACCCCGGGCACCGAGGACGAAGCCGTCCCCTCCCGCTGGTTCACCTTCTGCGCGGGACTCGGCTTCGACGCGGGGGTGATCGGTCGGGTCGAACAGCAGCGCGAGCGCGGCAAGCGTTCCACCCACGCCCTCTATTTGCGCCAAGTGGCACGTCAGTTTTTGGACGAACCTCACCGCAGGCACGGAACGATCACGCTGGAGCAGCCCGGCCAGGACCCGATCACCGATCTTGTGATGTCCATAATCTGCAACGCCTCGCCCTGGACGTTTCTCGGCAATCGTCCGGTGTACGCGTCACCTAAGGCTTCGTTCGATACCGGACTCGACGTACTCGCTCTCAACCGCATGTCGACGGCCTCGGCTGCCCGGTATGCCACCCAGTTGCTCACTTCGTCCCCCGAGCGCGGACCCCACGGCAAGCACGCCCTGTCCCTGCACGACCTGACCGACTTCACCTTGCATTCGAAGGCGCCGCTCCCCCTCCAGATGGACGGCGACCACCTGGGACTGCGCACTAGCGTGACGTTCACAGGCGTACGCCGTGCACTGCGTGTGATTGTGTGAGCGGAAGGGCCCAAAGTCCTTTCACTCGAACGTTTAGACCAGGGTCCACCCCATGGAAGTACGGCTGTGACCTAGTCGACACCGAGGAATCAAAAAAAACTTTCCAGAAGGGGTTGTATCCGCCGCTGAGGTTTGCGAGTCTCTACGTGGCGATCGGGACGGCCCGCAACATCGGCCCCACAGAGAGCCAGAACCCCTCCTCAAATCACAGGACCACGTCAGGGAATCCTGGCAGTCGGCCCTTCACTTGTTGAGGGATTCGTGAAAGCGTTCACATTCACAAGCAACGTGCATGTAATACCAAGGAGAGGTAGCAGCCATGGACTGGCGTCACAACGCCGTTTGCCGCGAGGAAGACCCCGAGCTCTTCTTCCCCATCGGCAACACCGGTCCTGCGCTGCTGCAGATCGAGGAAGCCAAGGCCGTCTGCCGCCGCTGCCCCGTCATGGAGCAGTGCCTGCAGTGGGCGCTCGAGTCCGGCCAGGACTCCGGCGTCTGGGGTGGCCTCAGCGAGGACGAGCGCCGCGCGATGAAGCGCCGTGCCGCCCGCAACCGGGCCCGTCAGGCCACCGCCTGACACCCCACCCCGTAACGAGCCTGAGCCCGGCGGCGCGTACAGCGAGTACGCATCTCCCGCCCCCGAGCCGCAGCGCGCAGTACCCCCGATGCGCATAGCAACGTAAGCAGTGGCCCCGGACCTTCTGGTCCGGGGCCACTGTCATGCGCGATCTGTGGGTGCGTCAGATACTTCTGCTTGTACTTCTGCTCGCGCCCCTACGTGCACTCCTACTTGTGCGCCCGCACCGGAATGTCCAGGATGACCTGCGTGCCGCGCTCCGGGGCCGCCACCATGTCGAAGCTGCCCCCCAACTCGCCCTCCACCAGCGTCCGTACGATTTGCAGCCCGAGGTTGCCCGAGCGGTGCGGGTCGAAACCCTCCGGGAGACCGACCCCGTCGTCCTGGACGGTGACCAGCAGGCGGGCCTCCTTGCTGGTGCCGCCGCGCACCGCCGAGACCTCGACCGTGCCCCGGTCGCCCTCGCGGAAGCCGTGCTCCAGCGCGTTCTGCAGGATCTCGGTGAGCACCATGGAGAGCGGGGTGGCGACCTCGGCGTCGAGTATGCCGAAGCGGCCGGTACGGCGGCCGGTGACCTTGCCGGGCGAGATCTCGGCGACCATGGCGAGCACCCGGTCGGCGATCTCGTCGAACTCCACCCGCTCGTCCAGGTTCTGAGACAGCGTCTCATGCACGATGGCGATCGAGCCGACCCGCCGGACGGCCTCCTCCAGGGCCTCACGGCCGCGCTCCGACTCGATGCGCCGGGCCTGGAGCCGCAGCAGCGCCGCCACCGTCTGAAGGTTGTTCTTGACCCGGTGGTGGATCTCCCGGATGGTCGCGTCCTTGGTGATCAACTCACGTTCGCGGCGGCGCAGTTCGGTCACATCGCGCAGCAGGACGAGCGAACCGACCCGGGTGCCCTTGGGCTTGAGCGGGATCGCGCGCAGCTGGATCACCCCGTCGGCGCTCTCGATCTCGAACTCGCGGGGTGCCCAGCCGCTGGCGACCTTGGACAGGGCCTCGTCCACCGGACCGCGGGACGGGGCGAGTTCGGCGGTGGTCACTCCGAGGTGGTGGCCCACCAGGTCGGAGGCGAGGCCGAGGCGGTGGTACGCGGACAGCGCGTTCGGGGACGCGTACTGGACGATGCCGTCGGCGTCGAGGCGGATCAGTCCGTCGCCGACCCGCGGGGAGGCGTCCATGTCGACCTGCTGGCCGGAGAACGGGAAGGAGCCGGCGGCGATCATCTGGGCGAGGTCGGACGCGCTCTGGAGGTACGTGAGCTCCAGCCGGCTCGGGGTGCGCACGGTGAGGAGATTGGTGTTGCGCGCGATGACACCGAGGACGCGCCCCTCCCGCCGTACCGGAATGGACTCGACCCGTACCGGCACCTCCTCGCGCCACTCGGGATCGCCCTCGCGCACGATCCGGCCCTCGTCCAGCGCGGCGTCCAGCAGCGGACGGCGACCGCGGGGGACGAGGTGGCCGACCATGTCGTCCTGGTACGAGGTCGGGCCGGTGTTGGGCCGCATCTGCGCGACGGAGACATAGCGGGTGCCGTCGCGGGTGGGAACCCACAGCACGAGGTCGGCGAAGGAGAGGTCGGAGAGCAACTGCCACTCCGAGACCAGCAGATGCAACCACTCGAGATCGGAGTCACCGAGAGCGGTGTGCTGGCGGACGAGGTCGTTCATGGAGGGCACATCTGCGAGCGTACCTGGGGCTTTGGCCCGGCTCCGAAAACACCCGCGGGCCGCGGCGCCTGGGAGGGACCCTCAACCCTCCCGGCACCGCAGCCCGGAGCAGCAACGGCCGCGGGGTGTGCGGTCCCGGTCGGCCGAAGGAGAGGACCCGGAGCAGTCAGGGCAGAGAGCGCCGGTTCCTCGGTCCGCCTTCCTGTGCGGGGAAGACGGATGTCTTTGTGGATCAACGCCTCGCCGTAAACGACGCTTCGTCGATCGAAGGCTTTACCTGCACATTGTGGACTAGACCACGTGCCGCGTCCATGCGCCGGCGGATGTTTGTTGTTGTCTCTTTTTCGAACTTCCAACAGCATCCACCACGCAGACTAGCCCGGTTCGGCCCCCGGTGGGGGCCGGATCGGCTCATGAACGGGGCCGGATCACCTCGGCCCCGTCCACCCGTCCGGGGGCGCGTCGGTCAGCGGGTCTCGGTCACCTTCGCCAGGGCGCGCGGCGCGTCCGGGTCCTGGCCGCGAGCGATGGTGACCTCGTAGGCCAGGAGCTGGAGCGGAAGGATCTCAAGGATCGGCTGAAGCTCCTCGGTCACCCCCTCGGTGGGCAGGACGAACCCGGCCGAGGCCTGCTCCACCTGGGCCCGGGGGCCGATGACGACCAGGTCGGCGCCGCGCCCGCGCAGCCGGTCGAGCACGGGCTGGAGCGCCTCGCCGCCCTTGCCGTCGGTGACGACCGCGATGACCGGGGAGATGTTGTCGACCATGGCGAGGGGGCCGTGCAGCAGATCGGCGCCGGAGTACGAGAGGGCGGGGATGTAGCTGGTCTCCATCAGCTTCAGGGCGGCTTCCTTGGCCGTGGGGTAGCCGTAGCCGCGCGAGGTGATCACCATGCGCTCGGCGAAGCGGTAGCGGGAGGCGAGCGTGCGGATCTCGTCCTGGCGGGTGAGGAGGTGCGCGGCGAGATCGGGCAGCGCCTTGGCCGCGGCGCCGTCGCCGCCGCGCAGTCCTTCGACGAAGAGATAGAGGGTGAGGAGGGAGGCCGTGTAGGTCTTGGTGGCGGGCAGGGCCTTCTCGGGTCCGGCCATGATGTCGAGGTGGTACTCGGACACGGCCGCCAGCGGTGAGTCCGGGTTGTTGGTCACCGCAAGCGTGACGGCGCCGGCCTGACGGGCGGCCCGGGTCGAGGCGACCAGGTCCGGGGAGCCGCCGGACTGGCTGACGGTGATGACCAGGACGTCGGTGAGATCGGGCCGCGCGCCGTACGCCGTGGTCGTCGACATCGAGGTGAGCCCGCACGGCAGGCCCAGCTGGATCTCCAGCAGGTACTTCGCGTACAGGGCGGCGTTGTCGGAGGTGCCGCGGGCGGTGAGCAGGACGAAGCGGGGCGCGCGGGCCGCGATCTGCCGGGCCACTTCCTGGATCCGCGGCGCGCCCGCCTCCAGGATCCGGCGCAGCACGTCGGGCTGCTCGGCCATCTCGCGGGCCATGATCCGACCCGGGCGGTCGTCGTCGGTCCGGGGGTCCGGGGTAGGGGCGGACATGGGGCCTCCTGGGGACGTTCCGGTCGTACGCGTCGACCGTGGCCGATACGGGGTGGTGCGTGCGGTACGAGGTGGTGCGTGGTACGTGCGGTACGGAGTGGTGCGTGCGGTTCGAGGTGGTGCGTGCGGTGCGGATCTCGAGGATCGGTATCAGCATCTCATCGCCTGTGGGCAGGGTTTTGTCGGGTGTGCCGTTACTCATGGGGGTGTCGAGCGGGCGTCCGGGCGGCGGGCCTGGATACGTCGTGAAACCGTGACGGGCCGCGGAGGGCACTCCTTTGCTAGATTGGTCTACACCACACGTGTTCCCTCACGGTTCCCGGCGAGCCACTCTCCAGATCGGCAGGCCCAGCGTGGAAGTTGTCATCGTTCCCGACGCCAAGGCGGGCGGCGAGCTGATCGCCGAGGCCATGGCGGAGCTGCTCCGGCGCAAGCCCGACGCTCTGCTCGGAGTGGCCACCGGCTCGACGCCGCTGCCCATCTACCAGGCGCTGGCGGCGAAGGTCGGCTCCGGTGCCGTGGACGCCTCGCGGGCGCGGGTCGCCCAACTCGACGAGTACGTGGGACTGCCGGCCGAGCACCCCGAGTCGTACCGGTCGGTGCTGCGACGCGAGGTGCTCGAACCGCTGGGGCTGGGCATGGACGCGTTCCTGGGCCCGGACGGCACCGCCGAGGACGTGCGGGCCGCGTGCCAGGCGTACGACAGGGCGCTGGCCACGGCCGGTGGCGTCGACCTCCAGCTGCTCGGGATCGGCACCGACGGGCACATCGGGTTCAACGAGCCCTGCTCCTCGCTCGCCTCGCGGACCCGGATCAAGACGCTGACCGAGCAGACCAGGGTCGACAACGCGCGGTTCTTCGAGGGCGACATCGAGCAGGTGCCGCACCACGTCATCACCCAGGGCATCGGCACGATCCTGGAGGCGCGGCATCTCGTCCTGCTGGCCACGGGTGAGGGCAAGGCGGACGCGGTCGCGGCGACCGTGGAGGGGCCGGTGGCCGCGGTGTGCCCCGCCTCGGCGCTCCAGCTCCACCCGCACGCGACGGTCGTCGTGGACGAGGCCGCCGCGTCCAAGCTGAAGCTGGCGGACTACTTCCGGCACACGTTCGCGAACAAGCCGGACTGGCAGGGGATCTGACCCCGAGGGCGCGAAGAAAAGCACGCAAGGGAAGAAAGAAGGAAGGAAGGTGCCGGGCCCCTGGGGTCCGGCACCTTCCTTCCTTCTTGCCTGCGTTCTCCTCCTCGCGGGCCCTCACTCCCCCGCGATGACCTCCGCCGCCGCCCGGCCGCACACCCTCGCCGCGCCGTGCGTGGCGATGTGGAGGGCGCCCCGGGGCGGGGCCTGGGGGATGCCCATCTCGACCACGACCGTGTCGGGGCGTTCGCTCAACAGCGTGTCCAGGGCGGCCGCCATCCAGGGGTGCCGGTGTTCGTCGCGGACGACGGCGACGACGCGGCGGCTGCCCGCGGCGGCCAGGGCCGCCGTTGCCGCCCCCTCCCCCGCGAAGCTGCCCGTCTCCGTGCCGGGCAGCAGCCGGGCCAGTTCCGCGGCCACGCCCCAGGGGGTCTCGTCACCGACGGCGATGTTCGCCACGGGGGTGAAGGCGGCGACGAACGGCGCCGCGCCCACCGGCTCGTACGACGGCGCGCGTGTCACCGTCAGCGCGCGCCGGGCGGCGACGAGCCCCAC
>LRTP01000499.1 GCA_001550305.1 Streptomyces diastatochromogenes
AGCGCGAGCGCCTGGCGGCCGAGCGGACGAAGCTCGACGGGATGCCCCCGTTCCGGAAGGCGAACGGGCCCGCGACGAGGCAGGCGATCCGGCGCACCCTGCGGGCCGCGCTCAACGCCGCCATCGCACAGCAGATGATCACGTTCAACGCGGCGGCTCACGTCGAGCTGGACGCGGCGGCCCGGCCGACCGGTCTGCTCTGGACCCCCGAGCGGGTCGCCCGCTGGAAGGCGAAGGGGGAGATCCCGAGCCCGGTCATGGTCTGGACGCCGCAGCAGCTCGGCGAGTTCCTGGACGCGGCCGAAGGGCACCGCCTGTACTCGATCTATCACGTCATCGGGCACCACGGCTTGCGCCGTGGGGAGAGCGTCGGCGCGGGGTGGGATAACGCCCACCTCGACGGCCAGCCGCCGCGGCTCGATGTGCTGGAGGAGATCGTCATGGACGGCTCGGAGATGGTCGAGACGGCACCGAAGACGGATCAGTCCATGGCGGCCGTGATCCTCGACCGGGAGACCGTCGAGGTGCTTGGCGACCGGCGCGTCCAGCAGGAGGCCGAGCGGGACGCCTGGAACGCCGCGGCAGCCGAGAAGCGAGAGCGCGGCGAGGACGCTTACGACTGGCTCGATACCGGGAAGATCTGGACGGCCGATGACGGCGGCTGGCTCCACCCGGACACGGTCTCCAAGGAGTTCGACCGGATCATGCACCGGGCCGGTCTCCCCCCGATCAACCTCCGGGACCTCCGGCACTGCGCGGCCGGTCTGGTCAAGGCCGGCGGCGGCGACATCCATGACGCGAAGGTGAAGCTCCGTCACTCCACCGTCGTCCTCACCGCGGACACGTACACGCCCCTCTTCACCGAGTACGAGGAGGCGCTAGTCGAACGGTCCGCGGCGGCCGTTCCGAGGCGGCGCCGGCGCCCTGCTCAAGAGGCCCAAGACGGCGAATCTGGCTCGCTCGTGGCTCGCTCGGAGGATCCGTAAGTATGCGATATGGCGCGTCAGAATCCGTCAGGGCGACCGGCAGGGGAAGGCGCCCACACCCCGCCTGACCTGGAGAATCTGACACAGAGTGTCATGGCGCGATAAGATGTGACCCACAAGGGCCGTTAGCTCAATTGGCAGAGCAGTGGACTTTTAATCCATTGGTTGTGGGTTCGAGTCCCACAGGGTCTACCGAAAAGCCCCAGGTCAGAGGGAATCCGACCTGGGGCTTCGGTGTGTTTGGGGAGCGTGGGGCCCGAGGGCTCAGCCCGCCGTGAGTTCCGGCAGGGGGAGCGTGTGCTGGGTCTGGAGGACCTTGGCGCGCAGGTAGCGCACGTTGTGGGCGGTGGTGAAGACGCCCGTCGGGACGCGGTGGGAGACCGTGACGCCGAGGTCGCGCAGCTGCTCGGCCTTGTCCGGGTTGTTGGAGAGCAGGTCCAGGTCGTCGATGCCGAGGGCCTGGAGCATCTGGGCCGCCGCGGTGTAGTCGCGGCCGTCCTCGGGCAGGCCGAGGGCGGCGTTGGCGGCGTACGTGTCGAGGCCCTGGTCCTGGAGGGCGTACGCGTCGAGCTTGTTGTAGAGGCCGATGCCGCGGCCCTCCTGACGGAGGTACAGGAGCACTCCGCCGCGCTCCGCGATCCGCTCCACCGCCTCGCGCAGCTGCGGGCCGCAGTCACAGCGGGCCGAGCCGAAGACGTCACCGGTCAGGCATTCGGAGTGGAGCCGCACCAGCGGGGTCGCGCCGGGCTTGCCGAGCACGACGGCGAGGTGTTCCTTGTCGTCGGCGAGGCCGTGGAAGGTGACCAACTCCGCGTCGACCGAGTAGCCGTCGCCGAAGCGCAGGGGCACAGTGACGCGGGTGCGCACCGTGGCGGTGGGGAAATCGCGCATGTTGTCTCTCCGGTCCAGCGGGTGTCGTGCGAGTTGTGCCGGTGGTGCTTCAGTTTTGAAGCACTGCCTCGGAGACAGACAGTACACGGTGCTTTAAAGTTCAAGCAACGGCTTTGCGGGATTCTGTGTCGTACGGCGCACGAAGAGTGCTGTCGTACGGCTCACGAGGAAATGCGGTCGCCGACTACGAGGAACGCCGTCGCCGACTCAGGAAGAACGCCGTCGCCACGGCAGATCTTCCCCGCAGGCCCCGGGATTCTCCCCTTGGATGCCGCGGGTGATCGCCCCGCAGATCTCCTCCAGCTGCCCCACCTGCTCGGGGGTCAGTCGGTCGAAGACCGCTGTCTTGACCTGCTCCGCGTGACCCGGCGCCGCCCGCTCCAGAACGGCCATCCCCTCGTCCGTGAGGACCGCGATCTGGGTGCGCTTGTCGCTGTGGCAGCCCTCCCGGCGCACCAGACCGTCGCTCGCCAGCCGGGTCACGCCGTACGTCAGCCGACTGCGGGTGATCTTCAGGGTCTCGGCGAGGTCGGTCATCCGCAGCCGCCGGTCCGGCGCCTCGGACAGCATGGCCAGGATGGAGTAGTAAAGGTGGGGCATGCCGGTCTCGGCCTGGAGCTGCCGGTCGATCGTGTCCTCCAGGAGCGAGGCGGCGGCGATGTACGCGCGCCAGGCGCGCTGCTCGGCGGGGGAGAGCCAGCGGGTCGTCATGCCGCCAGTCTAGGTATTGTTTAAAACTTGAACCACTAGGAGCCCTGCGCTCGGAGCTGGAGAGTGCGCCCCATGCCCCACCCCTATGTCCTGTTGTCCGCCGCCGTCTCCCTCGACGGCTTCCTGGACGACACCGGCCCGGACCGCCTGCTGCTCTCGGGCCCGGCCGACTTCGACCGGGTCGACGAGGTACGGGCGTCCAGCGACGCGATCCTGATCGGCGCCGGCACCATCCGCGCGGACAACCCCCGGCTGCTGGTCAACTCCGCCGAGCGGCGGGCGGCGCGGGTCGCCGCCGGGCGCCCGGAGTACCCGCTGAAGGTCACCGTCAGCGGCTCCGGCGACCTCGACCCGGACGCCCAGTTCTGGCACACGGGCGGCGAGAAGGTCGTCTATACGACGGACAAGGGCGCCGAACGCGCCACCGACGCTCTGCGCGGACTGGACGTCGACGTGGTCCCGACCGGCGCCGCGCTGGACTGGCGCGTCGTGCTCGAACACCTCCACGACGCCCGCGGGGTGCGGCGGCTCATGGTCGAGGGCGGGGGGCGCGTGCACACCCAGCTGATGACACAGGGGCTGGCGGACGAGCTGCAGCTCGCCGTCGCGCCGCTCTTCGTGGGGGAGCCGGACGCGCCACGGCTGTTCGGACCCGGGGGATATCCGCCGGGCCGGATGCGGCTGGTGGAGACACGACCGGTCGGGGACGTCGTCCTCGTCCGCTACGTCCCCACCGCACCCGGGGAAGGCGCCCTCGCGTACGCCGCGGACCGGCACTGGCTGGGCGTCGCCTGCGAGCTGGCGGCGCTGTGTCCGCCGTCGGAGACCGCGTTCAGCGTGGGCGCGGTGGTGGTGGCGGCCGACGGCACCGAGCTGGCGCGCGGGCACTCGCGGGAGGGCGACGACCCCGTCGTGCACGCCGAGGAGGCGGCGCTCGCGAAGATCGATCCCACGGATCCGCGTCTGCGCTCCGCCACCGTGTACAGCAGCCTGGAGCCGTGCGCGCGGCGGGCGTCCCGGCCCGCGCCCTGTGCGCGGCTGATCCTCGACGCGGGGGTACGGCGGGTGGTCACCGCGTGGCGCGAGCCCGACACGTTCGTGACGGAGGCCGACGGGAACGGTCTGCTCGTGGCCGCGGGGGCGGATGTCGTCGTACTGCCGGAGTTCGAGGAGCGGGCCGTGGCGCCCAATCGTCACCTTCTCGCGGCCGGGTAGGGGCGGCCTCGCGGTCGTCCGCGAAAAGCCTGGTGAATCGGGCCCCGCGGATGGCGTACACTAATTTCAACGACGCGGGGTGGAGCAGCTCGGTAGCTCGCTGGGCTCATAACCCAGAGGTCGCAGGTTCAAATCCTGTCCCCGCTACTGAAGGCCAAGGGCCGGAACTCGGAAACGAGTTCCGGCCCTTGGTTTTTTCCGTTCACCGTCCTCGTTTTCCTGCCGCCCGGCTTTCCCGTTCGCCGTCCCGCCCCGGTTTTCCCTGTCGACCCGACTTTCTGTAGTCTTCCGCTCACTATGAGTCGTCATCGCTGGCTGGTCCGACGCGCGCCGGGGCTCGCGCTGCTGCTCGCCGTGTGCGCGCTGTTCCTCGGGGCCTGTCACGACGGTCACGACCTCGTGCCGGACGGCGGGAGCGTCGTCGCCCCGGCCGGGTACCACCACGAGCGCGGCGGAGCCGGCGGCGTCCGGTGGTCGGCCTCCGGCTGACGTGTCCCCCGGTCGGCCCCTCACCGCTCGCCGCCCGCCCCCGTTCCGGGAAGCCTGGACGGGTGGGGCAGCAGCAAGGAGGCGCGCAGCGGGCCGAGGAGCCGTACGGCGAGCCGTACGAGAAGCCGAGTGACGAGCGGTACGACCGGTCCGGTGGGCGGTTGCCCGGGGACCCCGTGCCCGATCCGGGGCTGGGGGACGAGCCGGTGCCCCGCCCGGCCGAGGCGGACCGGAGCCGGATCTCCTGCGCGCGCAGCCTCGTCCGGGTGCTGCCCGCGCTGCTCATCCTGGTCGGCGCGTTCTACGACTACTTCACCCCGATGGCCTTCACCGCGGGCCCCCTCTTCACGGCCGCGCCGCTCGTGGCCGCCCCGCTCTTCTCGCTGCGCGGCACCGTGCTCACCGGCATCGCGGCGTTCGTCGCGGTGCTCACGATCCACATCCGGCTCGGCATCGTCTTCAAGGTGGACGCGCTCACGGAGGTCGCCACCGTGGCGACCGTTGGCGTGCTGGCCGTGCTCATCAACATCCTCGTCCGCCGCACCGACGAACGACTCGCCTCGGCCCACCAGATCGCCGAGGCGGCCCAGCGTGCCGTCCTGCCGGAACCCGACCAGCGGATCGGCGGCCTCGACGTCGCGGCGTGCTACGAGGCCGCGCAGGCGGGCGCGTTCATCGGCGGCGACCTGTACGCGGTGCAGGACTCCCCGCACGGCGTACGGCTGGTGGTGGGCGACGTACGCGGGAAGGGCATGGACGCGGTGGTCGCCGTCGCGGTGGTCATCGGGGCGTTCCGGGAGGCGGCCGAGCAGGAGGCCACGCCGGAGGCGGTCGCGCAGCGGCTGGAGCGGGCGCTGGCCCGCGAGGCCACCCGGCGCGAGGGCCTCGACGCCTTCGAGGGGTTCACCACCGCCGTCCTCGCGGAGATCACGCACGAGGGTGGCCTCGTCAGGATCGTCAACCGCGGCCACCCGCCGCCGTTGCTGCTGCACGCGGACGGAACGCTGGTCACGCTCGCCGCCGCGAACCCCGCACTGCCGCTCGGCATGGGCGAGTTGGGCAGCTGGCCGGACCGCGCCGAGGAGACGGAGTTCCCGCACGGGGCCACGCTCCTCTTCCATACGGACGGACTGTCGGAGGCCCGCGACGCGCAGGGGCGCTTCTACGATCCGGCCGCGCGCCTGGCCGGACGGACCTTCCCCGGCCCGGACGCCCTGCTGGCCACGCTCGTCGAGGAGGTCCGGCGGCACACGGGCGGCGCGCTGACGGACGACATGGCACTGCTCGCCGTACGGCGGCCGTAGTCACGGAAAGGCGCGTTCTTGATCGATGTCACGAGGGGTGATCGGGCGATGCCCCTCCGCATAACAACTGACACACCGTCAAATAGCCGCCAGGTAGGGAGGCACGGCCAACTCGCCCGATTTCCGACGGTCATGGGCGGTAAGTCCCAGCCAAAAGTGGTTAATGATCAGTACGAACAGCTTGGAATCCGGTACCCGCGTCTATTAACGTTCGATAACGCAGCGCGGTCGTCCCAGCCGTCACAAGAGTCGGCTCCGTGCGCACGCGCCGAATCCCGCGAGGGAACCGGGGAACCACCAACTTGGGGTGAATCGAGCGTCTTTCACGGTGGAGACACCGTGGGTTGACGCGCGTAGGAGACCTTCCTGCTCCGAACCCGTCAGCTAACCCGGTAGGCGAGAAGGAAGGAAAGGAGCACGCCCACGTGGCGTCCAACCGGCCTGCCCAGCCCACTTCGTTCCCGCCGAACGACACCCAGACTTTCGGCTACGCCTACGGCAAGGACGAGGGCCCCTGGGAGGAGTGGAACCCCACCGAGGATTCCATCCGTCCCCTCCGCGGCCGGCACCGCGTCTCCAAGCAGCGCGGCGGAGGACTCGCCCGCAGCTCCACGGTCCTGGGCGTCGGCGTCATCGCCGCCGTCGGCGCGGGCGGCATGGCCACCGCGGCGCCCGGCAAGCCGCCGGTCTCCATCTCGCTGCCCGACTTCTCCTCGGTCACCGCATCGGCCAAGGCGCTGATATCCGACGGCGGTTCCAGCACGCCGAAGGGCTCCCCCACCCCGCTCACCAGCGCCGGCGTGACCAGCGCCGACGCCGCGCAGGGCAACACGGACGCGGGCGAGGCGCTGCGCGCCCGTATCATCCAGCAGGCCGAGTCGCAGCAGGACCAGATCGACAAGGCGGCCCAGGCCGCCGCCGAGTCCGCCGCCGCGAAGAAGGCGGTCGCGCTGGCCGCCAAGCAGAAGGACGACGCCGAGGCCAAGGTCGCCGCCGCGAAGAAAAAGGCGGACGAGGACGCCAAGCAGAAGGCCGAGGCCGCGCGCCTCGCCGAGCTCGCCAAGAGCTTCTCGCTGCCGACCTCCTCGTACACCCTGACCTCCCGCTTCGGCGACGCCGGTTCCATGTGGTCCTCCGGCTACCACACCGGCCTCGACTTCGCGGCCCCCACCGGCACGCTGATCAAGGCCATCCACAGCGGCACGATCACAGAGGCGGGCTGGGCCGGCTCGTACGGCTACCGCACCATCCTCACCCTCGACGACGGCACGGAGCTGTGGTTCTGCCACCAGTCCTCCATCAGCGTCAGCGTGGGACAGAAGGTGGCCACCGGTGACGTCATCGGGCGCGTGGGCGCGACCGGCAACGTGACCGGGCCGCATCTGCACCTGGAGGTTCACCCGGGCGGCGGCAGCGCGATCGACCCGATGGCGTGGCTGCAGAGCAAGGGCCTGAACCCCTGATCGTTCCCGGGGGGCCGTATGCGGAATATGGCAATCCGGTACGGCTGTTGAAATAAGGCATGACTTCTCTACGCAAGCTCGGCTCCTCCGACCTCGAGGTCTTCCCGCTCTCCCTCGGCGGCAACGTCTTCGGCTGGACCGCCGACGAGGCGCAGTCCTTCGCCGTGCTCGACGCGTACACGGCCGGGGGCGGCAACTTCGTCGACACCGCCGACGGCTACTCCGCGTGGATCTCCGGCCACACGGGCGGTGAGTCGGAGACGATCATCGGCAAGTGGTTCGCCACGCGGGGCAACCGCTCCGACGTCGTCCTCGCCACCAAGGTCAGTACCCACCCCGAGTACAAGGGCCTGTCCCCGGCGAACATCAAGGCCGCCGCCGACGCCTCGCTGCGCCGCCTCGGCACGGACTACATCGACCTCTACTACACCCACTTCGACGACACCTCGGTGCCGGTCGAGGAGATCATCGGCGCGCTCGACGAACTGGTCCGGGCCGGCAAGGTCCGGGAGATCGCCGCCTCCAACATCTCCGCCGAGCGGCTCGCGGAGTCCGTGGAGTTCTCCGACCGCGAGGGCCTCGCGCGCTACGTCGCCCTCCAGCCCCACTACAACCTCGTCTCGCGCGACACCTACGAGGGCCCGCTCCAGGAGGTCGCCTCCCGGACCGGCCTGGCCGCCGTCCCGTACTTCGCGCTCGCCTCCGGCTTCCTCACCGGCAAGTACCGCCCGGGTACGACGGTCGACTCCGCGCGCGCCGAGGGGGCGGGCAAGCACCTCGACACCGAGCGCGGCATCCGCGTCCTGGCCGCCCTCGACGAGGTCGCCGGGGCTCATGGCGCCGAGGTCGCCACGGTCGCCCTCGCCTGGCTCGCCGCCCGGCCGACGGTCGCGGCGCCCATCGCCTCCGCACGGACGGTCGAGCAGCTGCCGGCCCTGCTGGCGGTCGCCGACCTGACCCTGACGGACGCGGAGGTGGCCAGGCTGACGGAAGCGTCCGCCTGAGGCCTACGACTGGTAGGGGTTGTACGCGGGGTACGGCGTCGCCGGGGCGGGATACGGGGTCGTCGCACCGGCGGGGTACGGGGGCGCGCCCGCGGGGTTCACCTGGCCGGGCACCGGCGCGTAGCCGTAGCCGGGCCACGGCGGCGGCAGCTGCGC
>LRTP01000005.1 GCA_001550305.1 Streptomyces diastatochromogenes
CGGCACGGCGTGGCCGCCGGCCGGCGCACGGCCCGTGACGGTCGAGGAGTTGTACTCCCGGTACGCCGGGACGGCCATCGACTACGGCCCGGCCTTCCGCGCGGTGACCACCGCGTGGGCCCGGGAGAACGAGCTGTACGCCGAGGTGGCCCTGCCCGCCGACGCCGGTCACGGGGTGGACGCGTTCGGGCTGCACCCGGTGCTGCTGGACGCGGCCCTGCACATCACGGCGCTGGCCAGGCCGGCCGACGGGCCGCGTCCGACGATGCTGCCCTTCGCCTGGCACGGGGTGCGGCTGCACCGTGCGGGTGCGACGCGGCTGCGGGTGCGGGCCACCGTCGCCGACGACAACGCGTTCCGGCTGACGCTGTCCGACGACGCCGGACGCCCGGTCCTGGACGTCGACCGGCTGCTGATGCTGCCGGCCTCAGACAGGCTGTTCGACGACCTCGACCAGCACCGGGACGCGGTGTACCGGCAGGCGTGGCGTGCGGTGGACGACACCCCGGCGGGAGCGCCCGCCGACGGCTGGGTGCTGGCCGGTGACCCGACTCCCGCCGTACCGACGTCCGCCGCGGCGACCTGCCCGGCGTATCCGGACCTCGACGCGGTACGGGCCGCGGCCGGTGGCGGCAGCGTCCCGGCCGGTGTGCTGTGGACGGTGCCGCGTACCGCTGACCGGCCCGTGATCGCCGTCCTCGATCCCCTGCGACGCTGGCTGGCCGACGCGTCCGTGCTCGCGACCCGCCTGGTGCTGGTGACCTCCGGCGCCGTCGCGGCGCGCGACGGGGAGACCGACGACCCGGAAGGCGCCGCCGTCTGGGGCCTGCTGCGGTCGGTGCAGACCGAACACCCCGACCGCGTCGTCCTGGTCGACACCGACGCGCACCCCGACTCTCCGGCCGCCGTGCTGGCCGCCGCGGGTGGTTCGGAGCCGCAGGTGGCGGTCCGCGCAGGTGCGGTGAGCGCACTGCGGCTGGTGCGTGCCGTGCCCCGGCCCCGCGGCGACGGCGTCGGTCTGGCACTCGAAGGCACCGTGCTCGTGACGGGTGGCTCGGGCACGCTGGGCGCGCTGGTGGCACGGCACTTGGTCGTCCGGCACGGGGTGCGGCGGCTGCTTCTGGTCAGCCGCCGGGGCGCCGACGCCCCCGGTGCTCGCGAACTCCGCCAGTCACTGGAGGAGTCGGGCGCCTCGGTACGGATCGAGGCGTGTGACGTGTCCCGCCGGGAACAGGTCACGGCGCTGCTGGACGGCCTGGATCACCCGCTGACGGCTGTGGTGCACACCGCCGGCGTGCTGACCGACCGGCTGGTGGAGTCGATGACCGGGCAAGACGTGGCCCGGGTCATGGCGGCCAAGGCCGACGCCGCCCGGCACCTCGACGAACTGACCCGCGATCAGCCGCTTTCGGCGTTCGTGATGTTCTCGTCCTGCGTCGCTACGCTCGGTACGGCCGGGCAGGGCAACTACGCGGCGGCCAACGCCTATCTGGAGGCGCTGGCCCGCGGGCGGCGCGCGGTCGGCCTGCCTGCCACCGCGATGGCCTGGGGCCTGTGGGCGGAGAGCAGCGAGATGACGGCCGGTGTGGACGCTTCATCATTCGCCCGCCTGACGCCGGGCGTGGACGTCGTGCCCTTGCCGACCGAGCGGGGACTGGACCTGTTCGACGTGGCACTGGCGGCCGACGCCCCGGCGCTGGTGCTCATGACGATGACAGCGCCGGCGGCCGACGCGGCGGTGCCACCGCAACTGCGCGAACTGCGGCGGACGCCACGCCGGCGCGCCGCGCCCACGGCGACCGT
>LRTP01000050.1 GCA_001550305.1 Streptomyces diastatochromogenes
GGCGGGCGGGCTTGTCAGGATCGGGGAGCCGGGGGACGCCGGCGATACGGGGAGGGCCACGGCGGGCCGTGCGTCGGTGGGCACCGTGGAGGAGGACTCCGCGCGGCGCACTCTGTTGACCGTCGCCGTCCGTGACTACGGCGACGGGGACGCGGAGTTCACCGCCGGCATCGACGAACAGCTCTCCGTCGTGGCCGACTGGTGGTGCGCTCCGGGGGCACCGGAGCCCTTCACCCACGTCCCCGCGCCGGAGCTGCGCGAGCGCTACGACGTGGAGCGCTTCCTGCACGAGAGCAGGGTGCGCGAGACGCCCGGCCGCGCCCTGGTGGTCTTCATCACGGGACACGGCCAACTGGGCGCCTCCCGCACCCACTTCCTCCAGTTGCCGAGGACCGAACCCCGGCGCCAGCTGGCCACGGCCATCCGCACCAGCGAGATCGTCGCCGCCGCTCTCGACTCCCGCGCCGAACACGTCCTGGTCGTCATCAACACCTGCTACGCGGCCGGGATCGCCGAGGAGCTGGAGAAGCTGCACCAGGAGATCCTGCCGAGCCGGCGCACCGGCGGCAGCCTGGACGTCGTCGCCACCTGCGCCCACGACCAGCTGGTCCAGGTACGGCAGTTCCCCTCGGTGATGCGCCGTGTGCTGGAGCGGCTGCGCACCACCGCCCAGATCACCACGCCCTGGCTGAGCGTCGCCCACCTGATGACGGAGTTCGAGAGCGAACTCGGCACCGACACCGAGCGGCGCAAGCACCGGCTCAAGCGGGTCCTGGACGGCGGCGGCCAGACGGCCCTGACGCCCTGTCTGCCGAACCCGGGCTACCGGCCCGTTCGGGAACTGGTGGGGCCCGCGCGCCGCCAGGTCGCCACCCCGGCCGACGAGGTCGACCACTGGCTCGACCGCGCGAGCGGCCGCCCCCAGGAGACCGACCCCGGCTGGTACTTCAGCGGTCGCGAGGGGCTGGGCCGCGCCGTCACCGCGTTCCTCGGCCGTCCTCGCGGTGTCCTGCTGCTGACCGGAACCGCCGGCAGCGGCAAGTCGGCCGTGCTGGCGCGGGCCGTGACGCTCAGCGACCCGCTGTTCCGCGACGACCCGCGCTACGGCCGCGCGCTGCGCTCGGCCGCGCCCGAGACCGTCCCGCCCGAGGGCTCCGTCACCGCCGCCGTACTGGCCCGCCACCGCACCGCCTCCGACGTGCTCGGCGACCTGCTGCGCGCTCTGGAACTGCCCCCGCGCCCGGCCGGGCCGACCGACGACCCGGTGGAACTGCGCCGCGCCCAGCTGCTGGCCCATCTGGACGAGCCGGGCGATCCGGTCACGCTCGTCCTCGACGGGCTGGACGAGTCCGTCGAACCCTTCCGCGTGGTCAGGGACGTCCTCGCCCCGCTCACCGCCCACTGCGGCGCCGCCCCCGCCCTGCCCGGCCAGCGCCGCCCGGAG
>LRTP01000500.1 GCA_001550305.1 Streptomyces diastatochromogenes
CGTACCCGTTGACCGGCCCGCGCCCGGCGCCCCCGTCGTGCCCGTCGGCCGGTCTGTTGCGGCCGGTCGGGCCGTCGCCGCCCGCCGGAGTCCGGCGCCGAAAGATCCCCCGCATATCCCTGCTCAGGCCTTCAACTTGTAGCCGAAACCACGGACCGTCTCGATCCGGTCCTGGCCGATCTTCGTCCGCAGCCGCTGCACGTGGACGTCGACGACACGGGTGTCCCCGCCCCAGCCGTAGTCCCACACGCGTTCGAGCAGCTTGTCGCGGCTCAGCACCGTGCCCGGCGCGGAGGAGAACTCCAGCAGCAGCCGCATCTCGGTGGGCGTCAGAGCCACCGGCGTACCGCCCTTGTGGACTTCCATGCCCTCGGTGTCGATCTCCAGGTCACCGAAGGAGAGCATCCCGCCGTCGACGGACGAGGCCTCTTCGGGGGTTCCGTTCGGACCGCTCGCGTGTCCGAAACGGCGCAGCACGGCGCGGATCCGGGCGACCAGCACGGCCCCGTCGAAGGGCTTGGTCACATAGTCGTCGGCGCCCGCCTCCAGCCCCAGCACGACGTCGATCGAGTCGGCGCGCGCGGACAGCATGATCACGGGGACGGTGGACTCGTCACGGATGCGGCGGCACAGCGAGACACCGTCGAGTCCGGGGACCATCACGTCCAGCAGGGCGATGTCGGGACGGTCGGCGCGGAACGCCTCCAGGCCCGAGAGCCCGTCGGGCATGGCCGTCACCGCGAAGCCGTCGCGCTCGAGAGCGAGCTGCGTGGCCTCGCGGATGACGTCGTCGTCCTCGACGAACAGGACGTGGGTCTGCTCTGCCATCCGGCTGCTCCGTCTGCGCTCAGTTGGCGGGAGCGGGCGTGTCGACGCCGCCCACCGCGTTGCTGTAGTCGTTGTGCGTCCGGGACCTCTCGGTGAAGTGGGTCGCGGTCCACCTGTAGGTGATCACTTCTTCGCTGGAGGGGTATTCCACCGGATCGCCCTTCTTGTACAACTGCTGGGTGATCACCAGGTCGCCCCGGTCGATCTCCGCGTAGACCGGCGGCTCCTCGGTCTTGAAGACATTCTCGTACCTGCCGCTTTCCTCGCGGTAGACGTACGATCCGATCCCCACGGCGTCCCCGCAGGTCATGACGTTGACCACGACGTCGTCGGTGGTTCCTCCGGTGAGATCCCCGTACGACACGTCGACCGGGTACTCGTCGGCGACGCACGGTTTCGTCAGCGCGCTCTTGACCGAGTCGCTGACGTCCGGGTCGTCCTTGACGAGCTTGACCGCGTCCACGCGCTTGGGTGTCTTGGACGGGGGAGCGGTGGCCGCGGGGCTCGGGGCCCCCTTCGCCACCGCCGCACTGCTCGCCGGGCCCTCGTCGCGGGCGCCGGTGCCACCCGTGGCGCAGGCGGTCAGGAAAAGGCCGAGGGCGGCGAGCGCGGCCGTCACCGCACTCCCCGCCTTCAGGACCTGCCTGGCCCGAGTTCCTAGGCCGCGCAACGCTCCCGCTCCTCACGTTCGAGCGCGCGTGCGTCCAGGTCGCGGCTCTCCAGCTCCTCGCGGAGCCGGGCGAGCGCCCGGTGCAGCGTGCTCTTGACCGTTCCGGCCGACATGCCGAGGGCGGCGGCCGTCTCCTCCGTGGACATCTGCTCCCAGTGTCGCAGCACCACGACGCTGCGTTGCTTGGGAGCGAGAACCTTCATGATGTCCATAAGGAGCGCCCGGTCCGCGTGCTGCTCGGTCGAGTCGTCGACGCAGGCGTCCGGGAGCTGCTCGGTGGGCACCTCTTCGAGTTTCCGCGCCCGCCACCACTCGGTCCGCGTATTGATCATCACGCGGCGCAGATAGGCGTCCGCGAGCCGCTTGTCCGCGATGCCGTCCCAGCGGCCGTACGTCCGTACGAGCGCGGTCTGCAGGAGGTCCTGGGCGTCGACGGGGTCGGGGACCAGGCGACGGGCACTGCGCAGCAGCGCGTCCTGCCGAGTGCGGACGTACTCCTCGAATTCGAGCACCTCGCCGTGCGCCATGATCAACCGCCTCCATCCCCGTTTCCGACCTGGCTCGCGCCTGCTGCCGGTTGTCCGTTTCCTGTGTCCCGCTGTCGTTCTGCTGTGTGTGCGGTACGGAAATGAAGCTACGGAGGCGTTGTCACGGGGTTGTCCGAGGCAGCCTTCGGTGAGCGCTCGGCTGTACGTCGGTTGTGTAACGGATGTATGAGGTGGGTAAGGCGGTGTGGTTACAAGTCCCGGTTGGGGTGGTTTTGCGAGTGTGACCGGTGTCCTGGGGGCGGTGACTGGGTCAGGGGCAGCCGATACAAACCACCCGGGAGCGGCTCCACGAGTCCGTCGGCGACGAGTCCGTCGAGGGCGCGGGCCCGCTGCACGGGCTCGTCCCACACGCGATCGAGCACGGACTGCGGGACCGGGCCCTCGACGGACTCCCTCAGTACGGCGAGGAGTTTGCCGCGCACCTGGCGGTCCGTGCCCGCGTACGTCTGGCCGCGCCGCGGCGGGCCGTCGTGCGCCGGCTTGCCCGCCAGCCGCCAGGCGCACTGCGCGGCGATCGGGCAGCGGTGGCAGGCCTCGTTCTTCGCCGTGCAGATCAGTGCGCCGAGCTCCATGGAGGCGGCGGCCCAGTGGGAGGCGGTGCCCTCGTTCTCGGGAAGGAGGGCACGGGCGAGCTTGCGCTCGGCGGCGGTGGTGGCGTTCGGCGGGTACTGAACGCCGGTGACGGCCCGTGCGAACACCCTTCGGACATTCGTGTCCAGCACGGCATGCCGCTGCCCGTACGCGAACGAGGCGACGGCGGCGGCCGTGTACTCCCCGATACCGGGCAGCGCGAGCAGCTGGGCGTGCTCCGTGGGTACGTCGCCGCCGTGCCGTTCCGTTATGGCGACCGCGGCGCCGTGCAGCCGGAGCGCACGGCGGGGGTAGCCGAGCCGGCCCCAGGCGCGGACGGCTTCGCCCGGAGCCTCCTTGGCCAGGTCGGCGGGGCGGGGCCAGCGGGCGACCCACTGCTCGTACACGGGCAGGACACGGCTCACCGGGGTCTGCTGCAACATGAACTCACTGACCATCACGCCCCAGGGGCCGGCGTCGGGTCGGCGCCAGGGGAGGTCGCGGGCGTGCTCGTCGAACCAGGTGATCACCGGTTCGTGCAGGGTCTTGCCGGGGGCGTCGGGCTGGGGGCTGGGTGTGGGCATGGTGGGTGCAGTCATGGCGGTTCCGATCCTGCCATGCGGGGGTGGGACTACGCGGTTTCCCCCGAGGCGCGGAGGAGTGGCTTTTCGCCCCGGTCCCGCACGGGCTCCTTCGCCCGCGGGGCGGTGGGGGCCGGTCGCGCCCCGCGGCGAAGCCGCGCAATGTCACAGCCCCGCGCCCCTGAAGGGGCGCTCCGGTCGGCCGGAGGGCCGGGCCCGGCAGCCCCCGGAGGAAGGGAAGGGGCAGTGTGGGGGCAACTCGACCGGTGTGCCGGAATGATGATCCGGAAAAGTTGACGCTCAGGGCGGCGGGTGGGGCGAGCGCCGGCGTGGATCTCTCGTACAGTTTGCGCCGTGGGATCTATGCGCAATCCGGTCGGGCCACTTCCCTCCACCATCTACTGGCGTCGGAGGGTCGTTCTGCTGTCCGTGGTAGCGCTGTTGGCGCTGCTGATCGCCTGGGTGGTCAGCAGCGGCGGCGGGGGCGGCAAGAAGAACGCGGGCGGGTCCAACGGGAAGAACCCCGTGCAGACGATCACCCCGGGCCCCTCCGGTTCCGGACCCGCGATCAGCCAACACCCGGGCGGCCGCGACGAGTCCAGCCCCGGTGCGACTGCCGGCACGGCAAGCGGTGGCGGCGGTGGCGGCAGTGGCAGTGGCGGCAGCAGTGGCACTGGCACTGGCACTGGTGGTGGGGACGGGTCCGGTGGCACCGGCAGCGCGGGCGGTGGTGGCTCGGAAGGCGGTTCCGGCGGTGGCACCAGCTCCGGGGATCAGGTCCCGGCCGGCTCCACCCTCCCCAACTGCACTGCGGGCGCCGTCAAGTTGACGCTGCGCAGCGTGCACAACACGTACGCCCCCGGCGACAAGCCCTCGATCGAGCTGATCGCGAAGAACTCCTCCGCCAGTGACTGCAAGGTCGATCTCGGCCCGAAGAGCGCGGTCCTGACGATCACTCAGGCCGGCGGCGACAAGAGCTTCTGGTCCTCGAGCGACTGCCCCAAGGACGCGGCCAGTCTCTACTTCCGCGTTCCGGCCGGCGACCAGGTGACCTACACGGTCGACTGGGACCGCACGGCCAGCGCCGCCCAGTGCGCCACACCTCCGGCGGGTTCGGCGACCGCGGGCACCTACCTGGTGGAGGCGAAGGCGCCGGGCCTGGCGAAGGCGACGACGTCGTTCGTGCTGTCCCAGGACTGAGCGCGGGGGCGGGAACCCCCGAGCTCCCGAGGGCCGAGGCCGACGCTCACGCCCGCCCGGCCCGCACGCGCCCTTCAAACGCGCCCGGCCTCATAAGGCGTAGCGCGTAAGACATGGCCCGTCACACGGCGTGCGTCAGACGTAGCGCTCCAGGATCGACGACTCCGCCAGTCGCGACAGCCCCTCACGGACGCTGCGCGCCCGCGCCTCGCCCACCCCGTCGACCGCCTGAAGGTCGTCCACGCTCGCGGCGAGGAGCTTCTGCAGACCGCCGAAGTGCTCCACGAGGCGGTCGATGATCGCGCCGGGCAGACGCGGGACCTTGGCGAGGAGGCGGAAGCCGCGCGGGGAGACCGCCGAGTCGAGCGCCTCGGGGGAGCCGGTGTAGCCCAAGGCTCTCGCCACCGTGGGCAGTTCGAGCAGCTCGGAGTGGGCCAGGGCGTTCAGGTCGGAGAGGGCCTCGTCGACCGTGCGGGAGCGCTTCGCGGTCGGCTCCGGCACGTAGTCCCTGACCACGAGTTCCCGCTCGGGCTCCACGCCCGCGATCAACTCGTCCAGCTGGAGGGCGAGCAGCCGCCCGTCCGTGCCCAACTCCACCACGTACTCGGCGATCTCCGTGGCGATGCGCCGCACCATCTCCAGGCGCTGCGCCACCGCCGACACGTCCCGGACGGTGACCAGGTCCTCGATCTCCAGCGCGGAGAGCGTGCCCGCGACCTCGTCGAGGCGGAGCTTGTAGCGCTCCAGGGTCGCGAGGGCCTGGTTGGCGCGGGAGAGGATCGCGGCGGAGTCCTCCAGGACGCGGCGCTGACCATCGACGTACAGCGCGATCAGACGCATCGACTGGGAGACCGAGACGACGGGGAAGCCGACCTGCTTGCTCACCCGGTCCGCCGTGCGGTGCCGGGTGCCGGTCTCCTCCGTCGGGATCGTCGGGTCGGGCACGAGCTGGACGCCCGCCCGCAGGATCTTGGTGATGTCCTTGTCGACGACGATGCCGCCGTCGAGCTTGCACAGCTCGCGCAACCGGGTCGCCGTGAAGTCGACGTCCAGGACGAAACCGCCCGTGCACATCGACTCGACGGTCTTGTCCCAGCCGAGCACGATCAGTCCGCCGGTGTTCCCGCGGAGGATCCGCTCGAGCCCGTCGCGCAGGGCCGTGCCAGGTGCCACGGCGCTCAATGAGGCGCGCATCAGGCCATCGGCACCGGAGCTCCCACCGGACTTTCCGGGAGCTGCTGCCCGGTCGTTGGCTGCCACTGCACTCCTCCGGTCGCGGGTTTCCGGTCGCCCAAGAATCGTCCAGGGTTCGTACGGACGGGCAAGACCAGGGCAAAGTCTACCGGCGCCGCTCCTCGTCCCGTGGGGCCTCTCTGTGACGGGAGCGTGGAAGGACCCGCAGCGCCTCGCCCATGTCGGCGACTTCCAGGACCTTCATACCGGCGGGGATCTTGCCCGGATCGCTGGGAACGAGGGCGTGGGTGAAGCCCAGACGGTGGGCTTCGGCGAGCCTCCGCTGCACTCCCGTGACCCGTCTGACCTCGCCCGCGAGCCCTACTTCGCCGATCGCCACGAGGTTCTTGGGGAGAGGGGTGTCACTCGCCGCCGACGCGAGCGCGAGGGCGATCGCGAGGTCCGCGGCGGGCTCGGAGAGCTTCACGCCGCCCACCGTCGCCGAGTAGATGTCCCGCTTCCCGAGGGCGCTGATCCGGCCCCGCTGCTCCAGGACCGCCAACATCATCGAGACCCGGGAGGTCTCCAGGCCGGACGTCGTACGACGCGGGGAGGGGATCTGGGAGTCGACGGTGAGGGCCTGCACCTCGGCCACCAGCGGGCGGCGGCCCTCCAGGGTGACGGTCAGGCACGTGCCGGGGACGGGCTCGGCACGGCGGGTCAGGAAGAGGCCGGAGGGGTCCGCGAGGCCCGTGATGCCCTCGTCGTGCAGCTCGAAGCAGCCGACCTCGTCCGTCGTCCCGTACCGGTTCTTGACCCCTCGGACGAGACGCAGGCGCGCGTGGCGGTCGCCCTCGAAGCTCAGGACGACGTCCACGAGGTGTTCGAGCAGGCGGGGGCCCGCGATCGCGCCGTCCTTGGTGACATGGCCCACAAGGAGCGTGGACATGCCGCGCTCCTTGGAGGCACGGATGAGCGCCCCGGCGACCTCCCGGACCTGGGCCATGCCGCCGGGCGCCCCGTCGATCTCCGGAGAGGCGACGGTCTGGACCGAGTCCAGGATGAGGAGCGAGGGCTTCACGGCGTCCAAGTGGCCGAGCACGGCGGCCAGGTCGGTCTCCGCCGCCAGATACAGGTGGTCGTCGATCGCCTTGATGCGGTCGGCGCGCAGACGGACCTGGCTGGCCGACTCCTCACCCGTCACGTACAGCGTGCGGTGCTCGTCGCTCGCCGCCTTCGCCGCCACGTCCAGGAGGAGCGTGGACTTGCCCACACCGGGCTCGCCCGCGATCAGGACGACCGCGCCGGGCACGAGACCGCCACCCAGGACGCGGTCCAGCTCGGGTACGCCGGTGGAGCGGGCCGTGGCCTGGCGGCCGTCGACCTGCCCGATCGGCACCGCGGAGGTGGTGACGCGGCCCGGTGTCGTCGTACGGACCGCGGGTGCGCCGTACTCCTCGACCGTGCCCCACGCCTGGCACTCGGGACAGCGGCCCAGCCATTTGGCCGTCTGCCATCCGCACTCGGTGCAGCGGTAGGACGGCCGGTCCTTCGCGGTTTTCGTACGGGCAGCCATGACGGAACCGTAGCCGAGAGGACTGACAGCACGGGCGGGCCCGCCCGGCGAGGCATCTGCCATGGCCTGCCGTTGCCGCCTGTGACGGTGTGGGCCACGGAATAGGAGGGTCCTGTCCCCTTTTGAGGGATCGTTTCACCCGTACGGATTAAATGTGCTCAAGGGGGAAGAAGGGGCCACCCCGGGGCACCTACGGTCGCACGGGTGATGAGCAGCAGTCCGGAGACCTCCACGCACACCACCGGTGCACACCGGGCGCACGGAGATGCGCGCAAGCGGGTGACCGCGCCCCGTGGCGCGCACACCCGCACCCTGGCTCAGCGCCCTCCCGCGCGCTACGAGCCCTACTTGGACGGCCTTTTCACCTACTGCCTGTCCGTGCTGTGCGACCACGACGAGGCCACCGCCGCCCTCGGGGACGCCCTCGCGCTGGCCGAGCGCCGTGGCCAGCGTGGCCCGGGGTCCGCGGACGACCGCAGGGCCTGGCTGTACGCCCTCGCCCGCTGGTCCTGTCTGCGCAAGCTCACCGAGGCCCGGCGCAGGCGCCAGGCGGCCCACGCCTCCGGTCGGCGTGCGCCCGCCAAGGGGCACAAGGCCCTCTTCAAGGGGCACAAGGCAGCCGCCGACCGGCATGCGGCCGAGGCGCCGAGCGCCCCGGTCTCCGAGGAGGCGCAGGACCGGCGTCGGCACGAACTCGCGCTGCTGGCCTGGCCGGAGGCGGCCGGCACCACCCCCGAGCAGCGCGAGGCGCTCGAACTCGCGGTGCGCCACCAGCTTGCCGCCGCCGAGGTCGCCGCCGTCCTCGGCCTGGACCTCGTCAAGGCGCGCGAACTGCTCGCCACCGCCGCCTGCGAGGTCGAACGCACCCGCGCCGCCCTCGCCGTCGTGGAGACCGGCACCTGTCCGAGCGTCGGCCGCCTCACCGGCGACAACCAGCTCGTCCTGAGCACCACCCTGCGCCGGGAACTGGTCCGGCACGTCGACGACTGTCCGCGCTGCCGCCGCACCGCCGAGCGCGCCGCGCCCGGCGCCTGGCCCGG
>LRTP01000501.1 GCA_001550305.1 Streptomyces diastatochromogenes
GAGGCCCTGGCCGCCGCCCGCGCCCGCGGCCGGGTCGGCGGGCGCCCCACCGTCGCTACCGAGGAAGTCATCCGCGCCGCCCGCGACCTGCTGCCCGACCCCGGCCGCTCCATCACCTCGATCGCCAAAATGCTGGGCATCTCCCCGGGCACCCTCTACAACCACATCCCCGACCTCCAAGACCTGCGCGCCTCCGCCGTCCCCCACCAGCTCGACGCTGCGGAACGGTGACCCCACGTGCCGATCCGTCCCTAGAACCGCGAGCGTTGTCCCGCCGACTGGCCGGACATCTCCAACGCCATCAACGAACGCGCCGGCTGGCGGTGCGAGTGTGAAGGCGAGTGCGGACGCGGCAGTCACCCCGGCCGGTGTCCCAACCGGCACGGACAGCCCGTGAACGGCACCGGTTCGCGGGTCATCCTGACGACGAGAGCGCGCACCTCGACCACACGCCGGAGAACTGTCACCCGGCCAACCTCAAAGCCATGCCAGGGCTGCCACCTGCACTACGACCGTAACCACCACGCCCGCACCCGGGCCCAGACCCGGCATACCGCGCTCGAAACCGGCGGGCAGCTGACGTTCGAGTTGTAGGCGAACGCAGCAAGATCAAGTGCTTAGCGTTACTGGCTGTTCCGCTGGTCCCCAAGGCCGAAAAGCGGGACGGACCCCCTTCTGAGACTTACATTGTGCGAAAGTCCGGGCCCATCCCGCACAGCTCGAACGCCAGCCACTCCGCGAGCTGGGCCTGGTCCTCCTCGGTGCACTCACGGAAGCCGAACGCGCCCCGGATCTCCATCCGGTGCCGCTTGATCGCCCGCCCCGACCAGTCGTACACGACCCACTCCTCCGCCGACACCTTCACCTGCTGGGCGACGTACGACACCGCCGGCACCGGGACCTCCCCGGCGTCCTCCGGGAACCGGGCCTCCACCTCGAAGAACTTCAGCAACAGGGCGGACCCCAACCGGTTCGCCCCCGCCTTGTTCCGCAGCCGCTCCTGGTCCTCCTCCAGCAGCGTCCAGACCTCGATCAGGTCCTCCGGCTCCCACTCATGCCGCACCCCGCGCTCCCTCCGGTCGTCATGACCGGACCAACCTCGCCGAGCACGGCCCCCAATGGGCCCAGAAGATCAAAAAAAGCCGACAAGCGCACCCCAGATCCGCTACGGAGAGCTACTCGTCACTTCGCCGTAGCTTCGGGAGAACAGGCCCGTAGGCGGCCATAATGACAGCCATGGACGTACGTTTGTCCACTGGGGTCCGCCCGAGACGATTGGGCGCACCCGACTGTTGTGCATCGTTCGGCGAAAGGCGCGATCGGCAGTGGCTGATCGGAAAGTGACGACAGATTTGGTCCACGGTGACACGTCGGCACGCGTGCAGCGCACGCAGGAGCGCATGGTCGGACGTGAGTCGGAACTGCAGATGATCCACGGCCTGCTGAGTGACCCGGACGGGCCGCGCCTGGTATACGTCCGGGGCGAACCGGGGGCCGGGCGCACCTCGTTCCTGCGAGCGGCCCATGGACGACTGCGGGCGGAAGGGACCAGCGCGCTGTTCTTCGCATGCGTGCCAGGCGACGAGGAACGCCCTTTGCTGCTGGCACTGCGCCTGATCACCACCCTGGTGAAAACCCAGTCCGACACGGCGCGCCAGCAGTCGGGCGGCAGGCTGGTGGCGAACATGATGTCCGCTGCTGAGAAGGGCGAGCGGACGGCGGCGGCGGAAGCGCTCACCACCGCTGTGACGCAATACGGCCCCACGGTGATGGTGGTCGACGACATCGAGCACGGCGACGCCGACTCGCTCACCATCCTCAGCGAACTCGACTTCGCGGGCATCGATCCAGGCACCCGGCTGGTGGTGTCGGCGGGCGGGCCGGTCAGACCCCAGGAGCCGGGCCTGTCCGGGCAACGGCTGGCAGAGGGCAAGGCGGTGCGGACCATCGACCTCCCGCGCCTACAGCCCCATGACATCGAGGCCGCCTTGGCGAAACGGTTTCAGGCGACCCCCGACGACGCTCTCGTCCAGCGGACCCACGAACTCACCCAAGGGGTCCCGGGGGTGATAGACGCCCTGCTCACGGCATGGACGCAACAGGACGCGATCCGGGTGGTCCAGGGGCACGCCTTCCTGGCCGCCGGCGTTCCGGTGCCCGCGTTGCCGGACAGTGCCCCGTTCCTCGCCACACTGCACACACTGGGCGAACCCGGCCGGACAGTGGCCGGGGCGCTGAGCGTGCTGTGGCCGTTGGGCCCCTGCGCCCCGCAGCTGCTCGCGTCATCCACGGGACTGTCCCACGCCACTGTCAGCGAGGGCATCCGCGACCTGACCCAGGCCGGGATCCTGGAGGAGCTCCCTCGCCAGGACGGCACCGCAACAGGCGGTTGGGCGTTCCGCGTCCCGCTGATGGCCTACGCCGTCGAAGCCCGGCTGGGCCCCTGGGAGCGCAGTCAGCTCTCCGCGGCCGCAGTGACGGCGCTGTGGGACACCACGGAAGGGTCTACCGGCGGCCGGCGGGCGGCCATCGTGCTCCCGCAGCCGCAGGCCGACTTCTATCTGGCGGACCGGATAGCTGACGCGGTCCCCCTGGTCGACCGTGACCGCGCGGTGGAACAGCTGACCGCGATCGCGGAACGCCAGTGGCCCGACTTGGGCGGCCGGGGAATGCTGCGCTGGTTCCGGGCGGCAGCCCGCCTCATCGAGGACCCGGCGGCCCGCGGCCCCGCCCTGTTGCGAAACGTGAGAGCCGCATACGTTTCAGGCGACTTCCCGGCGGCGCGGACGATCGCCGAATCACTACTGCGCACGCCTCACGACGGTCTCACCATGCCGGTGCTCCACGGCATCGCCGGTGTGCTGGCATCAGCGGCAGCGGTCGAGAAGGACTGGCCGTTCCTGACCCGGATGGCCGCGGCGCAGTGGTGGGACAGATCGCCCCTGCCCGCCGGGGCGGCCGTGGGAGGCAGGGCAGTGGCCCTGTGCCAGCTGGGGAGGTGGCGGGAGGCCGTGGATCTGCTCTCACGGACCGAGTCACTGTGGCACACCACCCCGGACAGCCGTACAGTGCCGGTCCTCCACCGCTACCGCGCCGCCGCCGAGTTGATGCTGGGCCAACCCGAGCTGTTCACGCATTCACTCACCATGCCGGAGCTAGGGGATCTGCCCCCTGACCTGCGGTACGTGCTGACGGTCGTCCCGTGCGAACAACTGCTGTGCTCCTCCGACCTGCAGGGGGCACAAGCCCTGCTGTCCGACCGCGGGCTGGCGCCCGAAGCACTGCCGCCGTACGGCTTGTTCCTCTGGCACCATCTGGAGGGCCGCTGGGACGAGGCACTGAAACCTGCCCGCTGGTTGCTGGCCACCGGCCAGGCGTTCACGTCGGCCACCGACAGGTATCTGCTTCCGGCGCGGACTGCGGCCATTCTCCTCGCCCGGGGCGGCGTCAACAACGCACACCGCCTGATCAACAGCGCACGGGGCGGACCGGACGGTCCGCTCGAACACTCCCTGGACCATGCCGAAGCCGACGTGTTGCGGACTCTCGGCGACCCGTCCGGTGCCGCGCAGTCGCTCCGCCGCGGCCTGAGCGCTGCGGACGCCCGCGCACACGTCCACGGCACCGACGAACTATGGGCCGCCCTCACCGATATACACGCCGAAGCAGGCCGCACCAGTGAAGCGGTGACCTGCCTGAGGCGCCTTCACAAGGTGGTGCAGCAGCTCGACAGCGGCCGCTCACGCCTGCTCTACCTGCTGGCCTCTGCGAGAGTCCTGCGCCAGGACGCCCCCGACCGTGCCCGGCGGGACCTGCGGGAAGCTGTGGATCTGGCCCGCTCCCGATCCCAGCCATTCGAGACCGCGGTCACCCTGTCGGCAGCCGCCGACAACGGCGCGGGCCCGGCCACCCTGCTGCACGAGGCCTACGAACTGTTCCAGGAGACCGGGGCCGCGCTGTGGCGCTTCCACACCAGGACGGCGCTGCGCGAAGCCGGCCTCACCGTCCCCGGTCGCAAAGGGGCCACAGCCGAAAGCCAGCACCTCCTCGCCACCCTGATCGCCGAAGGCCTCACCAACCGCCAGGTCGCCACCGTGCTGCGTCTCAGCGAGAAGGCCGTCGCGGACCGGATCTCCCGGCTGCTGGCGCGCACCGGCCTGCGGTCCCGCGCCGAAGTCGTGACGACGGTGCTCACTCAGGACCGCTGACCGCCGCGGGCTCCGCCACCCGGCTCTCCTGGCTGCCATCCCTGATCTTGCGTACGCCGCCTTCCGCGAGGTCGGCCGCGTGATCCGCACCGTCCAGAATGCTGCGCTACCTCTCGGACGCGCCGCTGCGCCCGCGGGTGACCGCGGCAACGAACAAGGTATGGAGTCGTTCAACCGGTTCTCGCAGTGGATCGGCTTCGGCAACCGCGGCGTCATCGCCGACAACGACCCCATCGAGCAGGAGAAGGCGATGAAGGTCAACGACCCTCACCACTCTCCGTCACCACCGAATGTGAGACAGGGCCGCTCGTTTGACAGACCCGTCGTACAGCGGGGTGGTGACACGTCGTCGGCGGCGAGCGGCAGCGGGGCCCGCGCGATCACGGCGTCGACGCGCTTGCCGGACAGTGCCCCGACGTCGGCAGCTCAGACGTCGGGTGGCGATCTGAGCGTCCGGGTAACGGCGGCGCAGTTCCCGTACGGCGGCGGTGATCACCAGGTCTTCGACGTAGCCGATGGCGATTCGTTCGGTCTGGGCTTGTTCACGCACGGCCAGCTCGGCCTGGCCGGCGGCCTGCAGCAGGACGTGGGCCCGGGGGAGGAATGTCCGGCCGTGCGGAATGAGCCGGGTGCCCTGGTGCGTGCGGTCCAGCAGTCGTGTGCCGAGATGCTTCTCGAGCCGTTGGATCTGGCGGCTCAGCGCCGGCTGGGCCACGTGCAGGTCGGCGGCGGCCCGGCCGAAGTGCTGGCGCGCCGCCACCACGGTTACGTAGCGCACCAGTCGGCGGGGGGTGACCCCAGTCGGGGTTTGTGGGGCAGAACCGCTCGTGGAGATCGTTCCCTGACTCCGGTTGGCTGAAGACGCTCAATTTCGGTGTCGCGTCGGCCTCGGACGGTGTATCAGGGGCACCGGTGGGTCCTGCTCACCCAACGCGCATGGCAATCAGTTACCTGACCTGACTGATTGTCAGTTTCTGCGAGGTCAGCGCCCCTCGACCGCCCGCTTACGCTGCTGTCCTTGTCGACACAGCCGACGCAGAAGTGGACGGTGGGCGAACTCCTGTTACCCAGTCGTGCTGGGAGCCGTGCCACGTCCTGTCAGAGCTTGCGGGACAGCCATGTGTCGATGGTGTTGGTGGTGCTGTCGGCGTTGCGCTGGAGGGCCAGGTCGTGGCCGGCTCCGGGAATGGCCTTCACGTCGACGTCAGGGCTGGCCGGGTAGGCGGCGGTCTCCGCTTTGAGGGTCTTGTCCAGGTCAGAGGGGTCGAAGTACAGGCCATCGTGCTGGCCCACGAGCGACAGGAGGGGAACGTCGACGCTTTTGCCGTACACGTCGTTGCTCTGCTCGTCTCCGAAGGAAGTGAATTCCCCGATGGTGGCGGTCTGCTTGGCCGCATCGTCGGCCTTGACGGTGCTCAGGTCGGCGTTGAACGGCCAGTAGAGCAGCTGGCGCATGCCGTCCCGGGTGGTGAGGGAGCCGTCCGGTATCGCACGGTCGGTGAAGGCGGCGTCTTCGGCGGCGGGGTGCATCGCAGCATTGAACAGCAGCTGACCGGCGCCGGCGTGGTGCATGAATCCCGTGACTACGACAGCGTCGACGTCTTTGTAGGTCGCGGCTTCCTGGATGGCGACCACGCTGCCCATGGAGTGGCCGACCAGTGCGACCGGCAGCCCCTCATGGGCGGCCTTCAGCTTGGTGACCAGTTGGTGGATGGTGGCGGAGTGAGTCGTGCCGTTCAGCTCGTCCGAGGCCGGTCTGCTGGAGTTGCCAGTTCCCAGGCGGTCCACGGCGACGGTGATCCAGCCGTCCTCAGCCGCCTCGCGGGCCTGCGAGATCCTGCCGCGGTCTGTCATGAGATCGAAATACCTGTGGTCATAGGTGACGCCCGGGATCATCACCTGGATGCCCCGCACGCGGCCGCGGGTCGGCCGGTATTCCACGGCACTCACCGTCTGGTCAGCCGGTCCGCTGCCGGTGAGCGAGACCTTCTCGGTGATCGTGTGGCGGGTGACGCCCGATGCACGCTCGGAGGCGGCCGACGCGTTTTGGGGCGCGACCGTGACGGCGGTGACGAGCAGCGCGGCGGCCGCCGCGCCCACGGTGAGAAGGGCCACTGGGTTTCGGGGCTTGGTCGAGGACATGGAGAATCCTTGCTGTCTTGGCCGAGCGCGGTCGGATGAGGCCTCAGCAGGCGCCGCGGCTGATGGCGAGTGGGTTGTTGGTCGAGCCGTAGCTACCGGTAGGCAGGTCGGCCTGTCATCGGAGCGGCCGCAGGAGCGGCCCAGAAGGGGTGGGGCGGCGGTCACGTACCGGCAGTGGCGGACCGCGTTCGCTGATCTCGGTGCCTGGGGCGATGGCTGGCCACCAGCTTCTGCAATGACGCGATCTGTCTTCGTTGACGGGGGGCGTGGTATCGCGGCCCCAGCACGCGAGGAGGCCGACGTCAGCGCTGGTCATCGTGGATTGTTCCGTGGCCTGGGCTCACCACTGGGCCGTCGGCATGCTCGTGGACGCCGGTGCCCCCTTCTGCCCTCAAGAAGACGGTCGAGAAGGTCCAAACCACGCGTGGAAAGGGCCGAGTGGTGGCGGGCGCCGACCATGCGGGCCGGGACGCGCAACGAAGTCACTGCCGTCCCGGCCGGCATGGCGTTTCGCGGCTCCTGCTCTGGATCCGCGGCTCGACCTCACTGGGCGGACTCGCCCCGGGCAGGTTCAGCGGCCGATCTTGTCCAGCTCGGCGAGTTCCTCCTCGGAGAGCGAGAGTCCCGCGCCGGTGACGTTCTCGCGCAGGTGGGCCACGGACGAGGTGCCGGGAATGAGCAGAATGTTCGGTGACCGCTGCAGCAGCCAGGCCAGGGCGACCGACATCGGCGTCGCATCCAGCCGGGCGGAGACCGCGGTCAGCGCCGCGGACTGCAGCGGGGTGAAGCCGCCGAGCGGGAAGAACGGAACGTAGGCGATGCCCTTGGCGGCAAGGTCGTCGATCAGTTCGTCATCCTGACGGTAGGCGAGGTTGTACATGTTCTGCACGCACACGATCGGCGCGATCGCCTGCGCCTCGGCGACCTGCTCCGCCGTCGTGTTGCTCACTCCCAGGTGCCGGATCAGGCCCTCCTGCTGGAGTTCGACGAGGGCCTCGAAGGGCTCGGCGAGCGAGCCGGGCCGGGGGCCCTGGGCGTCGCCAAGCCGGAGATTGACCACGTCGAGAGCGTCGACTCCGAGGTCCTCAAGGTTCTGGTGAACGGCGCGGCGCAGATCCTCGGGCCGCCGGGCAGGGGGCCAGCCGCCCTGCTCATCGCGGACCCCGCCGACCTTCGTCACGATGTGCAGCGATGCGGCATAGGGGTGCAGCGCTTCACGGATCAGCTGGTTGGTGACGCGTGGTCCGTAGGCGCCGGAGGTGTCGATGTGGGTGATGCCCAGGGCGGCGGCCTCACGCAGGACCGCGAGCGCGCCGTCGTGATCGGCGGGCATGCCCATAACCCCGGGGCCGGCGAGCTGCATAGCGCCGTACCCGAAACGGGTGACGGTCAGGTCGCCCAGGGTCCAGGTGCCGCCGGGCAGTGACGGGGAAGGTGTGTTCGTGGTCTCGCTCATGCCGTCGATTGTCACTCCCGGACAGGCGTCGCATCCAATACCGATACGGTACCCTGTCATACCCAGTGGGTATCACCGAGGTATGCTGGGGTCATGGACACCTTGGAGACCCGCGAGCTGAGGTACTTCCTGGCCGTCGCCGAGGAACTGCACTTCGGCCGTGCCGCCAAGCGCCTTGGCATGGCGCAGCCACCGCTCACCCGGGCGATTCAGCAACTCGAGCGGCGCCTCGGCGTCGCCCTACTGCAACGCAACCGCCGCGGCGTCGCCTTGACCGACTCCGGAGAGATGCTGCTGCACGAGGGCCGCGCGGCCCTCGACGCGACCACCGCCGCCGCCCGCC
>LRTP01000502.1 GCA_001550305.1 Streptomyces diastatochromogenes
CGGACGCGGGCCGGGTGGCCCGCGTCGCGTCGGACGCCGGGCTGGGCGTGCTCGGCGCGTTCACCTTTCCCGGACACGGATACGGCCATGACCCCGAGGCCCGGGAGCGGGCGGCCCGCGACGAGGAACGGGCCCTGTCCGAGGCGGCGGAGGCCCTGCGCGAACTGGGCCTGGAACCCAGGGTGTTGAGCGGCGGATCGACTCCGACGGCGGGTCGCTGGCGCCCCGGCCCGGTGGACGAACTCCGTCCCGGCGTCTACGTCTTCAACGACGCCCAGCAACTGGCCATGGGCTGCTGCGGTGTCGACGACCTGGCCCTCGCGGCCGCCTCGACGGTCATCAGTGTCCCCGCCCCGGACCGCTTCGTCCTCGACGCGGGCAGCAAGGTCCTCGGCGCGGACCGCTCCGCGTGGGTGACCGGCCACGGCTACCTCCCCCAGTACCCCGAGGCCACGATCACCGCCCTCTGGGAGCACCACGCGGTGGTCCACCTCCCGAAAGGCGTACCCGCCCCCCGCCTCGGCGCGGTACTCGCCGTCGTCCCCAACCACGTCTGCCAGCCCGTGAACCTCGCGGACGAGCTGGTGATCGCCCGCCAGGGCGTGGAACTGGACCGCTGGCGGGTGGCGGCACGCGGCGCCAACACCTGAGGGAGCGGAGGGTCGGCCGCGTGGTGCTCCCCGTGCGTGTGTGGCGGGGCGGGTCGCTACGAGTGTCCGCTCACTGGTCGGCCGACTGGCGGGCCGGGGGTGGAGCGGGTGTCGGCCGTGGAGCGGCGAGGGGTGTCACGGCCGAGACGATCGGCGTGCCGTTCAGAACCGTGCCACCCAGTTCGTTGGCGAGCAGCCGGTGGGTGCCGTGCCAGGTCGGCAGTGGGGCCCGATTGCGGCGCAGGGCCGTGCGGTCGATCGCCTGCAATGTGGCGTACAGCGCGAACCCGAGGACGAGGACGGACGCGATGAGGGCGTAGACGGGGGCGTAGGCGTGGTCGAATATCGACCGGCGCGCGTCGACTTCGGAGGAATTGATGCCGAAGAAGGCGAAGAGGAGGCCGAGGGTCGCGGTCACCGTGGTGACGAAGGTGACCGCGGCGACCGTACGGACACGGCGTCGGTCGGCGGAGCGCTGCTCGGCCGACTGGACCGAAGTGAGCTCGGCTGCGGCGGAGTTGCCGAGACGGGCCAGACTCTTGCTGACCTTGGCGGCGCGCTCGGTCACCCCCATCGCCTCGTACAGGGCGGTGTGGTACGCCGTTGGCCTGAGGGAGGGAATCAGCGTGGCCAGGTCGGCGGGCGTCTCCACGCTGTAGCCAAGTTCGAGTTCGAGGTGGGCCAACGCGTCCGTGATGTGTTCCAGCAGCGTGCGCCGTTCGTGGGGGCGGGCGCCTCCGTCCGACCGGTTGCGGAAATGGCGCGTGTAGGAATCCCCGAGGACTTGGATCTCCCGTAGGCGAGCAGCGGAGGCAACCGCCTGTACGACGGAGAGGAACGCCGCATTTTCCACGTAGTCCTGATGCCCCGTCAGCAGGCTCACGTACGGCCCGAGTGCTCCCGTCGTGGTCGGGCGGCGGTTAAGTTCGTCGGGCAGGCAGATTGAGCTGTGTTCGGGGCGGGCGGGGAGATCGGCCCGATAGATGACCCGCTGGACTGTGTCCGCCGATGGGACGTCCGCCGGGGTCGGCGAGGCGCGGAAAACCAGTTGGTGCCGCTCCTGGAGCAGACCCGGCGTTGCGGCGCCGACCCTGGACGCCGCGAGCCGCTCCAGTCCGACGCCGTCGCACGTGAGGTCCGCGTAATGGAGATCTTCGAGGAGGGGGATGCAGGCGATCAGGGGCGCGTCGACATCGAGTGTGAGCGCCAGCAGGATCTGGCCGGATGGTGCGGTCAGGTACCAGAGTGTGGCGGCTGTGACGCTGGACGCTGCGGTCCGCTCCCACCGGTGGTAGGCCACAGTGGTGGGGTCGAGCCGCTCATGCAGCAGGACCTGAGGTAATTGATCGGCGTGCTGCTCGTAGAAGGTGGTGAGCCGTCCCAGCTTGAGTAGGCCGGCCGGGTGAATCGGATGACGGTTTTCGTCTGCGCTGCCGTCTGGAGCGTACGTCCACGAGGTGGCATACACCGTCGTCAATCGGGTGCCGTCGCGGGAGACGTACGGCGCGAAGGGCGCGTTGTCCGGTTCAGAGGGCGTGCCAGCGGGCGCCAAGGTCACCCCTCCTCAACGACTCCATGCGTAGTGCGAACTCGGCTGCCTCGGCAGCGGAATGGGTGACGTTCTGCATCAGCCAGGTGGTCATGCCGAGCTCCCGCACGGTGCGTAGGGTGCGATAGCCGGGGTGCTTCGTCACGTCCATGCCGTACGTGTCGACGAAGGCGGCGTACTCGGTCGGGGGCAACCCGAAACGGTCTACGGCCGTGGCTGTTGGCAGCAAATCCCATGCCCGGGGTCCCATGGCGACGGCCTCGTAGTCGATGAGCAGCACCCGCTCGCCGCGCCGCAGTAGATTGCCGCGGTGTGCGTCGCCGTGCACCAGCCCGTACGCCGCCGGGTCCGCGGCGACGAGGGCGTGGAAGTCGTCCTCCGCGTTGCGACAAGCGGCTTCTAGAAAGACGAGGTCAGCCTCCGCGACACCTTCGGCCCGCTCCAGCCTCCCTCGCATCAACGGGAAGGGGTTGAGCGGCGGGACGACGAAGTCCGGCTCCGGAAGCGCGTGCAGGGCTCGCAGGAGCTGGGCCAGGTCGGACAGTTCTGGTGCGGGGTGGGCCCCTGGTGGCACGTACTCCCAGAAGGTCACCAGCCGTCCCTCCACCGCGACCGGCTGTGTCAGGTCGTCCCGAGGCGGGATTGCAGGGAACCCCTGCCTCACGAGCCAGCGGGCGGTGGCCAACTCCTTCGCCACCTTCGCGGTGAGCGTGTCGGACCGGGCGACTCGGTAGACCAACTTCTGTGACGGATCGGCGAAGAGAGCGTTCTCGCCGATCCTCAGCAGCTCAAGATCTCTGGGGGAGGGTACGCCGATTTCGCCGCAGGCCGACTTCACCGCGGACGCGGCCGTGGATTCGGTGAACGGGACCAAGTGGGAGGGTTGTTGGGAGCTCATGTCCGGCTCAGCCTTGTCAGGGGAAAAGCGACTGTCAAGGGGGCACCTCTTTGGTTCAGGTCATCTTCCGCCAAGAAATTCTGCAAAGACACCTTGGGGAATGTCCGGTCCATGCCCTGGGGCAGAGAAGGTCCCTGCGGGCCAGGTAAATGTGAGGTTTCCGCGGCTATCGGTCTCGCCGACAGCGCGTTCGACGCGGCCTGAAATCGAGGTGTAGTCGCTGGTGGTGGGTATCAGTCCGCGTCCGTTTGGAGGGTCTCGGTCCAGTTCACGATGTAATCGCTCGTTGCCGCCGGGCCATTGAAGATGAGGCTGCCGTCGGGCTAGGCGTGCGCGTCGTTCGTGACGCCCCAGGTGAGCACGGTCCCGGACGAAACGGTGTAGTCGCCGGTGTGGGTGAGCGGGTTACCGGCCGCGAAGAACCGCATGAACGACTGCGGGGCGGTGCCTTGCACTCCGTGAGAGGGCCCGTGCCCGCACCCTTGGTAACCCCTGCCGTCAGCACCTCGCCGCCAGCGATCACCAACCCGTTCTGGAAGAGGGCGGCCGCCACGTACTGCCCACCAGCGGTGTTCGCGGGCAGGATCACGGTGCCCCGAACATTGCGCCCTGCGTGAGCCGCCCCGCGCGAAGACCACCCTCCGCGACGTCCTTCAGGGCATCCCGGCCACCGTCGTGGGCGGACTGCGGCTGGGCGCACGGGACGCGCTCGTCCGTCGCGTGTTCCTCAGCGCCGGGGCCGTGGGCTGCGCCCTGGCCGCGCTCGAACTCCTCACCCCCGGCCGCGCCGCCGCCCTCACCGGCGCCTCGGAGTCCGGCGCCGTCCTCTACGCCGTCATCGCCTGCCTCGGCTTCGTCAGTTCCGGCGTCGGCAGCCACCTCGCTCCGCTCACGGCCCGGCTCGCGGGCAGCGGGCAGCGCGCCGTCATGGTGAGCCTCGGTGCCGGGGCGAGCGGGCTGCTGCTTCTCGGCGCCACGGCGGTGTCCACGGCACCGTTCGCCACGGTCCTCGCCGCCGGCGGTTACGCCCTCGTCTACCTCGGCATCGGGGCGGCGGCGCCCAGCGAGAACGAGCTCCTGCACCGCCGTGTCCCCAGCGCCGGGCGCGCCACCGCGTTGTCCGTCCAGTCCCTGGCCCTCCAACTCGTGGCGGCGCTCAGTGGTCTGGTCGTCGGGGTGCTTCCGGCGGGGCCACTGCCGTGGCTACTTGGAGGTACCGCGCTGCTGGCGGGCGCCGTGCTGTGGATTCAGCGGGACCCGTCCACGCCCTCACGTACGGCGAACTCCATGAACTCGGTCCAGGTGGTGGGGGAGAGGGCGAGTTGAGGACCGGGGGTGTGCTTGGAGTCGCGGATGTGGATGGTGGTGGGGCAGGTGGCGACCTCGACGCAGTCGCCGGAGTCGTCCCCGCTGTACGTCGACTTGCGCCAGGAGAGGGCCACTTCGACGCAGTCGTCGCCGGAGCTGCCGCTGTAGCTGCTCTTGAACCAAGCCAGTTCCGTGGTGCTCATAATGCTCCTCGCATCCGCTCCAGCAGGCTCCGGGAATCGTTCGGGCTGAGGGCCTGTGAACGCAGTTTCGCATAGCGCATCTGGAGCACACTGATCGTTTTCGGACTGGCGACGAGTTGGCCGCTCTCCTGCCCCTCGCAGTATCCGAACCACTCATTCTGGGGTGTCTCCGACAGTCGGATGGGGCCGTCTAGCCCAGAGTGGACGGCGCAGGTCATCGGCATTAACTGGATCTCCACGTTGCGCAGTTCCGTAACTGTCAGGATCGAGTCGATCAGCCCGCGCGTGACCTCCGAACCGCCCGTCCCCCGCTGGACGACGTACTCCTCGACGATGAAGCTGAACGCCGTGTTGGGCCGCTCGACGAGCAGCCGCTGGCGATCCGCGCGGGCGGCGATCTGGGCCTCGATCTGGGCGTCCGTCAGCACGGGCACGCGTTCGTTGAAGAGAGTGCGTGCGTACCCTTCCGTCTGGAGCAGCCCCGGCACGAGCCGGTTCTCGAACGTATAGAGACTGATCGCCTGCTCCTCAAGCTCCGCCCACTCGCGGAACCAGGACGCCAAACCCGGCTGCCGCGTCGCATACTTCGCCGCCGCCCGCAGCACACCGAACGCATCCAACACCTCCTCCGCCCGCTCCACATACGCCCGTGGCGGCAACCGTCTCCCCTGTTCGATCGACGCGACCGTGGACGACTGGTACCCCACCAGGGGAGCGAACTCCTCCTGCGTCAGCCCCGCCCGCTTGCGGCAGGCCTTGTGGACCAGGCCGAACGTCTTCAGACTGTCCGACGGTTCGGGCTCGTTCGTGGTGCTGTTGGTCATGACGGGTATGGTCACGGACAGTGACTCGTACTGTCCATAGCGTGAACTCCTACAGAACCCGGCGTACGAGTGGCGTCGCTGGTCGACGCCCATGACACCCGGGACCGTTGGGCCATGCAAGGAGACATCCGGGCCCAGGAACCGGTCACCGTACGTACGTTCACGCAACTCTTCAGCAGCACGCCGCGAGGCGCCCGGCTCGCGCGGCGGCTGGTCGCGAACCGGATGGACGTGTGGGGATTCGCGTACGACAGTGAGGCCAGCGAAGACGTGAGCCTGGTCGTGGCCGAGCTGGCGGCGAACGCCGTACGGCACGGGAGTGTGCGCGGGCGCAGCTTCCGCGTACGGCTGGTGCTGCGCGACGGCGTCGTACGCGTGGAGGTCGCCGACGGGCGGACCGAGCGGCTGCCGGTGCTGCGGGAGCCGGACGGCGAAGGCGGGCGCGGGCTGGTGCTCGTCGCGGCGCTGGCCGAGCGGTGGGGTGTGGAGCCCCGGATCGGAATGGCCCACAAGGTCGTGTGGGCGGAGCTACTGGTGGGCCTGGGCGGGTAGTTGAGGTGGGCGGGGCGAGTCGACTCACCCCCCTCGCCCGCCGATCACGCGCCCGCCGTCCGGCGTTCACGTTCCGCACCGAATCTCCTCGTGGCGCGCTCTCGCACTCGCGGCGCACGACTCAGGAGGCAGGCATGGGGCACGGGCATCACCACCACGGTCACCAGCACGACCACAGCCACGGGCACGACCACGGTCACGAGAGTGAGTCGCTGCCCGCCGCGTTCGACCCCTCCGTGCTCGACGAGGCCCTGACCCCCGAGCAGCAGTCGCGTCGCTCGTTGCTGCGCCGCGCGGGGCTGCTCGGCGCGGGACTGGCCGCCGGTGGCGTCCTCGCGCAGGGGGCGGCGGCACCGGCGTACGCCTCCAGCGCCACGAGCGGTCGCAGACGGAACGGGTTCCTCTGGCTGTCCGGTGACCACCACATCCACACCCAGTACAGCAGCGACGGCAAGTACCGCGTCGGCGACCAGGTCCGGCAGGGCGCCCGGCACGGTCTGGACTGGATGGTCATCACCGACCACGGCAGCGAGACGCACGCCAAGATCGGTGTCGACAAGGTCAACCCGGACATCAAGGAGGCCCGGGAGAAGTACGAGGACACGCTCGTCTTCCAGGGACTGGAGTGGAACATACCCGGCGCCGAGCACGGCACCGTGTTCGTTCACCCCGGCAACAACGAGGTCAGCGTCCTCAAGGCGTTCGAGACGTCCTACGACGGCAGCGTGACGGGTACCAGCGGGTCCTCGCCCGCCAACGAGGCGCTCGCCATCGCGGGCCTCAACTTCCTCGCGGAGCAGGTGCAGCGGCGCAAGGTCAAGGACGCGCTGATGCTCGCCAACCACCCGGCGCGGCGCGGTGTCGACTCGCCGCACGAGATCCGCGGCTGGCGCGACGCGACCGGCTCGGGCCGTCAGATCGCCGTCGGCTTCGAGGGCGCGCCGGGCCACCAGGCGGGGGGCATCGCCACGCCGCTGGGCATGGGGCGCGCCCGGGGCATCTACGACAACAACCCGAGCGCCGACTCCTTCGCCGGCTACCCGTTGGAGAGCTACCGCACCTGGGGCGGCTTCGACTGGATGACCGCCACGGTCGGCGGCCTGTGGGACAGCCTCCTCGCCGAGGGCAAGCCCTGGTGGATCACCGCCAACTCCGACTCCCACCAGGTGTACACGGACACCGCCGTCCGCGGCGGCCCGGACAGTGACTTCACCGCCAACGGCAGGCACACCGACCCGGTCTACGGCGGCAAGATCGACCTCACCCAGGGCGACTACTGGCCCGGCCAGTACAGCCGTACCCACGTCGGTGCCGACGGCTTCTCGTACGCCGCCGTCATGGACGGCATCCGGGCCGGGCGCGTGTGGGTCGACCACGGGCAGCTCATCAGCGGCCTCGACGCGCGGGTGGCGGGCGGCAGCCGCTGGGCGACCCTGGGCGGCGCGCTGCACGTCAAGAAGGGGCAGAACGTCACGCTGACGGTCGACATCGTGCTCGCCGACGGGCCCAACTGGGCGGGGTTCGTGCCGAAGTTGGCTCGCGTGGACGTCATCCAGGGCGATGTCACGGGCGCCGTCGCGGACAGGGACACCTTCACCGCGCCGACCGCGAAGGTCGTCCGGTCGTACGAGGTGAACAAGTCCACGGGCGTGGTGCGTCTGTCGTACTCCCTCGGCGCGGTCGACCGCCCGGTGTACGTCCGGCTGCGCGGCACCGACGGCAACCGTTCCGCGACCGGTCTGATGGGCGCTGCGGTCGACCCGGCGGGCCCGGCCGTCGACGTCGTCGGCGACGCGGACCCGTGGAAGGACCTGTGGTTCTACTCCAACCCGGTGTGGGTCCTGCCGTCGTGACCGAACGGTACGTGCTCGGGGTCGACACCGGTCTGTCCGGAACCCTGCGGGCAGCCGACCGTCTCCTCCTCGACCTCGCTGCCGAACTCGGCCTGGACGACGGGGTGGTGGGCTGTACGCACCATGTGCGGGAGGGGCGGCGGCACACGGCGCTGTCCTTCTCCACGCCCTCGGAGCGGGTGGCCCGCGCGGCCTGGCGGGCGCTCGCGGAACGGGACTTCGGCGCCGCTCTGGGCCTGGGCGCCGAGCGGCACGGTCCGGACGAGCTG
>LRTP01000503.1 GCA_001550305.1 Streptomyces diastatochromogenes
TGGTGGTGGGGGTACCTGCGGGGGTGGGGTTGTGGGGGTGGGGGCTTTGGCGGAGACGGGGGGTTTCTTGGCCTACGTGGCGCTCTCGAACCTCGTGGCGCTCTCGGCTCTCGTGGCCCTCGTGGCCCTCGTGGGAGGCGTGGCGGTCGTGGTTCTCGTGGAGGGTCTGGGCGGGGCGGTCACGTGGTGAGGGAGGCCCGGTGGAGCCGGCGCCGAAGGAGGAGCCGACTCCTGCGGTGGGGGCGGGTCCGGCTTCGGGGTCGGTCCCGGCTCGGGATCCGAGCCTGGAGCCGTACGACCTCTTGCCCTCCGATGACATGGGGTGAGTGAGCGGCCCTCGGTTTCCTCGCCTCCGCCGCCCCTACCCGCTGCGCGTGGGTGGGGGCTGGGCGCGCCGTTCCCCGCGCCCCTGACGGGGCGCGTTTTTCAGCGCGGGACCAGGCCCGCATGTCCCGTTTGCGCTAGCCGCGTGTTCCCAAGACGCCCCTCAGGTCCTTCGGGAGGAGGTCGTTGCAGGACTGTTTGGCGGAGTTGGTGAGGGCGTCGTTCGTGCAGGAGTAGTAGTCGCTGTACACGAGCTGCGCGGTGAAGGTCGCGGCGACCATGATGATCGCCAGGGACGCGGTGACGAGGCCACTGACCGCGGCGGTCGTCTGGGGGCGGGTGTTCGCGTCGGGGGCCGGGGTGTCCGGGTCCTGCGCGCGCGGCTTGGCGCGCAGTGCGCTGACGCCCCAGTACAGGGCGAGCGCACCGAGCAGCAGCGCCACGTACGGCCAGCTGAACAGGGCGAAGAAGAACGCCCACATTCCGGAGAGCAGCGCGTAGCGCGCGCGGCGCTGGGCGGGGTCCGTCGGGTCCCAGCGCATTCCGGCGCCCGGCCCACCGCCGGGACCGTCCGGGCCGCCCTGACCGTGCGGAGCCCCGGGACGGTCGCCGAAACCGCCGCCGGACGAACGCCCCGGCTGCCGGTCGCTCCACTGACTGCCCCATGGGGACTGTCCGGGGTCGGACCCGGGGCCGGAACCGTCGTTCTCGTTCGGGCCCTGGCCGGACGCGGGACGTCGAGGCTGCCAGGGGCGGTCGGGCGTGCCCTCCGGCGGCGGAGCGAAGGGATTGTCGTCGGAGCCGGAGCCGGAGCCGGAGCCGGAGCCGGAGCCGGAGCCGGAGCCGGAGCCGGAGTCTGTGTCCGGGCCGCGTCCGTCCGCGGAACCGTTCCCACCCGCGGGCGTGTCCCCGCTCTCCCGCGGCGGGGTAGGCGAAGGGTGCCGCTCGCGCAGCAGCAGCGGAGGGAGTCGGAGACTGCGGTCCGGCATCAGGTGTGCGTCTTCCCCTTGGTGGTTCTGGCGGGCGGCGTGTCCACACGGCATCGTGCTCGCGACGCGCACCCCGAGCGTCCTGCCCGGGGCTCGCACCCCGGGCGTTCGTTTTCAGGATCGGGACCCGGGATTCTCACCCCGGATACCGCTCCGTGGAGTCCCTGCCCCGGGTTTTCCGTCCGAGACCCGCGCCCCGGACGTTCGCCCCCGGGGCTCGTACCCCGAACGTTCTACCCGTCCCAGGTCAACGTCCCAAGCGCACAGGGCGTTCCCCGTGCCGAACGGTGTTCCCGGGAGGATCCACCGCAGACGCTACCTTCCGGCCACGCCCCCGTCCCGTGGGGGCCGCCCGGTGTGCCGGTATCGTTGCTGACGGTCGGCCGCTTCGTAGACTTCCCCGTATCCAGGGGCGCGAAGCATTCGTACGACCGTACAAACGCTCCCCCGAGAAAGGGCCCCGTCGTGGCCAAGACCAAGCGCCTCGTCGTGCTGGTCTCCGGATCAGGCACGAATCTGCAGGCACTGCTCGACGGCATCGCCGCGGCCGGGCCGGAGGCCTACGGGGCCGAGATCGTGGCCGTGGGCGCCGACCGCGACGGCATCGAAGGGCTCGCCCGGGCCGAGCGGGCCGGGATCCCCACCTTCGTCCGCCGCGTCAAGGACTACGACACCCGCGACGAGTGGGACGGCGCGCTCGCCGAGGCCGTCTCCGACCACGAGCCCGACCTGGTGGTCTCCGCGGGGTTCATGAAGATCGTGGGGAAGGAATTCCTCGCCCGGTTCGGTGGGCGGTTCGTCAACACGCATCCCGCCCTGCTGCCCAGCTTCCCGGGGGCCCACGGCGTACGCGACGCGCTCGCGTACGGCGCGAAGGTCACCGGCTGCACCGTCCACTTCGTCGACGACGGCGTCGACACCGGACCGATCATCGCTCAGGGCGTGGTGGAGGTCCGGGACGAGGACGACGAGAGCGCTCTGCACGAGCGCATCAAGGAAGTCGAGCGAAGACTGCTCGTCGATGTCGTGGGGCGGCTCGCCCGCAACGGCTATCGCATTGAGGGACGAAAGGTAGTTATCCAGTGACCGCCGACAGCACAGGCACGGCCGAGAGCACCGAGGGCACCAAACGGGTCATCCGGCGCGCGCTCGTCAGCGTCTACGACAAGACCGGGCTCGAAGAGCTCGCCCGCGGGCTCCACGAGGCCGGTGTCGAGCTCGTCTCCACCGGCTCCACCGCCGCCAAGATCGCCGCGGCCGGGGTCCCCGTCGTCAAGGTCGAGGACCTGACCGGCTTCCCCGAGTGCCTCGACGGCCGCGTCAAGACCCTGCATCCCAAGGTCCACGCCGGCATCCTCGCCGACCTGCGTCTGCCCGACCACCAGCGGCAGCTGGAAGAGCTGGGCGTCAAGCCGTTCGATCTCGTCGTCGTCAACCTCTATCCCTTCCGTGAGACCGTCGCCTCGGGCGCGACGCCCGACGAGTGCGTCGAGCAGATCGACATCGGCGGCCCCTCGATGGTCCGTGCCGCCGCCAAGAACCACCCGTCCGTGGCCGTCGTCACCAGCCCCCACCGTTACGGCGACGTCCTCTCCGCCGTGAAGACCGGCGGCTTCGACCTCGCCACCCGCAAGCGGCTCGCGGCCGAGGCCTTCCAGCACACGGCCGCGTACGACGTCGCCGTCGCCTCCTGGTTCGCCTCCGAGTACGCCCCCGTCGACGCCTCCCGGTTCCCCGACTTCCTCGGCGCCACCTGGGAGCGCGCGCACACCCTGCGCTACGGCGAGAACCCGCACCAGCCCGCCGCCCTCTACACCTCGGGCGCCGGCGGTCTCGCGGAGGCCGAGCAGCTGCACGGCAAGGAGATGTCGTACAACAACTACACGGACACGGACGCCGCGCGCCGTGCCGCGTACGACCACGAGGACCCCTGCGTCGCGATCATCAAGCACGCCAACCCGTGCGGCATCGCGATCGCCTCGAACGTCGCCGAGGCGCACCGCAAGGCGCACGCCTGTGACCCGCTGTCCGCGTTCGGCGGTGTGATCGCGGTCAACCGGCCGGTGACGAAGGAGATGGCGGAGCAGGTCGCCGAGATCTTCACCGAGGTCATCGTGGCGCCCGAGTACGAGGACGGCGCCCTCGAAGCCCTCACCAGGAAGAAGAACATCCGCGTGCTGCGCGCCCACCGCGCGCCCGCGAACCCGACCGAGCTCAAGCCGATCGACGGCGGCGTCCTGCTCCAGGTCACCGACCGCCTCCAGGCCGACGGCGACAACCCGGCGAGCTGGACCCTGGCGACCGGTGACGCCCTGAACGAGGGCGAGCTCGACGAGCTGGCCTTCGCCTGGCGGGCCTGCCGCGCGGTGAAGTCCAACGCGATCCTGCTCGCCAAGGACGGCGCCTCGGTCGGCGTCGGCATGGGCCAGGTCAACCGCGTCGACTCCGCGAAGCTCGCGGTCGAGCGGGCGGGCGCCGAGCGGGCCCGTGGGTCGTACGCGGCCTCGGACGCGTTCTTCCCGTTCCCCGACGGTCTGGAGATCCTCGCCGAGGCGGGCGTCAGGGCCGTGGTCCAGCCCGGCGGTTCGGTCCGTGACGAGCTGGTGGTCGACGCCGCGAAGAAGGCGGGCATCACCATGTACTTCACGGGGACGCGGCACTTCTTCCACTGATCCGCGGCAGGTCGGTTCGTGCGCGGCGGTCCACCGGGGTTCCGGTGGGCCGCCGCTACCGTGCCGGCGCGGTGGTGGCGGCGCCCTTGACCGCGCGCTCGCAGTTCGGCCAGTCGTGGAAGTCGCGCTTCTTGCTCCAGAGGCGTTGGGCCGCCCTGATGTTCCACTCCGGGTCCAGCGCCTGACGCGGGGTCCCGCCCAGCTCGCGCAGGCGCAGGTCGGAGATCTGGAACAGACCCCAGTTACGGGTGCCGTTGGTGTTGGGCAGGATGTGCAGCGGGTCGAGGAACGACTGGCAGTCCGCGATGGCGACCGCCGCGTCGGGCGCGTCGGTGAAGACCGCGCGGATGTGCTGCCGTACCTTCGCAGGCGGCCAGACGGTCATGCGTACGTTCGAGGTGTAGAGCGCCTTCTTGGTGGCGTCCCCGACGACTCCGTTGGGCTGGAGACCGCTGAACACCTGGAAGGCGGTGACCCGGCGCAGCGTCTGCGGGCCGAAGTCCGAGTCGACGTCGATGTCCGCGCCCTTGGCGTGCAGCAGCCGTTGTACCTCACCCACGCACGTGTCGTGCTGACCCATGGCCACCACGGGCTGACAGGCGGCCGAGAAGAGCAGACGGCCGTCCGCCGCGGAGCCGCCGCCGCTGCTGCCGGACGACGGGTGATCGGTCGTCAGGGCCCAGGCGGAGACGCCGAGCGTCAGGACCACGGCGCCGATCACCACGACACGGAACCGGCCCTGCCGGAACTGGTCAAGACGGAACCGGCCCTGACGGACCGGCCGAACGGGCCCGACCTCGACCGCTTTCGGCTCCACCGCTTTCGGCTCCACCGCTCCCGGCTCCACGGCCTCCGGCTCCTCGGCGCCGTCACTGTCCACGAGATCGACGCCCTCGACGACCTCGACGCCCTCGACAACGTCTGCGTCGGCCTCCGTTCCCGTCCCCGTCCCCGTCCCCGGTTCCGTCCGGGCGGCGTCGGCCAGGGCCCACTGCCGGTGCAGTGTCCGCAGTTCGTCCGGGGTCGCGCCGCAGGCGGTGGCGAACCGGTGCACGCTGCCGTAGTCCTGGGGCACCGAAGTGCCGCGGCAGTAGCGGTGCAGTGTGGATCCGGCCGTGCCGGTCTTCTTGGCGAGGGCCTCGTAACTCAGACCGGACCGGTTCTTCAGCGAGCGCAACAGCGCGGCGAACCGTTCGGTTTCCGGGCACGCGGGCATCGCGGTTCCCCCCTGGCACTTACGGCACGCTGGTCAGACGTTTCAGTGGCTGGACACAGTAGCCGTCCCACGGCCGTCCCAGGGGTTAGATAACGCGCCAAGTAGCGGGCGTCCGGCCGTCCCGGCGTCCCAGCCCGCCCGGTCTCCTTGCCCGGCCGGGACACGCGTTGCCACCTTCTGGCTGTCCGACCACCAGCAGCCGCATCGCAAGGAGAAACAGACCCATGAACCTTTCCGTGACACGTCGTCCGCGCCGACTCTCCCCGCTGCTCGCGACCCTCGCCGTCAGCGCGGCGGCCGCCACCACGCTGGCCCTGCCCGCCTCCGCGTCGGCGGCACCCGCCTCGGCCGCCGCCGTGGACTGCGCATCGGGTGACGTCTGCTTCTGGACCGGCTTCAACTTCACCGGCAGCAAGTGCTCGTGGAGCGTCGCCGATCCCGACTGGCAGAGCGGCGCCATCAAGTGTTCCTGGGCCGCCACGACGAACGTGAAGTCGGTGTGGAACGCCGGCACCGGGTCGTACAGCGGTGTCGCCTTCTACGCGAACACCAACTACAACGGCCGGATCGGCTGCACCCGGCAGCAGCAGGGCGGCAACCTCGCCGGTACCTACAAGGTGCGGTCCCACCAGTGGATCACCGGTAACTGCGGCTGACCCACAGGGCGGCTCGCGCACGGGCGCGGCGGTGGTCTCCGGCCCCCTCGGGGGAGGGGCGGAGACCACCGCCGTTCCGGCGGCCCTCGGAGTGAATCGAATGGCGGGAAGTCGCCTTCGCTGCCTCGGAGTCGGCCTCGTGGCGGCCGTGCCGCCGGTGGCCTCAGGCCGAGTACTTCGGGCGGTCGAACCAGGCGGCGCCGTCCGCCTTGCCGACGAACACCGCGATCAGGATGGCGAGCACGGTGTGCACCAGACCGATGACGATGAACGGGTAGATACCGAGGATCGCGGTGAGGATGCCGAACACCAGCGCGGCGATGCGGACGCCGCTGCCGCCCTTCGCGCACTTGACGCCGAGCCAGATCGCGAAGACGCCCCACGCCAGGACCGCGACCGTGATGCCCCACAGGACACCGGCCGAGTAGTCCGCGAGCTGCTGGAACTGGACGTCGTTCTTGAGGTCCGCGTTGTTCTTCGCGGCGGAGACGGCGAGCGCCGAGATCGCGATCAGGATGGCGCCGAGCACCTGGAGACCGCCGATGACGAACAGCATCACGCGCGCGGCCTTGACCGTGCCGGGCATCTCCATCGGGCCGCCGGGGTAGCCGCCGTACGGCTGCTGGCCGATCGGCGGGGCCTGCGGGTAGCCGTAACCGGGCTGCTGCGGCGCGCCCTGGGGGTAGCCGTAGCCGGGCTGGCCCTGGGGCGGGTAGCCGGCCGGCTGGCCCTGCGGGGGACCGTAGGGGTTGTTCGGGTCGCCGAAACTCATGGCGGGTGTTCCTCCGTTGCCTGGTGCGGGGACGCGCGGCAAGGTGCGGAGGAGAGTTCTACAGAGCGGTCCGTCCCCCCGGTACTGTCCGCGGCACTGTGATGTTCATCGTTCTCAATGCCTTACTTATTTGTCCAGAGCCCTTCCGATGGTGTTGTGCAGGTGTTGTGCAAGTGCAACATCGCTGATCACGACTGATCTCGGCTGATCTCGGCTGGTCACAGGGGGAAAGGGGCGCCCGGATTGGAACCGGGAGCGGGTCATCCGCGAGGATGGGGCCATGACCGCCCAGATTCTCGATGGCAAGGCCACCGCAGCCGCGATCAAGTCCGATCTGACCGCCCGCGTGGCGGCCCTCAAGGAGAAGGGCGTCACGCCCGGCCTGGGGACCGTCCTGGTCGGCGACGACCCCGGCAGCCAGAAGTACGTCGCGGGCAAGCACCGCGACTGCGCCCAGGTCGGTATCGCCTCCATCCAGCGTGAACTGCCCGCGACCGCCACGCAGGAGGAGATCGAGGCGGTGGTGCGCGAACTCAACGAAGACCCCACGTGCACCGGCTACATCGTCCAGCTCCCGCTCCCCAAGGGCATCGACGAGAACCGCATCCTGGAACTGATGGACCCGGACAAGGACGCCGACGGCCTGCACCCGATGAACCTCGGGCGGCTGGTCCTCAACGAGCCGGCCCCGCTGCCGTGCACCCCCAACGGCGTCCTCACCCTGCTGCGCCGCTACGGCGTGGAGATCAAGGGCGCCGAGGTCGTGGTCGTCGGCCGCGGGGTGACGATCGGGCGTCCGATGCCGCTGCTGCTGACGCGGCGCAGCGAGAACGCCACGGTCACCCAGTGTCACACCGGCACCCGTGATCTCTCCGCGCACCTGAAGCGCGCCGACATCATCGTCGCCGCGGCCGGGTCCGCCCACCTCATCCGCGCCGAGGACGTGAAGCCGGGCGCCGCCGTCCTCGACGTCGGTGTCTCGCGCAGCGCCGAGGGCAAGATCGTCGGAGACGTCCACCCGGACGTCGCCGAGGTCGCCGCGTGGATCTCCCCGAACCCCGGCGGCGTGGGCCCGATGACCCGCGCCCAGCTGCTGGTCAACGTGGTGGAAGCGGCGGAGCGCAGTGTCGGCTGACGGCGGACCCGAGGACGCAGCGGCCCGCGACACCGGCTCCGACGCCGAGTCGGCCGTACGGGGAGCCGCGTCCGCGAACGGCGGGTCGGCCGTGCGGAGGGCGAGGGCTGGGAAGGGTGAGTCCGTCGTGCGGGAGGCAGGGTCCTTGAACGGTGAGGCCGGTCCTCGGAAGGCGGGGTCCGTGGACGGTGAGGCCGGTTCGGGGAAGTCGGGGTCTGTGAACGGCGTGGCCGGTTCGGGGAAGGCGGGGGCCGTGAACGGCGTGGCGGGTGTGCGGGAGGCGGAGGGCGCCGAGGGCGAGCCGGGCTCGCTCGACGCCGTGAGCGCGCCCGACGCC
>LRTP01000504.1 GCA_001550305.1 Streptomyces diastatochromogenes
GTCAGCGCGCGCCGGGCGTGCGGGGGCGCCGCGCACATCACACCGGCCGGGACCCACACCGCGAGCAGGGGCAGCGCGATGACGGCCCAGGCGACGGTCGCCGGGCCGGTACCCCCGCCGGAGTCCCAGACCACGGACTCCACGATCTGATGCGCCCCGAGGATCAACGGCAGCGCGGCCAGCGGCAGATCACGGACCCGGCGCACCCGCGCCACGTAGGCCACCCCGACCGCGCCGATCCCGACACCGGCGGCCAGGTCGGCCGTCGCACTCCAGCACATCGCGCCACCCGGGGGTCGGCCGTCATGTGATGACACCCTTACGCCGACCACCGTAGTGCCGCCGCCGGGCGAACTCATGCAGGCCACCCGCGGGTGCGGGGTCGAACGGGACCGGCGGCACCGAAATGCGTTCTGTGAAGAGGTGATCGACGCGGGCCGTCAGGGGCGGCCCGCAGCGTCGCGGCATGGACCGCTGCCCATCGTCGGCTCCCACTCTCGACCCCGGCTCGGTGCAGACGTAAATCAGTTCACGGAGTGGGGAGTTGATCCCTACGGTGTGACGCCGGACGAGTTCGGACTCACAGCATGACGCGCGTTAGGGAGTTGCCATGCCCCCGCAGATGAAGCTCACGGCGATCACGCTCGACTGCGCCGGTCCAGAGACACTGGCCACGTTCTATCACCAAGCCACCGGGCTTGAGATTCACCCCAAATCCAACGGTGACTTCGCCGCCGTCACCCGCGAGGACGGGCTAGCGATCGGTTTTCAACGCGTCGACGACTACCAGGCTCCGCGTTGGCCCAGCCAGGCCGCGCCCCAGCAGAGCCACTTCGACTTCGCGGTCGATGACCTCGACGAGGCGGAGGCCCTGCTGTTGCGGTTGGGCGCGGCCAAACCGGAGTACCAACCAGGCGGAGACAGGTGGCGGGTCTTCACTGATCCGGCCGGCCATCCCTTCTGTCTGATCAGGGGCTGACGTCAAGAGCGCCGTCGAGCAAGGACCCCTCTCAGCTGCCGACGTAGGTTGCGAGGTGCTTGCCGGTGAGGGTGGAGCGGGATGCGACGAGGTCGGCGGGGGTGCCCTCGAAGACGAGGCGGCCGCCGTCGTGGCCGGCGCCCGGGCCGAGGTCTATGATCCAGTCGGCGTGCGCCATGACCGCCTGGTGGTGCTCGACGACGATGACCGACTTGCCGGCGTCGACGAGCCGGTCGAGCAGGCCGAGCAGCTGCTCGACGTCGGCGAGGTGGAGGCCGGCGGTGGGCTCGTCGAGGACGTAGACGCCGCCCTTCTCCGCCATGTGGGTGGCCAGCTTGAGGCGCTGGCGCTCACCGCCGGAGAGCGTGGTGAGGGGCTGGCCGAGGGTCAGGTAGCCGAGGCCGACGTCGGCGAGCCGGGTCAGGATCCGGTGCGCGGCCGGTGTCGCCGCCTCGCCGGCGCCGAAGAACTCCTCCGCCTCGGTCACCGACATCGCGAGCACCTCGCTGATGTCGCGGCCGCCGAGGTGGTAGTCGAGCACCGATGCCTGGAACCGCTTCCCCTCGCACTCCTCGCAGGTGGTCGCGACGCCCGCCATCATCGCCAGGTCGGTGTAGATGACGCCGGCGCCGTTGCAGGTGGGGCAGGCGCCCTCGGAGTTGGCGCTGAACAGGGCCGGCTTCACGCCGTTGACCTTGGCGAACGCCTTGCGGATCGGGTCGAGCAGTCCGGTGTACGTCGCCGGGTTGCTGCGCCTGGAGCCGCGGATCGCGGCCTGGTCGACCGACACCACGCCCTCGCCTGCCGGGATCGAGCCGTGCACGAGCGAGCTCTTCCCGGAGCCGGCGACGCCGGTGACGACGGCGAGCACCCCGAGCGGGATGTCGACGTCGACGCCCTGCAGGTTGTGCGTCCTCGCGCCGCGGATCTCCAGCGTGCCGGTGGGCTTGCGCACCGTCTCCTTGACGGCGGCCCGGTCGTCGAAATGGCGGCCGGTGATGGTGCCACCGGTCCGCAGTCCCTCGACGGTGCCTTCGAAGCAGACGGTGCCGCCCGCCGTACCGGCGCCGGGGCCGAGGTCGACGACATGGTCGGCGATCGCGATCGTCTCCGGCTTGTGCTCCACGACGAGCACCGTGTTGCCCTTGTCCCGCAGCCGCAGCAGCAGGTCGTTCATCCGCTGGATGTCATGCGGGTGCAGGCCGATGGTGGGCTCGTCGAAGACGTAGGTGACGTCGGTGAGCGAGGAGCCGAGGTGGCGGATCATCTTGACGCGCTGCGCCTCGCCGCCGGACAGCGTGCCCGCCGGCCGGTCGAGCGAGAGGTAGCCGAGCCCGATCTCCACGAACGAGTCGAGGGTCTGCTGCAACGCGGTGAGCAGCGGCGCCACCGACGGCTCGTCGAGACCGCGGACCCACTCGGCCAGGTCGCTGATCTGCATCGCGCAGGCGTCGGCGATGCTGATCCGCTTGATCTTCGACGACCGGGCCCCTTCGTTGAGCCGGGTGCCGTCGCACTCGGGGCAGGTGGTGAAGGTGACCGCCCGGTCCACGAACTCCCGGATGTGCGGCTGCATGCCCTCCCGCTCCTTGGCGAGCATGGACCTCTGGATCCGCGGGATCAGCCCTTCGTAGGTCATGTTGATGCCCGCGATCTTCATCCGGGTCGGCTCGCGGTGCAGGAAGTCGTGCAGTTCCTTCTTGGTGAACTTGCGGATCGGCTTGTCCGGGTCGAAGAAGCCCGACTCGCTGTAGAGCCGTGAGTTCCAGCCGCCCCCCGTGTAGCCGGGGACGGTGATCGCGCCCTCGGAGAGCGACTTGGAGTCGTCGTAGAGCTGCCTGAGGTCGAGGTCGGAGACCGAGCCACGGCCCTCGCAGCGCGGGCACATGCCACCGGTGATGCTGAAGCTGCGGCGCTCCTTCACGGTCTGTCCGCCGCGCTCCATGGTGACCGCGCCGGCTCCGCTGATCGAGGCGACGTTGAAGGAGAACGCCTTGGGCGAGCCGATGTGCGGCTTGCCGAGCCGGCTGAAGAGGATGCGCAGCATCGCGTTGGCGTCGGTGGCGGTGCCGACCGTGGAGCGGGGGTCGGCGCCCAGCCGCTGCTGGTCGACGGTGATCACGGTGGTCAGCCCGTCGAGGACGTCGACCTCGGGCCGCGCCAGCGTCGGCATGAAGCCCTGCACGAAGGCGCTGTACGTCTCGTTGATCAGTCGCTGCGACTCCGCCGCGATCGTGTCGAACACCAGCGAGCTCTTGCCCGAGCCGGACACGCCGGTGAACACCGTCAGCCGGCGCTTCGGGATCTCGATGTTGACGTCCTTGAGATTGTTCTCGCGCGCGCCGTGCACGCGGATCAGATCGTGGCTGTCGGCGACGTGCGGCGCAGGCGACTGCGGGTCCGTCCTCGGGGCCATGCTCATCGTGTCTCCATCTGTCGAGTGGGGCCGCCTTCGCGGACTCCGTCGGCGTCGCCTGGCTGGATCCGACCAGCTCCGAGGGTAACGTCTGCCGTTTCCCGTGTCGGAGCGTTCGCGGCAGCGGTCGCTGCCGGCCTGGCCGTCACGCTAGCCGCGGCTCGCCGGCCGGCGCTTCTCGAATCCTGACCGGTCCGGTTGCGGGCGTCGCTTTCACGCCGGAGCCGCGCTGCCGTCCCGCCGCTGGATCGTCGCCGCTGCCCGGTGGAGTTCGGTGAGCACCGTGCGTACCGCTCTTCGCGCGGCGCGTTCGGGGCGGTGGAGCACGTCGATGTGGCGCCGGGTGTGCACGCCGCTGAGGGGTCTGAGGACGAGTGCGGGGTGTGGGCGCGTGGTCCAGCGGGGCATGAGGGCCAGGCCCCCTCCGGCGGCGACGGCCTCGGCGACGACCGAGAATTCGTTGATGCGATGGACGATGTCGAGCCGTCGGTTCGCGGCGCTCGCGATGGCGTCGATGGTGGCCATCAGCGGGAACCCGTCGTGGACGGTGATCCAGGGTTGGTCCGCGACGTCGCGCGGGGTCAGACGTCGTTTGGCGGTCAGGGGGTGCCCGGCCGGCAGGGCGACGTCCAGCGGCTCACGCAGCAGCGTGTCGGCGGTGACCGTGTCCGGCCACGGCGGCGCCTGGTCGAGACGGTGGGCGAGTACGAGGTCGTAGTCCCGGGTCAGTCCGGGGAAGTGGTCCTGCGCGACGTCCTCGTCGGCGAGCGAGAGCCGCGGGCGTCCAGTTCCTGTCTGGCCGAGCAGCAGGAGCGGGAAGAACGCGGAGGCCGCGCTGTGGAAGGCCGCCACCGACACGCCCGCGTCCGGCTGGTCGACGAACTCGTCGATCGCGTGCCGTGCCGCGGCCATCGCGGTCTCCACCTCGATCGCGGCACGGGCCAGGGCTTGCCCGGCATCGGTGAGCACCAGCCGTCGGCCGTCACGTGCGGTGAGAGGGACCGGGATGGAGCGTTGCAGCAGCCGCAACTGCTGGGAGATCGCCGAGGGCGTCATCAACAGCGCCTCGGCGGTGGCGGTGACGCTTCCCGACTCGCCGAGCTCCCGCAAGATCTGCAACTGTCGCTCATTCACCTGCTCAGTGTAGTGATGCTTCAGGTTCGCTGAAGAACATCGTTCTTGGCTTCAGGGTGGGAACAGTGCAGCGTAGGGGCGTGTTCCACACCCGCCGCACTGACGCAGTGCTTCTCCTTGTCGCCATCGTCTGGGGCTCCAGCTACCTGGCCGCGAAGACGGCCACCCATGCCCTGCCCGTCCTGGTGGTGCTGTTCGCGCGGTACGCGATCTCCGCGATCGCCTGCCTCGCCCTCGTCGCCGCCCGCCGGAAGGAGCGCTGCACGCGGGACGAAGTACGAGCCGGGGCTGTGCTGGGGATCACCCAGGCCGCTGTCCTGGTTCTGGAGACGTACGGTGTCGCGCACACCAGCGCGGCCAACGCCGGACTGATCATCAGCCTCACCATCGTGCTCACCCCACTGCTGGACCGCACGACGGACAACGGACGGCTGCCTCCGCGCTTCTTCGCCGCCACGGGTGTGTGTCTGCTGGCCGTCGCCCTGCTCATGTCCGGCAACGGCTTCCACACCCCCGGGATCGGCGACCTGCTGATGCTCGCCGCCGCGGTGGTGCGCGCGGCACATGTCGCACTCGTGGGGCGGCTCACGAAGGGCCGCGTCGTGCGGCCGTTGCAGCTCACGACCGTCCAGACGGCTGTCGGCTCGGCGCTCTTCGTCGTGCCCGCCGCGAGCGCCCTGCCGACGCTGACTCGGGTCGATGCCGCGGTCTGGGGTCAGCTCGTCTATCTCGCCCTGTTCTGCAGCGTGTTCGCCTTCCTCGCCCAGACCTGGGCGGTGCAGAAGAGCTCTCCCAGCCGGGCCAGTCTGCTGCTGGGCACCGAACCGGTCTGGGCGGTCGTGGTCGGCGTCTGCCTCGGCGGCGAAGGGTTCACCGTCCTCGCCGCCCTCGGCGCCGCGCTCATGGTCACCGGAACGTACTGGGGACAGCACATCGAACGCACCCACCGCACCACCCACATCGAGGAGTCCCCTTGCCGGACAACGGCACCTACGAGCGTCTGATCAGCCTGCTCGACAGCACCGCGACCGCGTACGAACTCATCGACCACGAACCGGAAGGCACCACCGAGACGGTCAGCGCACTGCGCGGGCACCCGGTGTCCGAAGCCGCGAAGTGCCTCGTCCTGATGGTCAAGATCGACCGGCGGGTCACTCGCCACGTGCTCGCGGTCGTTCCCGGGGACCGGCGTGTGGACCTCGACGCCATCCGCACGCTGTTCGCGGCCCGGTACGTCGGATTCTGCGACGCCGCCACGGCGGAGCGACTGGCCCATGCCGTCCCCGGCACCGTCCTGCCCTTCAGCTTCGACCCCGCACTCGAACTCGTCGCCGATCCGGACGTCGTCGCGCGGCCGTGCCTCTACTTCAACGCCGCCCGCCTTGACCGTTCGCTGGCCATGTCCGGGGCGGACTACGCCAGGCTCGCCGAGCCGCGTGTCGAACGCATCGCCCGTCCGGGCGCGGACTGAGCAAGAAGGCCCCGCCTCCGGAAGGTCGGAGGCGGGACGGTGTGCAGCGGCGGCCGACGCGCCGCCGGGTTGCAGCGCCGCTGAACGGGACTTCGGCTGACGTACGGTTACGGCGAGTGGTCTGCGGTCGAAGTCGTAGGGGTGGGAAATGGCCGAGTTCCAGGGCGAGTTGGTGCGTGTGTTGACCGGCACGCTGAAGGAGCATTCGGCTCGGCGGGGAGGCAGGACCGCCTACGTGGACGGCCGCCGCGCCGTCACCTACCGGGAGTTGGAGGAGCGCACCGGCCGGCTGGCGGGGCATCTGGCGCGGCTCGGAGTGCGGCGCGGGGAGCGGGTCGCGATCCATCTGGGCAACCGGGTGGAGCTCGTGGAGAGCTGTCTCGGGGTGCTGCGGGCCGGGGCCATCGGAGTGCTGCTGAACCCCGGTGCGTCGGCCGAGGAGCTGGGGTATTTCCTCGACGACAGCGGCGCGGTCCTGGTGATCACCGAGGAGTCGCTCGCCCCCCGGGTCGCCCGACTGGCCGCCGTGCGGCCCGAGTTACGGGTGGCCGTCGTCGGCCCGGGCGACCTGCCCGCCGACACGTTCGCCTTCGAGGACCCGCCCGCCGACGCGCTCGCCTTCGAGGACCTGGCCGGGACGGATCCTGGTGTGGCGCCCCGGGACGACCTCGGTCTCGACGATCCGGCGTGGATTCTCTACACCTCGGGCACGACCGGGGAGAGCAAGGGCGTGGTCTCCACCCAGCGTGCCGCCCTGTGGTCGGTGGCGGCGGCCTACGTGCCGGCGCACGGGCTGCGGGCGGAGGACCGACTGCTGTGGCCCCTGCCCATGTTCCACGCCTTCGCGCACTCGCTGTGCCTGATGGGAGTGATCGCGGTCGGTGCGAGCGCACGCCTCCTCGCCCCGGGTGCGAGCGTCGCCCAGGCGCTGGCCGCCGAGCCGTTCACCATTCTGGCCGGGGTGCCCGCCACCTATCGCCTCCTGCTGGAGTCGCTGCGGGAGACGGCGGCCCCGGTGTCCTCGTCACTGCGCCTGTGCGTCACCGGGGGCGCGCCCTGTCCCCCTGAGCTGAAGGCGGACGTCGGCCGTGTCCTCGGTGCTCCCCTGCTCGACGGCTACGGCTCCACGGAGACCTGCGGGAAGATCGCGGTCCAGCGGCTCGACGGACCCCGTGACGATGCCTCCAGCGGGCCTCCGCTGCCGGGGCTCTCGGTGCGGCTGACCGATCCGTCCACCGGTGCCGAGGTCACCGACGGGGCCGACGGGGAGATCTGGGTCCGCGGCCCCGGACTGATGACGGGCTATCACAACCGTCCGGACGCCACCGCGAAGGCGTTCTCCGACGGTTGGTACCGCACCGGGGACCTGGGCCGGCTCGGCGCGAACGGCCATCTCCATGTCACCGGCCGGGTCAAGGAACTCATCATCCGGGGCGGGGAGAACATCAACCCGTCCGAGGTCGAACAGGTACTGCTGGCCCGTCCCGACATCGCCGACGCCGCTGTCGTCGGCCGCCGGCACGACGTGCTGGGCGAGGTGCCGGTCGCCTTCGTCGTCCCGGGACCGGACGGGTTCGACGCGGCTCGGTCGCTCGCCGACTGCCGCGAGCGGCTGTCCGGCTTCAAGGTGCCGGACGAGATCTACCCGACCCCCGCGATCCCCCGCACGCCCTCCGGGAAGATCGTCCGGTCGGCACTCGCCGAGCAGTTGACGGAGCGGCTCGCCGCCGAACGTGCGGCCGCGTCCTCGGCGCTGCGTGCGCGGCTGACGGCCGCGTCCGACGCCGTACTGGACCTGGTGCTCGACGAGACCGCCCGCACGCTCGACGTCTCCGCGCAGTCGCTCGATCCCGAACTGCCCTTCACGGCACAGGGACTCACCTCGCTCGGCGGTGTGCTGTTGCGCGACCGGCTGGGCACGGCGACCGGTCTCGATCTGCCGGCGACGCTGGTGTTCGACCATCCCACGCTGGCCGACGCGGCGGTCCTGGTGCGCGACGCGCTGCACGGCGACCGCAGGCCCGCCGCCG
>LRTP01000505.1 GCA_001550305.1 Streptomyces diastatochromogenes
CTCCAGTACCGGCCCGACACTCTTGACGGCTTCATAGCAGGCACCGGCCTGGCCTTCGACGACCCAGCGTCACCCTGATGCGCCGAAGTCAGTAAGTGAACCTCGAAGCTGAATCGCTGCCACCGCCGATCGCTGTGCCGTCGACCCTCGCGCTCGCTCTAGCCCCGAGCCTCACCCTGCGCTACATGTCCGTTCGCCGTAGCTATACGAGAACAGGGCCTACACCGACGGCAGCTCCGAACGCATGCTGGGCGAATTCACTCGCGACAACCGCGACAACCTGGTGTTGGCAACGAAATACACGACGCAGCGCCGACCCGGTGACCCCAACTCCGGGGGCGCTCACCGCAAGAGCCTGCTCGCGTCTGTGGAGACCAGCCTGCGGCGGCTGAATACGGACTACATCGATCTGCTCTTCCTGCATGTGTGGGACTTCACAACACCGGTCGAGGAGATCCTGCGTGGCATGGACGATCTGGTCCGGCAGGGCAAGGTCCTGTACGTGGCGATATCCAACGCTCCGGCCTGGGAGATCTCCCGCATGCAAGCGATCGCCGACCTGCGCGGCTGGTCACCGCTGGTCGCGCTACAGATCGAATATAGCCTCATCAACCGAGGCGGAGAACGTGACCTGATCCCGATGGCACGGGCGATGGGGCTGGGGGTGACCCCGTACTCACCGCTGGGCGGCGGCGTGCTTTCCGGCAAGTACAGCCGCGCCGATCTGACCGCGACGGGCGCTGACTCCGGTGAAAGCAACCGCAAGAGCTTCAACGCCGGTTTGGGCATGGTCACCGAACGAACCCTCGCCATCGCCGACGTCGTGCGGGAGGTAGCCGCGGAGGTGGAACGCACACCCGCTCAGGTCGCCCTGGCCTGGACCCTGCAGAACCCGGCCGCGACGGCACCCGTCATCGGCGCTCGCACCCCCGAGCAGTTGTTGGGAAATCTGGGTGCCTTGGAGGTCGGCTTCGCTGCCGATCAGCTGGCCCGCCTCGACAAGGTCAGCGCGATCGACCTCGGCTACCCGCACGACCTGCTCGCCAGTGACCACATCCGCACCGTGACCGCAGGCGACCTGAAGATCGAAACCCGCCGCTGATACCTGTCCGAGCAGCGAGGGCGGGGCCAGGGGCGAAACGGCCAGGATTGAACGCTGAGCGCGTTGGGTGCGGCTCGTCCGTAGCAACCTCGCTGAGCTGGGCGGATCCCTCACCGAAAACGAGCCGCACCCGTCTCCCTTAGCGGGACGTGCGCAAGGATGTGTCCAAGATGGTCATGAGTTGTGCAGTACGGCTCTTGCCGGTCGGTGCGAGGGGGTACCGGTTGAGGACATCGATCAAGACCGGTGTGGCGCGTTGTCGAGCCTGCTCGATCAGCTTGAGCCCGACGGCGAAATCACCGCCTGCGTTCAATTCCCCCACGAGCGCTGCGCTTGCAGCCGCTCGCAGGATGTGACCTACCTGGGTGGTTTTCGCAATCGGATGAAGGTAAGCCGCAGAGGCAGCGTCGCCGGCGGCGCGCGCGGCGAGCCGTACGGCTTCGGTGGCCGCTTCCTTCGCCGCGCGGTGAGCATCCAAGGAGGTGATGCGCTGGAGCTTGGTCCTTCTCGCGCCGTTCACGAACTCCCGTGCGGCGTCGATGGCTGCACAAGGTCGAGGATCGCCGGGGTTGGCGGCCTCGAACACAGGGAGAATTTCCTCAGCGCTCTCCGCAACGTAGCGTGCGACAACGCGCAGCTCATCCATGGTCAGCTCGAAGTCCCCAAATCCGGTCGTCACGGATCCGATTCTCCCACCGATCAACCGCCTGAAGCCCCAGCATTCGGACGATCAGACCGTTCGGCGAGGGACGTCAAACTGATATTCAGCGGTTCAGTTGTGCCATCAGCTCCCGGTTCGCGGCGCGTGCGGCGGCGAGGTCCTCGTCCCGTTCTGCGAGTGCGGCACGAAGGTCGAGGATCTGCTGCTCCAGTTCGACGATTCGGCAGGTGAGCGTTTCGAGGTCGGCGGGGGCGCCGAGGCCGGAGGCTTCCCAAGCCGCCTGTCCCAGCGCCTCGGAGAGCCGCCGTTCGAGCCGGGTGATGTGCGCGGACAGACGGCTGTTGCGGGCCGTCAGATTTGCGACGTCGGCCAGCAGCGACTGGCGGCTGACCTGCGTCCCGGTCGCCGTGCCGGGCGGCGGTTCGGAAGCGCGGGCGAGGACGGCCGCGTGCAGGTCACCGTGTCGGTGGATCAGACTGCGGTGGACGCCGGCGGCGCGGGCAACGGAGGAGACGGTGATCTCCTCGCCGTCTGCGGCCAGTTTGTCGAGGACCTTGAGGACACGGGTGCGTCGCCGGTCGGAGTCCGCTGCCCGTGCTCGGGCCAGGTGGTCCGGTGATGAGCTCACGCGTCACGCTCCAGCCGCAGGTCCGGCTCCGGCGGACGGATGCCGGGCATGCCCAGGGAGACAGCGCGATTCTTGCGCGGGGTCCGCGTGGCCTCCGCGATCTGGGCGCGTTCGTCGTCCGTGAGCCCGTCCAGGTCGGTCGCGACGCGGCGGATCAGAGTGCGGATGCGCTTGATTTCCGCCTCGGAGGGAGTCGCCTCGGTGCGGGCCCAAGCATCCAAGTCGGTTGCTGAGGCGAGGCGTTCGCGATCCCGGAGCAGGGTGTCGAGGTAGGCCCGCAGCTCCGGCAAGTACGACGGGTCGGTTCGGAAGTGGTCGCAGCCAACGCAGCGGAACCGGAACGGGCAGCCGTGGCCGCCGGCCTTGACGTTGCTCGGCTCGACGCAGATCCCGTAGGGGACGGACACCTGGCCGATCCGCAGGCGGGCGTGCTCGTGCTCCAGGAGCTGGCGGGCCTGGGTCCAGATCTTGTTGCCGTGCCGGTCGAACTGGTGCGAGACGAGTTTGTCGACCGCGAACCGGGTCCGCTTCTCGGTCACCCGATAGTAGGTTTGTGTAGTTTGCAATGATCTGTGACCCATGAGCTCGCGGAGCACGTCGGGCAGGGTTCCGGCGTCGGCGTGCCGTTGGGCGTAGGAGTGCCGGTAGGAGTAGGGCACGACTTCCAGCTTGGGGAACTCGGTGCCGTCGGCCAGCAGCAATGGGGGCATGGCGTTGACCCAGCGGCGGTGGACGTTACCGATGTGCTGCATCCGGAACGGCTGGGTGCCCTCGGAGTTCTGCCGGGGCCGGGGGAAGAGGACCAGTTTGGACAGCTCGGTGTCCGGAAAGCGGGCGCGGATGGCCTTCTTCTGCCGGACGACGATCTCTGCGGTGGAGTCCGGGACCGGCAGGCGGCAGCCGACGCGGTTGTTCTTGAAGTCGGTGTAGACGAGTACGGATTTGCCGTGCTCGTCGGTCTCCAGGCAGTCCCAGGGCAGGCACCCGATCTCGTCGGGGCGCCGTCCGGTGTCGACGAGGACCTCGATTGCGGCGCGCGCGTCGTCGCTGCCGTCACGGATCTGGTCGAGGGTGGGCAGCCGCTCGCAGAGCTGGCTGAGGATCTCCTTCGGCAAAGCTCTGCCTGGTCCTTCCTCGGTGATGACCGGGGGCATGTCATGCCTGCGCAGTGCGAAGTCGTCCGGCAGGTCGGCGAGGATCTCGCCGGGCCGGGTCAGGCCCAGGTCTCGGATCTCGCGCAGGAACCGGCCGGTGAAGCGCGAGACCGTCGTGCGGCGGAAGGCGCTGATCTTGCCGGTGTGTTCCAGGTGGGCGATGTACTGGGTGAACGCTTCGATGTCACGTCGGCCGAGCGCGGCCATGTGCTGTCCGCCGCCCTCGCGGGAGCGGACCAGGCTCTGCGAGAGGTAGCGAAGGCAGAGGATCATCTCGGAGAGGCTGTTGGGAATGTTCTTGCCGTAGCGGCGGGGGATCTCGTCCAGCACCCACGTCTTGCAGGCCCGGCGCATCCACTCCTGGTGCAACGGTGTGAAGTCCATCTTGCGCCACTGGCCCAGTCCGAAGGCGCCCATGTTCCAGACGTCCTTGATCTGTTCCAGCTCAGGTGTGGAGACGGCGGCCGCGAGTGTGCGGCGCATGCGGTTGGCCATGCCGCTCAGGTGGGTGTTGCGGGGCACCTGGACGTCGTCGAACTGCTCGACGCGTTGCTCGCGCAGGTGCCGGACGACGCCGCGCAGCAGGACGGGCGGGGTCTTGACCTCGGCGTCCGTGCGGGCCTGAAGGACGTAGAGGATCTCGGCGGTCACCAGGGCCGGCAGACCGCGCAGGCTCAGCGCGGTGGACTCCGCCGTGCCGGGCTCGGTGCGGCACCACGTCTCGAAATCAGCGTCGGGGACCTGTGCCTCCTGCCACCTCACCCAGTGGGGAGGGCAGAACGCGTTCGAGCTGTTCGCCTGATGCCGGTGGCAGGCGTCCACCGAGCACAGGCCGAAGCCCGGCAGCGGGCGAACGCGCGGGTCGGCGAAGAACTCTTCCAGCGGCGGACGCCCCAGCTTCGTGAACAACTCGCGGTGCCGCATGCACATCTGCGTGCGGGATGACGTCCAGGGGCGCCGGCACTTGGGGACCGCGCATCCGCCCGAGGTGTTGCTGATCTGTTTTGGCTCGGTGGCCAGGAAGTCCTCCGGCGTTTTGCCGCTCCGCTTCCAGACGCTGCGGCAGGCCGAGCACAACCCCAGTTCCGTCTTCCGAGCTGCTGCCCAGCAGCCGGAACGGGCGCAGATATGCATGCTGAGGAAAGGGTGGTCCGGTGAGGGCCGAAGGATCCGGGACTTCTCGTCCCAGTTCAGAACGTCCAGCGTTTCCGGTCGGATCAGAGCGCGCAGCCGTTTCGCGCGGGCAGGCAGCAGGTCTGATGCGGGAGCGGGCACCAGTTGCAGGGCCGTGGTCATCCGTTCCCCCTGGGAGCGAGAGCGCCGACCCGTTCGACGGCGGACCGCAGGCGTTGCGGGTCGGGGTGCAGGTAGACCTCGGAGCTGGAGGCGTGCGCGTGGCCGAGCAGATCGGCGATCTCGTCCAGGACGGCGCCAGCGTCGGCGGCGTTGCTGGCGAATCCGTGCCGCAGGGCATGGGGGTGGACGCCGTCGGCCAGTCCGGCCCTGTGCGAGAGCCGGCTGAACAGGTCGTTCAGGGCGCCGGGCGGCATGGGTGCCCCCAGCGGCGCTCGGAACAGATTCACCAGGACGAAGTCGCTGTTGCGGGCTTCGCGGCAGGCGTCTCGTTCGACGACGTACTGGTCGTAGGCCTGCACCAGCAGGAAGTCGACCGGGACGGCGCGCGATCGCTTCGACTTTGCCCAGGCGCCGTTGTCGTTGTCCCGGCGCACGACGTGCAGGTGAGAGCCGGGAATCCGGCAGCCCAGCACGCTGGCGTCCAGAACGAAGTGGATGTCCTCGCGCCGAAGGCCCACGGCCTCGCTCCGACGCAACCCGGCCCTGGCCAGCAGAAGGACGATGAACCGGTCCCGGGCCGAGCGGCAGACCCGCAGCAGGGCAAGGACATCCTCGTCGCTTGCGCGGCCGACCGGCTCGCCCGGCTCGGCGGCCCGGTGCCGAGCCTTGGCGTAGTAGCGCAGCCCGCTGCCCTCGCCGCGGGCCTGCATCGGCAGGTCACGGTCGTCGGCGACCTCGTAGAGCTGGGACAGCACGAACGTGGGCACCGTGCCCAGCGTCGTGGCGTGCGTGAGGAACTCGCGGACGCCAGCCAGCACGGTGTTGATCCGGCGCGGCCCGCGGACCGGTTCGCTCCCGGGCCTGGCCACCACCGAAGTGCCGTCGCCGGGCGAGTACCGCAGCCAGAACATGAAGCTGCCCAGGCGACCCGCCGCCGTCGTCTAATCCCGCCCGGTGCACCCGCACCACGTCAGGTAGAGCGCGACCGCCCCGGCGTATGTACGCGTCGTCGACTCGGCCTGATCACGACCAAAGCGCACGTGTCGCAAGAACTCGTCCGCCGCCGGTACGGGCGCCAGCCGGTCTTCGTCAAGCACGGTCCAGTACCGCTGACCCGACGGCATGCGTACAGGGAAAGGGCGGAGTCTTCCGGAGACCGTCTGATGAGCCACGCGCTTTCAACGACAACTCCGACGTGCACGACACGGCAACGCGAACCGTCGTACACAGCAGCCCTCTTGTGGGTGACGCGACAGTGCACGACACACCTACAAACCATAGAGAACTGCCTCACCTACACCGCCACCCAGGCCCTCGCGGTCGGGGCCGGCGCCCGGGTCCTGGGTATCCGCCTGCACCCCGGTGCCGCCGCAGCCGCGCTCGCCCTGTCCTTCGTCACGCACTACGCCGCGGACCGCAGGGTGCCGGGCGGCCTTTTGGAGACGCTCGCCACGAAGACCGGCAAGGGCAACTTCTGGGGCCTGGCCGATCACGGCATCAATGGCGCGTACTGCCTGGACAGCGCCTGGCATCACGGCTGGGAGACGGCCGCAGCGCTCATCGCCACCACCGGGGCGACGATCCGGTGACTGGCCGCTCCCGCACCCGGCTGGACCGCGTCCGTGCCTCGCTCGGCATCGCCCAGCTTGCCCTCCAGCAGATTGAGGACGACCTGAACGCCGACGACGTCGACGGCCCGGAGCTCGCCGTGATCCTGCGCGAGCTCCAGGAGGACATCGACGTCCCCGGCGGCCTTTTCCCCGCGCTCGCGCAGCTGGTCAGCACCGCCGCCCGCAAGGCGGAGCAGATCGAGCCCGACCGCGACGGCGACGCCTCCTGCCCTCTGCACGAAGCCGCCGCCCTGATCACCGACAACGCCGGGCAGCGCCTGAACTGGGCTGCCCGCTCCCTCGACCCGCAAGGAGACGCCGAATGACCCCGCCGCTGTACACGGACCTGCCCGAGAACGGGCTGATCGTGCTGATCGGCGCCTCCGGCGCGGGCAAGTCGACGCTCGCCGGCATGCGCGAGGAGGGCGGGCCGGCTGAGGTCGCGGAGGGGAGGCTGGGTACCTGGAAGACCTCTCGCGACCCGGACTACGCGGCCAAGAAGGCCCGCGTCGAGCACCTCTACGCGATCGCCGACGGCGAGGTCATACCCGAGGACGGCGAGCCCGAAGTCATCTTCTGCATGGACGAGTTCGGGCCGCTCAACCTGATGCCCCACCCGGGCCGGCAGTGGGCCGAGCGCGGCGGCAAGCACAAGGACCCAGATCGCGAACCGCGCCGACGGCGGCGAGCGACCTACAACCGTTACGGCGGCGTGCGACACCTGTTCGCGGCCCTGGACCTGGCCAAGGACAAGCTCTACGGACACATCAAGCCGGTCAAGAAGCGGACGCAGTTCCTGGAGTTCTGCCGCTACCTGCGCACCCTCTACCCGGACAAGGTCCGTATCGCGATCATCTGCGACAACTTTTCCCCGCACCTGACCACGAGGAAGTGCCAGCGGGTCGGCACCTGGGCCGCAGCGAACAACGTCGAGATCGCCTACACCCCGACGAACTCCTCCTGGCTCAACCGGATCGAGGCCCAGTTCACCGCACTGCGCTACTTCACCCTCGACGGCACCGACCACGCCACCCACAAAGAGCAGGGCAGCATGATCCGCCGCTACATCATCTGGCGAAACCGCCATGCCGACGACCGGCACCTACGCGCCGTCGTCGACAGGGCGAACGTTGCCTGATGCGGCACTAGCCGCTGAGGGATGGCACCCTTTGTTCTTCAGCGTGCCGACGAGCTCGGTCCGTGGCCTGGACGCCGCGTGCGGCCCGGATACAGCGAGGCAGAGCGGACAGGGGCACAGGCAGGCATCTGTGTCTCACTCCGCGCCCGCCTCGCGGGTCTGAGCGGCCCGGCTCCCCGTGGTGGGGGTGCCGGGAGGGCCCGGTCGTTCGGTCAGGAACGCGAGGATCTCGGCTCGGGCCGCCGTGGTGGGGTGCCTCCCCGGTGCCGGGCAGACCAGAATCTATGACGGCTGCGGGCGGCGCGATGGACCTGTTTGCACGGTGGAGCGGTCCCTCCGGTTCGGTCTGCACGGCGAGCCTTGTTGTGGCCCTGCCAGCACCTGCTTACTCTGCGACCGAACCGACTTGCGAGTCTCTCGAGG
>LRTP01000506.1 GCA_001550305.1 Streptomyces diastatochromogenes
GCGACCCGCTACGACAAGACCGCCGAGTCCTACCAAGCAGCCGTCACCCTCGCCTCGCTCCTGATGTGGGCGTGACATTTGACGACAACTCCTAGCGCCGGGCAGTAGTGAGCAGCAGCGGGCCGGAGCAGCTACGCACGCGACTGAGTGGGTGGCGATACCGGCGAAACTCATCACGAGATCGGACCAGCCAGGCGAGCGGCCTCCCAACCACTGCCTGCAGTGGCAGCCGGGCTTTCCCATCGACGCGAACGTGACCCTGCAGGGTCTGCGCCACGGCCCGACGACCCTGCCCAACCGGCCGAACACGTTGTGGCGCCCGGCACGCACACCGTTCCCGTCCACCTCGCGACGGGAACGGACAGAGCTTGTACAGAAGGAGGAAACACAAATGAAAGCAATCGTGGTCACTGACCCCCACGCCGGAACCGCCGGGATGACGCTGGCTGAACGACCCGATCCGGAGACGGCGCGCCTCGCCAGCCTTGACGGCGCGAACTACGGCGACGTCGTCGTCGAAGTTCATGCGTCGGGATTCACCGGGGACGAGCTGGAGTGGCCCTCGACCTGGGTCGATCGCCTCGGCCGGAATCGGACGCCCTCGATCCCCGGACACGAGGTGGCGGGCGTGGTCACCTCTCTCACCTATGGAACGGCAGGGCTGTCGGTCGGGCAGCGCGTGTTCGGCCTCACGGACTGGACCCGCGACGGCACCCTCGCGCAGTACGTCGTCGTCGAGGCGCGCAACCTCGCGCCGCTGCCCGGCGACATCGACTTCACGGTCGGCGCGAGCGTCGCGATGACGGGCCTGACTGCCTGGCAGGGACTGTTCGAGCACGGGCACTTCTCGGTGGGGCAGAGCGTGCTCGTGCACGGCGCCGCCGGCGCGGTCGGATCGATGGTGGCTCAGCTCGCGCGAGAGGCCGGTGCGCACGTCATCGGCACCGGACGCGCCGCCCACCACCAGAGCGCACTCGACTTCGGCGCGCACGAGTTCGTCGACCTCGACAACGACACGCTGGAAGACGTCGGCGGAGTCGACTTCGTCTTCGACGTATTCGGCGGCGACATCGGCGCTCGATCGGCCCGGCTGGTGCGAGGTGGAGGAACATTCGTCACCGTCACCGGCCCGCCGGAGGTGCGGCCGGCCGACGGCCTGGCGGTCGACTTCGTTGTCGTCTCCGACCGCGCCCAGCTGGGCGAGATCGCCCGGCGGGTACGGGAGGGACGTCTGCGGACGCATATCGGCCAGGTCGCGAACCTCGACGACGCTGTCGCCGCCTTCAACCCGGCCCAGAAAGTCAACGGAAAGACGATCATCCGCATGCAGTGAAGCTGCGGACGACATCTCACGCAAGCCGAGGTGACGGGGTGTCGTCGCAGGACAGCCCCGGCGACAGCACCCCGAATTGCGTCAGGTTCGGACCGCGCTACCAGCTGTCGCGGGTGCTCTTCATCTCATCGATGCCGTGAGCTGAGGTGGCTGCCCCTGCCCGGCGGCGATCAGCGAGCACGGTGTACGTGCTGCGGCCATGGATTAGCGCAACGTCACTGAGGATTCGGATCTTGACGTCATGTACCGAAAGATCCTTGAAAGGACGTGGCTTAGCTATGTACTCCAAGAATTCGGCACGGTTCCGCGTGACGCCCGGAGTCTGCACGATAAAGTCCTCGGCGAGGAACTCACTGAAGCGCTTGACGTCGTTGTGCTGATCCGACTGGACGTAGTCATTGTTCAGCTGCTCAACGATCGCCGGATCCTCGGAAGACGGCTTGACGTCATTCAACGGACTACGCGAAGTACGCCGCGGGGCACGGCATGCTCCTGATCCAGCTGGCCGGCCCGCATCGCGGGGAGCCGTGGACGGCGGACGCGGCACGCGGGATGCTCCGCCGGGCCGGCCACAGGGCACAGCTGCCAGGGCGGATCACGCCCAAGGCGTTTCGTCATCAGTTCACCAACGACGTCATGGACGCTTCCGGCGGCAAGCCCTTGGTGGCGAAGGCGGCCGGAAACTGGGCCTCGATGCAGATGGTCGACGAGGTCTACGGCCACCCCGACCTGCACTCGCCAGAGTTCACGACCGCGCTGAAGAGCGTCTGGGGTGAGGAATGAAATCGCTCCACCTCATCAGCACGGCGCCGAACGGGACCGCGAGATCGCGGACGACATCCGACCGCCTGGAACTGCTGCGGGCCCTGATCGCGGCGCCCACCTTTGACCCGCTCTTCCGCGAAGACGTCATCATCGTCCCGGGGCACCATCCCGCCTACGGCTGGCTCTGCAAGGTCGGGGGCTGCCAGAGAGCTTCGGACTCCGGCCGGGAGTTCTGCCAGGCTCACAAGCGGCAGTGGTTCGAGCTGCGGAACAACGGCGGGAACGTCACCGAATTCCTTCACGTCGCCGAGCCCTTGAAGTCTGCCTCCTCCTGGCACGTCACCCCTGACTGCCTGGTCTGCCCGGATATCCCCGCGTTCAGTGGCAACCAGCTGTGTTACCTCCACGAGCATCAGTGGGACCAGCGGCGCAGGGATCATGAAAAACGGACAGGCCACCCACTCGCCTTCGAGACGTGGGTGGCCGCCGCCAGAGCCTATCCCGCGTTCGGTGACTGCCGGGTTGCGGGCTGCGCCGAGCGTGCCGTCTCCCCGCTCTGCCTGTGCTATCGGCACGAGAGGCAGTACCGCCGTGATGGCCGGCCGGGCGGCGCCCGCATGGAGACGAACTGGTCCCGGATACTGGCAAAGGGCGGACGACCGCAGCTCCTCTTCACCGACGAGGAACGGTTCCGCCGGTGGTGCACGCAGTGCGTGATTCGGCATCGCCGGGCGAACGGAAGGTTGTCCCTCAAGGGGCTTCGGCCCCTGGCCAAGGCGGAGATCCAGTGGGCTATGGTCCACCACGCCCAAGGCGCTGAGGAAGGAGCTAGCTGGCCGCCGCTCTGGGCCCAGGCCGCCGCCGACTCCTGCCGGGAACAGGACGTGAACACTCTGGTCGACCTTGACCTGGACGCCTGCCCTCAGCAGGGCCGGTATGTCGCCAAGGCGATGCTCAAGCACCTGCGGCTGATCTACTTCACCCGCGAGGACACCAAGGACGCCGGCTTCATCGAGACCGAACACTTCGGAGTCCGCTTCCCGCACACCGAGAGCCACATCGACCTCACCGAGATCTCCCAGCGGTGGCTCCGCGACCTGCTCTGGGACAACTTGGCAGCCGAGCTCACCGCCAAGCCGCCCCGCTCCCGCAACCCCTTCGACGCCAGACGCCGCGGCTGCATCGAGCTGTCCGCCTTCCCACAGGCGCAGGCTCCCGGTGGCGGCCACGAACCCACCACACTCACCGAGACCCACATGGTCGACTTCATCGCCGACCAGCGGCATCGCGCCCAGCACGGTCTGGAGTCGCTCGGGCTTCGCAAGCAAGGACGCAACGGCACCAGCGTGATGACGGACGGCATCGCCTGCGACAACCTCAACGGAGCTCGGCGGCTGCTTCGCGACGCGTTGGAGACCGGGGCGGCGGACCGGATCGGCCTGGACCGGGCCTTCATCGTCGTCCTGCCCCGGGTCCAGAAGAAGGTCGGCCGCCGCAAGCCGTTCTCCGACGACGTCGCCAAGGCCCTGGCCTCTGCGCAGAGCCTCGCGGACCTCGAGGCTCTGGACTGCGACGACCGCGGGCTGCGGGATGTCTGGGAGGCCCTCGTCATCACCGGCCGCCGCTGCAGCGAGGTACTCAACCTCCGTCTGGAGTGCATCGACCGGCACGGGAAGATCCCGATGTTCTGGCACGACCAGACGAAGGTCGGGAACTTCGACGAGGGCATCCGCATCTCCGAACGGCTCTTCCAGCAGCTGGAGTCCAGGCAGGCGAAGACCATCGACCGCTTCATCCAGCGCAACGGCCGCCTGCCATCCGCCACCGACCGGCTGGAACTGGCGCTCTTTCCCCGCGCGACCTCCAACAGGCGGGGCCTGAAGGGCGTCTCCTACGGATGGTTTTCGACGCAGTTCAGTACCTGGGTCAAGGGCCTCGACCTCGGCGGGGCGGTTCCCCACCAGGCTCGCCACACGCTGGCCACCAATCTGCTGCGGGCCGGTGCGAACCTGACGCACGTCAAGCGCTACCTCGGCCAGATCTCCGAGGCGATGGCCGAGCACTACGTCCACATCGCCAACACCGATCCCGTGCTCAACGCCGCTCTTGAGGCGGTCTGGGTCGGCGGCCCCGGAGCCGCCGAGCCCGGAGTCCTCCTGGCGGGCGGTGAGCCGCTGACACGCGCGGAAGCCGAGGCCCTGGCCATCGACCTCACCCGCAGATCCACGCCCGCCGAGGGCGGCTTTTGCACCTTCCAGCCCGTCGTCAACGGTGACGCATGTCCATGGGGTCTGAACTGCCACAGCTGCCAGGAGTTCGTGATGTCCGGAGCGGACCTCGTCTACTGGCACCGCAAGCGCGAGCAGTGGCGGATGCTCGCCGAGCGAGCTCCGGACAGCGCGACCGCCGACTATCTGCACGAGGTATTCGAACCCACGGCCCATGCGATCGCCGGCCTGGAGAAGGCCCTGGAGGGCTTCGGGCTCCTTGAAGAGGCGCTCTCGCTCGACCTCCGCCGCCCGCAGGACTACTTCGGGCGGGTCTGGAGCACGACGTTCCGGGCGCGTGAGCTCGCGGAACTCGACACGGAGGGCGAGGCTGCATGAAACCTCACGCCACTACGGCAGCGATCGACGCACGCCGCCGCCAGACCGCGCAGAAGCTCGCGCAGGTCGAGAAGGCCATCGGTCAGCTTCGCCGCGAACGCGGTCGGCTGACAGTCCGGGCCGTCGCAGAAAGGGCCGGCGCGTCCGTCACGTTCCTCTACGAGAACTCCAAGGCCCGCGCGCTCGTGAGCAATGCAGTCGACGGCAGCCGCACCCACCGGCTCCGAGCAGCCCAGGCCGAGCACGAGCAGATCGAAGCGTCCTGGCGCGAACGCGCGCTGAACGCGGAGGCCGAACTCGGCCGCACGCAGAAGGAGGTCTTCGCGCAACGGCAGCAGATCGGCGAGCTGATGGGAAAGCTCTGTGACCTCGACCAGATGGTTCCGGGGGAGTCGGTTCAGGCCCTGACCTCCGAGAACATCACGCTCAAGCGCCGTGTGCAGCAACTCACCCGGGAACACCGCACCTTGCAAGAACGTCTTGAAGGCGCCAGGTCGAACCTGCGCTTCGCCGACAAGCGCATCGCTGACCTCGAAGCACAAATCCTCGAACTCCAAGAGACGACTTCCTCTCGTTGATGTGTGGCTACGCCCGGAAATCACCCGACCGGGAGGTTGCCCGGTGTACCCCGCCACATAGGGCACGTGAGGGACATGCTCCAGCTGATGCGGTCGTGGAGCTCCGCCTTTGGGGTGGTTCTCGGCACGCTTGAATGTGGGGGTGACGAAGTGGGGGCGCCCGTACGTACCTCGGACCGCCGAGCTCCTGCCCGTACTGCTGGATCAGGTAGAGGCAGGGGCTGGCAGCGAGAGCGTGTGGCTCGAGCTATGGACCATGCTGTGCATCGAGGGAGAGACCCTCGTCCCAGGGAGTCTCGGCGCGCTGCCACGTCTGGTCGCGCTCGCCCGGAGCGAAACGCAAGCGCTGGAGATGGCCGGGGCGATCGTGCGCAGCGCGATGACGGACGACCAGGGCGAGCGCATGTTCGTGGAGAGCCCCGACGCCATCGCGGAGCTGCGGGAACTGGTCGACCAGCGTCTCCAAACGCGTCCGGCCGACTACATCTGGGGCTTTCGCACCCTCCTCGCGATCGAGGGGCAGTTCCACTGGAGTGCCGCCGTTGGTGACTTCAGCGACGACTTCTACGAGGTGGCCTGTCCCCACTGCTCCCTGAATGTGACCATCGCCATCGGCGGATACGGGTACTACTCGGCCTGCCGGGACTGGGACGCGGGCGATGTCGACCGGCGCGACTTGCGGCCGGTATCCGTTGCGGAGCTGCACGGCATGGGGCGGTGGATGTACGACCTCGCAGTCCGTGACGGCCAGGACCGACTGGCTGAGGGGATCACGTATCTCATGGGCCGCGCAGAGTGCCCACGTTGTGCCAGTGTGTTCCACGTGGCGGACGAGTACGCAGCCGCCAACCTCCCCCCAATGCTTTCTGTTTGACTTGCCCGTTCCAAGATCGGTTGAGAGACGGCTTCTCAAGAAGGTGGCAGCTCAGTGTTGAGCCTGTCGGCAGGCACTCGCTCGATGCGGGTCCAGCCGCTCCAGCCACGCTCCTTCAGAATCGCCAACACCCGCTCGGCGCCCGGTGAGGACTCGACCATGGTTGAGTCCAGCAGGTCGACGAACTGATCGTCGAAGCCGTCGGCACCCACCTCGCCGGCCTCCACAGCGCGAATCATCAGGCGTTCCAGGATGTCGGCGACTTCGACGATCCGTGGATCGTCGGCCGGCCAGTCGAGCGCCCCTCTGAGAAAGCTGTAGAGCCGCACCATGTCGGGGTCGTCCAACTGCTCGTGCTTCTTGGCGATCACGGCGTCGATCAGGTGCGGCACCTGGGCGGCGATCATGATCCAGGCATCCCGCTCCAGCTCGATGTACCGCTCCTCGACACCGAGACCGCGCAGCCGGTCGAGGTAGTCCACGACGCTCTGGGGGAGCGCCAGGTGCTCTCCGGCGGCGAGCCGGGCGAGCCGTCTGCGCGTGCCCTGCAGCCGCCGGATCTCGGCACGCAGGTCCTTGTCGATCTCCTGGACGCCATCGGAGAACTCCTCCGGGCCGGCGTCGAGGAGTTCCTGCACCCTGGCCAGCGGCACGCCGGCATCTGCCAGGGTGTGGATCCGGATCAGTCGTACGACCGCGGCAGCGTCGTAGGTCCGGTACCCGGATCGGTCGCGTTCGGGCTCCGGCAGCAGCCCGATCTGGTGGTAATGGCGTACCGCCCGCACCGTCACCCCGGAATACGCCGCAAGCTGGCTGATGGTGAGCATGGCTCTCAGCCTGCCTCAGGCGATCTTCCGGCGATAGGCGACCATCGCGAAGACGTACGCCACGACGAGGACGCCGACGCACCACGCGAGCGCGATCCAGATGTCGTCGCCGACCGGCTGCCGGGCGAACAGGTCGCGGATCGTGTTGACGATCGACGTCACCGGCTGATGTTCGGCGAACCAGCGAACTGGGCCAGGCATGGTCTCCGTGGGCACGAACGCCGAGCTGATGAACGGCAAGAAGATGAGCGGGTAGGCGAACGCGCCCGCGCCCTCGACCGACGCCGCGGAGAGCCCGGGGATCACGGCGATCCAGGTCAGCGCCAGGGTGAACAGGAGCAGGATGCCGGCGACCGCGAGCCAGGCCAGTGCACCTGCCCCTGAACGGAAGCCCATGAGCAGAGCGACGCCCACGACGATCACGAGCGAGATCAGGTTGGCGACCAGAGAGGTGAAGACATGTGCCCACAGCACACCTGACCGTGCGATCGGCATGGACTGGAATCGCTCGAAGATCCCGCTCTTCACATCGGTGAACAGCCGGTACGCGGTGTAGGAGATGCCCGACGCGATGGTCATGAGCAGGATGCCGGGCAGCATGTAGTTCACGTACGAAACCGACCCGGTGTCGATCGCCCCGCCGAACACGTAGACGAACATCAGCATCATGGCGACCGGCGTGATGACGGTCGTGATGATGGTGTCCATGCTGCGTGTGACATGGCGCAGGGTCCGCCCCGTGAGAACAGCAGTGTCGCCGAAGAAGTACGCGGTCATCCTCGTCCCCCAGTTGTCGTGCCAGTGGCGTCGCTCTTGTCGCCGCCGCCGATGACCGCGAGGAAGATCTCCTCCAGGGTCGGCTGCTTCTCGACGTACTCGACCTTGGCGGGCGGGAAGAGCTGCTTGAGCTCGGCGAGGGTGCCGTTCACGATGATCCGACCCTGGTGGAGGATCGCGATCCGGTCGGCCAACTGCTCGGCCTCGTCCAGATACTGCGTGGTGAGCAGCACCGTCGTCCCGTGGCCGGCGAGCTCCTTGACCGCATCCCATACCCCGATGCGCGCCTCGGGGTCGAGCCCGGCCGTCGGCTCGTCCAGGAAAATCACCGGCGAACTCCCGATGAGGCTCATCGCGATGTCCAGCCGGCGGCGCATCCCACCCGAATACGTCGACACTCTGCGCGCGCCCGCCTCGGTCAGCGAGAAACGATCGAGCAGGTCATCCGCGATCGCGCCCAGGTCCTTGAGGTGGCGCAGCCTGGCGACGAGTACGAGGTTCTCCCGACCACTGAGGATCTCGTCGACGGCCGCGAACTGCCCGGTGAGGCTGATGGACTCCCGCGCGTTCGCCGGTTGTGAGGCGACGTCGAAGCCATTGACGCTCGCCGTCCCCGCGTCGGCCCTAAGCAGCGTGGCGAGGATCCTCACGGTCGTGGTCTTGCCCGACCCGTTGGAGCCGAGCAGGGCGAAGATGGTGCCCCGCGCCACGTCGAAGTCCACGCCGCGCAGCACTTCGAGCTCTCCGTACGACTTCTCGAGACCCTGCACGCGAATCGCCGGACCGGCGATCGATGGGGCTGTCATGGTCATCTGCCTCCTTTGCGGAGCTGTTCCGGGCGACTGCGCGGAAGCTCTGCCGGAAGGATGGAGGGTTGACCCAGCGTCAAGGTCAAGCCCGCTACGACCACGACATACAGATCGCCGACGCTGGTGCGGGTCGTCCTGTGATTTGTTCCCATCGGGGGAGTGGCTGGGCGGAGCTTCTCCAGCGTCGAAGAAGTCCGCGATCAGTGCGAACGTCACCTCGGGTGAGGGCGGCGGCGTTCAAGTACCCGGACTGGAGAGCGGGGACGGCGCATACGGCAGAAAAGGGTCGCGGGCTCCGCCTCAGCCCACCCGACCAGCCCCTGCCACCCGGTTTGATCTGGAACCGCGTGACCTCTTGGTTCCCACGGCCAACTGGTCAAGGTCTGGGCGGCATTGAAAGCCGGGCGCGGACTTGGCAGGCTTGCCGCTCCCGGGTGCCCATTGCCTTGCGGCCCTGGGCTGTTTAAGGAGTGGCTGTGTGGGGTTGATGCCTTGTAGGGTCCCGGTTATGGCTTGTCGTATTTCCGAGCTGGTGATCGATTGCCGGGACCCGCAACGGTTGGCGGCGTTCTGGTGCGAGGTGTTGGGCTTCATCGTGCTCGACATCGACGACGGTGCGGTGGAGATCGGACCACGGGAAGGGTTCGGCGGATTGCAGCCGACTCTGGTCTTCAGCCCCACCACCGAGCCCAAGGCCGGCAAGCTGCCGCTGCACATCGACGTCAACGCCACCGACCGGGATCAGGACGCCGAACTCGAACGCCTCCTGAAGCTCGGGGCGCGCCCGGCCGACATCGGCCAGACCGGCGAGGAGCCCTGGCACTGCCTGGTGGACCCCGAAGGCAACGAATTCTGCCTCCTGAAAGCCCGCCTGAGCTGAGCATCGGCCCGCGCCGGTAAGCGCCGAAACCACACCCTGAGACTTCCGATGCTGGGTTTCCCGGTCACAGGATTCGGCGCTTCCGACACTGGCCGGCCTGCTGGGAGCGGGAAGGAAGGCACGGTTGTGTACCCCTTGCTGCGCACGTGTCAGCGGATGCGGACCGACTTGTCCGCGAGCGCAGCAGATTCATCCCGTACGAGTGCGGGATTCGAGGCGAACTGTCCGCCGTCGTAAGGTCCTTGAAGAACATCTGACGTTTGGTCATATGTGCAGGTCAGAGACAGGATTTTTGAGCCAAGGTCAGCAAACAGTCAGCATCGGTCGCCGTCGCGTCCCCGCGCTGCTGACCTCTGGGCTGCGGAGCCACCCAGCCCTGCTGGTTCCCAGCTCCCTACCGAAAGGCTGATCGTGCCTCGAGATGACGGAGTACTCGACAGCGGGGCATGTGAGCAGCTCCGTCGATGTCCAGATCGTCCCGGCGTTGGGCTCGCGGAAGTTGAACTCGGTTACGCCGAGCGTGGTTGAGTAGTTCCCGGACGAACATCACCGCCGCCACCGACCACTACCGGTCACGATCCGAACACGCACTCCAACTGCTCGATCTCGAAACCTGAGAACGCATCAGCCCTGCTGGCGATGGTACACGAGCATGATGCCCGATGACCTGGGCGGAAGCCTATGCTCGAGGCTCTGCACAGCGTCTTGGCCCGGTATTGGTCCGGATCTTGGATCCGCCCTCGGATTCCCTGGTCACGGGAATGCCGACGTCCGCCGCCGCGCGGTTTCTGGCTTCGCGCCGCCTGCCCGGCCCGCGGCGCCCGGCTTCGAGTGCAGGCGTACCCGGCACCGTGTCGTCGATGGTCCACCCATCCACGAGCCGCGCCGTCGGAGCCCACGAACAGCTCGATCACAAGCCGGAGTTGTAGAGGTGTCGGCGCGGAGCGGGAGGGGCGAGAGGGCGGGGCCGGGTGCTGTGGAGCACTGGTGAAAACCCTGTGGATGCGGTGTCAGTGGTGCCGTTTATGCTGCACCGGACGATCACGTGGGACCAGGGGAGGGCGCGGCATGTTGGGCAAGCTGTTCGGAAGGAGTGCGGAGAGACCGGCGGCGGATCCGCACGCCCTTCCCGTCCCGCGCAGGCAGAAGAACGGGATGTACACGCTGCGCGCGCTCGGGGACACGCGGGTGCTCGCGCTGGTCGAGGCGGCCGACTCGGGTGAGTGGGAGGCGGTCAAGGCTGCGCTGGGCCCCTTCGACCTCGGGCGCGACCACCAGGTGCTGGGTCAGCTCGCCGATTTGGACGGGGTGCAGGACTGGATCGGCCGTGCCGTCGAGGAGGACAAGGAGCACCGGGCGACCGCCCTGCTGATATCCGGGGCGCGCCATATCAGCTGGGGCTGGGAGGCGCGTACCGCCGACCGGGCCGTGAACGTCACGCAGGAACAGTGGCGCATCTTCCACCAGCGGCTCCACATTGCCGAGGAACAGCTGCTGGAGGCCGCCGAGTTGCGGCCCGAGTGGATCACACCGTGGCGCCGCCTGCTGACCTCCGGCCGGGGCATGTCGCTGGGCCCCGCCGTCAACGAGACCCGGCGCGACGCCGCCCTGCGCCGCGACCCGCTGGACCTGGAGACGCGCATCGAGTGGGTGTCGTACCTTCAGCCCCGCTGGAGCGGCGAGCCGGGCCAGGCCCTCGCGTTCGCCCGTGAGGCGTTCGCCGGCGCGCCCGAGGGGCACCGTCTCGGCTGTGTGATCGCCATGGCCCACATCGAGAACTGGGTGGAGGCGGACAACAAGAACTGCCTCGAAACCCCCGAGATCCAGGACGAGTTGCTGGAAGCGGCCGAGCACAGCATCCTCCACCCCGCCTACGAGCGTTTCCCGGGCTGGCAGGAGGACTTCAACACCTTCGCCATGGCGATGTCACTGGCCTCCTCGCACAGCGCGTTGCCCCGCGTCTTCGAGCAGCTCCAAGGCGCCTTCACACCATGGCCCTGGAAGTACATGGCGCAGCCGGAAAAAATGTACGCCCGCGCCCGGCGCAACGCCTGATACAGCCATCCCACCGCCGCTCGTCGCTCACCTCACACGGGACTGCCCGATGACACTGCCCGACACCCCTTTGAGCCCGGCCGGGGCCGACCGCACCTTCCAGGTGGATCTGCGCGGCCTCGTCGACCTCCTCTCCCATCACCTCTACTCCAGCCCCCGCGTCTACCTGCGTGAACTGATGCAGAACGCTGTGGACGCGCTGACCGCCCGGCGCCGTCTCGAACCTGCCGCACCCGCCGACGCGTTCGGCATCCGCCTGTACGCCGACGGATCCGTCGTACGTGTCGAGGACGACGGCGTCGGTCTCACCGAGGGCGACGTGCACACCTTCCTCGCCACGATCGGCCGCAGCAGCAAGCGTGCGGAGAAGATCGCCGAGCAACGCGCCGACTTCATCGGGCAGTTCGGCATCGGCCTGCTCTCCTGCTTCCTGGTCGCGGACGAGATCCACGTCCTGAGCCGGTCCGCCGCGACGCCCGAAGTGCCCGCCGTGGAGTGGCGAGGGCGCGGAGACGGCAGCTACACCGTCCGCACCCTGCCCGCCTCCGCCCGCCCCCGGCCCGGTACGACCGTCACGCTGACGCCGCGCGCCGACGCGGGCGAGTGGACCCGCCCGGCCCAAGTACACACACTGGCACGGCACTTCGGGTCCCTGCTGCGCCACCCGGTCACCTTCGACGACGGCACAGGCGGCCCGGGCGCGCCCGTCAACCCCGAGCCCGCGCCTTGGGCACGCACGTACCCCACGCCGGGAGCCCGCTCCCGCGCACTGGCCGCGTACGGCGCGGAGGTCTTCGGATTCACGCCGCTGGACACCATCGAGCTGGACCTGCCGGCCGTGGGCCTGAAGGGCATCGCCTGTGTGCTGCCCGAGGCGGTGCCGGCCGTGCGCCGTCACGGCCACCGCGTGCACGTCAAGGGCATGCTGCTGTCCGAACAGGCCGAGGAGATCCTGCCCGAGTGGGCCTTCTTCGTTCGCTGCGTCGTCGACGCCGAGAGCCTGCGCCCGACGGCGTCCCGCGAGTCCCTGTACGAGGACGACACGCTCGCCGCCGTCCGCGACGCCCTCGCCGAGCGGCTGCGCGCGTGGATCGCCCGCGCCGCCGCCAGCGACCCCGACCTGCTCGCGCGTTTCCTCCAGGCCCACCACCTGGCCGTGAAGTCGCTCGCGGTGCACGACGACGAGATCCTGCGGATGCTGCTGCCCTGGCTGCCGTTCGAGACCACCGACGGGCACAGCACCCTCGACGAGTTCGCGCGCACCCACCGCACCGTGCTCGTGACGTCCAGCGTGGAGGAGTTCCGGCAGGTCGCGGCCATCGCCTCGGCCGCCGGTCTCGGCGTCGTCAACGGCGGCTACACCTACGACCGTGAACTGGTCCACCGGCTGCCCGAGATCAGGCCCGAGGTCAGCGTCGCCGACCTCGACCCGGCGACCCTCACCGCCCACCTCGACCCCGTCGACCGGGAGACGGAACTGGCCGCCGCGGCCTACCTCGCCCTGGCCAGGGACGCCCTCGCCGTCTTCGACTGCGACGTAGCGCTGCGCACCTTCCAGCCCGCCTCCGCACCCGCCCTCCTGATGGACAGCCGCGAGGCCCGACACGAACGCACCCGCTCCCAGCTCGCCCGAGAACAGGAGGGTGGCGTGTGGGGCGACATCCTCGGTGCCCTGCGCCAAGAGGCACCGCGGGCCCAGCTGATCCTCAACCAGCTCAACCCGCTGGTCCGCACCGCCGTCTCCATCGACGAGCCCGAGCTGGCCCGCACCAGCGCCGAAGCCCTCTACGGGCAGGCCGCGATGCTCTCCCGGCGCCCGCTGAGGCCCGCCGAGTCGAGCCTCATCAACCGCTCCTTCCTCGACCTTCTCGCCCACGCCCTCCGCAAGGACAGCTGACGATGCCGACCGCACCCCATCCCCAGAACACAGACGAGCTGTTCCAGGCGCTGCAGGAGAACGACCGGCGCCCCTACGGCCGCACCCGCACCGTCACCGCCGAGGAACTCGTCGACGCCGCTGAGCAGTTCGCGGAGCCCGTCCCGCTCGTCCACGCGCTCCTCGAACTCCAGGAGGCCTACACCTACGGCTCCGAACCCCGGAAGTCGCCCGTCGTCTTCGCGCGCTTGCTCACCCTCTTCGACGAGCAGCCCGACGTCTTCGACGAGCGCCTGCGCCACATGTTGTTCTGGCGGTTCAAGTGGGTGGCCAACGCTCTGCGCCAGCTGCCCGAGATACCTGTGACCAGCCTGCGCCAGTGGCTGACGGAGATGCGCGACCGCTACGAGAAGGCCGACCTCGGGCTCCAGCCCTACTACGGACAGGCGTACCAGCTCGCCGCCCACGTCGGCGAGGACACCACCCTCGCCTACGAGTTGTGGGCGGGCCGCACCCGCACCAGGCTCAGCGACTGCGAGGCCTGCGAGATCTGCGAGCGCGCTCTGTACTACCTCACGGCGGGCGACGACGAGCGGGCGTTGCGCACCTGGGAGTCCGTCCTGGCTGGAAAGGAGTCCTGCCAGGAGGAGCCGGCCCGCTCCGTCTCGTACGCGCTGTTGCCCCTACTGCGCACCGGCAGCACCGACCGGGCCCGCGAACTGCACCTCGTCGGCTACCGCAGCTGCCGCCGCAACCCCTCGATGTCCCAAGAGGTCGGCCGGCACCTGGAGTTCTGCGCGCTGACCGGCAACGAGGCACGCGGCCTGGAACTGCTCGCCGAGAACCGGAACCTGTTCGACGAGGTCGACTCGCCGCTGGATCTGCTCGGCTTCCTCACCGGCGTGGAGGTCCTCCTCCAGCGCGTCGAGCTCCTCGGCCATGGCGAACTGCCCACCGCCGGGTACGCGGGCCGCACCTGGACGGTGGCCGGCCTGCGCGCCGAGGTGCGCGGCCGCGCCGACGACCTCGCCGCCCGCTTCGACGCCCGCAACGGAACCACGGCCCACACCGACCGCCGCCGGCGTCGCCTCGACCGTGCCCCGCTCCTGGAGACGCTGGAACTGACCCTGCGCACCCGCGGCCTCGACGAAGTGGCCCCCGTGGTCGAGCCCACCGTCCGTACGACCGCCGCCCTGCCCGACTCCTTGTCCGAACTGATCCTTCAAGCAAGGACTTTGGACGAGCAGGGGCACCCGGACGCACCTGCCTCCTGGGCGCGGCTGCGCGCGCTCGTGGCCGCCCGGGACTACGCCCACCCCGACGATCCGGCCGTGGGGCCGCTCGTACAGCTGCGCGCGGACCTGCTGGCCGAAGAGGCGAACCGGGCGGGGGAGAAGGACGAGTTCGCCGACGCCGCGGCCCTCCACGAGGAGGCCGCGGCCCTGTACGACGACGCCGGAGAGTCGGGTCACGCGGCGCTCTCCCGAGCCTGCGCCCTGCTCGCCACCGCCGAGATTCCAGCGGAGGGCGCCGACGCAGCCGAGGCGAAGGCCGCCGCGCTGACCGCCGCCCATGCGTCCGTGGTCCGACTGCACGAGGAGACGCCAGGCCTCGCCCCGTTCCAGGAGGCCCGACTGCTGCGGCTGAGGGCCACCGCGTTCGGTCTGCGCCTGCAGACCTCGAGGAACGACGAGCACGTCGCTCCGGTCCTCGCCGAGACGGACGTCCTGCACGCCTTCGCCACCCGGCACGACCTCGTCGGGCAGCTCTCCGGCGCCCTACTGCTGCGGGCCGGCACCTACGCCATTTCCGGCGACCTACCCGCCGCGGTCACCGAGATCGACGCCCTCCTCGACCGGCTGAAGGTGCAGGGCCCGGCCTGGCACCTGCCCCGCACACTCGGACTGCGCGGCCGGCTCCAACTCGGCCTCCGGGACGCGCAGGCCGCGCACGCGGACCTGACCGAGGCCTTGCGCCTGGCCGCCGACTGGCCGGCCGACACGATCGACACCTCCCGCCTCCACGGTGATCTGGCCGAAGCCTGCATGCACCTGGGCCGCCGCGACGAGGCACTGCGGCACCTCACGCGCTCCGCGGAGGTGGAACTTCGCCGCGGCAGCCGGACGGAAGCGTTCTGCACCTACAGCAACGCCGCCCAGCTCGGCCTCGACCTGGGCCGTGTCGAGGACTGCATCGCCCTGCTCGACTCGCTGCTGGCCGAACCCGATGTCATCGCCGGAGAGGTGGACGACCGGCTCGTCGCTCAGCTGCGCCTCATTCGCGCCCGCGCGCTGTACGCGGGGGAGGACCTCAAGGCCGCCACGGCGGAGTTCGTCACCGTCGCGGCCGAGTCGGCCGGCTGGGACGACGACCCGGGGAGCCACGCCGTGATTGCCGCGGAGACCGCCGTACTCCTCGGCGAGTCCGGCGAGTTCGGTCGGGCCCGCGAAGCCGCCGACCAGGCACTCGCCGCCCACGCCCAGGCACCGCGCTACGAGCAGCTCAGCAACTGCCTGCGCGAACTCGCCCGCCTTCAGGCCCAGCAGCAAGGCCCCGACGGTCTGGCCGACGCTCTCAACTTCCTCACCGACGCCGGCCGTGTCGCCGACGAGGCGCGAGCCGCCGAATACGAGGCCCACGGCCGCTCCTTGGACACCGCCCTGGCCTACGAACACGGGCGGGTCAACGCCTACGCCGGCGAGTACGAGGACGCCCTGGCCGCCCTGGAGAAGGCCCTCGCCCTGCTCGGCGAGCCGGGTCGGGAGGACGAACGCGCCGGCGAGTGGGCCGAGTGCGTCCGCCTCGCGGGCGCCGTGGAGGGCCTTTATCTGGAACGCCCCGCCCCCGCCCTCACCCGCCTCGACGCGGCGATCTCCCTCCTGACCGCCCTGGCCCACACCGAGGAGACCGAGCCGCTGATCTCCTTGGCGGCCCGGCTGCGCGACGAGGAGTGACGTGCCGGCATGGTCGGCAAGGCCCAGTGGGTGGTGCGACGAGGGCATGCTTGGTCCTGGTGCAGCCCGCCGGATGTCGGTGACTGGGGGAGCGTTGAGGAAGCGAATCTCGTCGTAGAGGAGAGCGGCGGACTCATCATCCGTCGGCCGTGGGTTCGAGCCCCACCCGCCCCACTCCGCGCTACGCGGGCAGAAGCGTTTCTACCTGCGGAACCTGAGGAACGGGGGCCGCCCCGCCGAGGCGGCGACACCCGTTCACTCGTCCAGATCAAGATCAAGTGGCCCTACAGGAGCCCGGACGGTCGAACAGCCGCCCAGAGGGGCCCGTTGGCGGTCATGCGGCCTTCCGGGGACGTTGTTAACAACGTCGGTAGGCACGGCTCCGCGAGCCCCCGGAGCGAGGGCTGGGCGAGGCGGGCACACCCCATTGAGAGACGTCCGGTCTCTCTGGCCTGGTGATGAAGAAGCGGAGCCACGCGAAGTGCGGTCGCTGGTCTTCCGGGTACTGGTCGTTCAGGTCCTCGACCCGAAGTATCTCCAAACCCTGACTGGCGCAGTGGCCCCGGATCCATTTGAGAGCGGCGTCGGCCGCGTGCTCTTGGCCCCGGCCGACGGTGTGAATCGCTCCGAGGAGGGGGCTCTTGGCCCGTCTGCGCTCCGACCACTCACGTGTTTCCCGTGTAGCGGGCGCCGTGGGCGAAGAGGACGGCGACATTGCCCCGGAACGCATTGGGGGAGATCTCCAGCTTCTGGTGCACGTCGTACGCCACCTCGCGGGGTACGACGGACAGGGTGGACTCGGCTTCGGTTCGCATCATTTCGGGGAGCACGCTGGTGTAGGTGTCCGAGGTGATCTGCCGGGAGGAGTGACCCAGACGCTCTTGGACGACCTTGACATCCACTTTGCCCAGCAGCGCCGGCGTTGCGGAGATGTGCCGGAGGTCGTGGAGGCGGACAGGTGGCAGGCCGGACAGTTCCCCCAGGCGCTTGAAACGTCGTGAGACCCAGTCGGGGTGCAGCGGCTCACCGTTCTCGTGCGTCCACGCCCGGTCCGACTCGACTCGGGCTTCCACCCCGGCCCACTCGTTGAGTTCCTTCGTTTCCTGGTCTTGCCATCGGCTCAGGACTTCGCCGTGGTCCAGGCTCAGCCAGTTGGTGCGCACGCTTTCGGCCTTGGGCGCCTCGCCGTACTGGCGGTAGGCGACTTCGACCATCTGGGCCGAGATATGCAGCCAGAGGGCGTCGAGACTGACTTCGGGCCAGGGCAAGGCGCGCATCTCGCCGCGCCGCGGGCCCGAGAAGACGAACGTGTACCACAGGGAGTACAACCGGGCGCCCTTGACGGAGTCGAGGAACTGGCCGGTCTACTCGGGGGTCCACACCATGACAGGGCCCGGCTTCTCGCCCGTCTTCTTCCAGTGGGCGACGCGTTCGGGGGTCCAGACAAGGGGCTTGGGTCGCGTGACGGCCGGCAGTTCAACGAGCTGTGCCCAGTTCTTGGCGAACGCCTCCTCCGTCTTGATGCCCCCCCATCGTCGCCACGAGCGGTATGGTGCGCTGCTGGTGCTGTTTGATGTGTCGGTCGGTCCAGTGACCCCGCCTGGCGCCCCAGATGATGAATCCGTAGGGGATGATCCCGCAGAACAGAGAGGCGAGCAGGCCCCAGCCGGTCCCGGTGAGGCTGCGAGTGCTGTACCAGCCAACGGCGAGCAGGATGACCACGACGAGGATGCCGGGAGCGAAAGCTTCGGTGATGACCCGGGCGATGCGGTGGGCTGCCGCGCGGTCGTCGGGGGCAGAAATGGCCGGGTCGGTGGTCGTCACGAGGGTTCCTTCTCGATGCGGGCGGGCCAGGATGTCAGGAAGGCCTGGAGCTCGGGGGAGTTGTAGGCGCGGGCTATGAGCCGTAGGCGGCGGAGGTTGGCGACGAAGTCCTTGCTGTCTGCGGGGGAATAGTCGGTGGGGAGCAACGGCCTGTGGCGCTGGCCCTGGGAGTTGCGTGCGGCTTCCAGCTGGGCTGCTTCGGCAAAGGCGTCCGCCTCGGCGGCACTTAGTCCCGCATTCCGTCCGGCCGCGCGTGCAGCTTTCTCCATCTCTGGCTGGCGGTATTCCTGAAGAGCCAGTGCCGCGTCGTCGATCTCGATGACACAGCGGTACCGCTGGAGTCGCGTGTTGCGCTTAGGTACTTCGCGTAGCACGACGTCGGGGCGGGAACGAGTGAGCGCCAGCCACAGAGGTCTGAGGAGCTCAAGGTCCCGCTGTTCCTGGAGTCTCAGGATGGGGCTGGCCATGCAACTGGCCAGCTGAGTCGGGACAGTGGTGCCGACCACGCTCAGGAACAGTGAGGTGTACAGCAGGAAGTCGTTGATCATCTCGGTACGTGGTCCGGAGGGGGGCAGACGCAGCCACGGGAGATATCCGAGCGCAACGAAAGTCAGCCTATTGAGAATGTATCCGCAGCCGATGGCTGTGCCGGTCCCGATAATGCCGAGGCCGAGACGCAGGCGGCCCGGGGATGCCGCGCGGACTTGTTCACAGCAGAGGCGTGTGGCCAGGACCACTGCGGTGCCCAGGTAGCCGAGCCAGAACACCCAGTACAGGAATACCGAGGTCTGATCTGTGTTCGTCAGCTCGAAGCCTCTGCCACTGGGGCCGCGGGGAATGAAGGGCGATACCGCGATCATGATCGTTCCGGTGAGGCCTCCAGGCCCGTAGCAGATACGGCGCGAGTGCGGATCGGTGCCGCGATCGGCCATGTTGGCCACGAAGTCGAGGACGCTGCCGGCGGCGACGATACCGGTCACATGCTTGAAGAGGAGGTGCTCGGCGGTGAGACCGAGCCGGTTGAGAAGTGTGTCGATGTGCGGCTCGCCCAGGGCGGCTACAACGCTCAGAGCGGCGAGGGTCACGGTCAGCGGCCGTTGTTGCGGGCTCTTCCCTGGCCGTGTCACACGCCAAGCCGCGCTTTGTGGCAAGGCTGGATGCTCGAAGTCGAAGGCTTCCGCGTCGACCGCCGGCACATGCCCGACCTCAACCGGATCGTGATTGCCGTCGGCCCTGCCACCAAGAGCCACGAGAACGCTGACCTGACCGCCTGCACCGTCGCGGGACGCGGCATCCCGCCCGCCACGACGTACCCGGACAATCGGCCCCGCGGCTACGTCCTGCACGCCGAGCAGAAGCGCCACACACCGACCGCAGCGATGCGCCGCTGCGCTCTACCACCCGTACGAAGCTGACTGCGTGGACATCGAGGCAAACAACGGAGGCGACTACCTGCCAGCTCTACTGGAACAGGTAGACCCGACTGTGTCGTGGGGCATCGTACACGCCGCCAAGGGAAAGCGCGCCCGCGCTGCCCCGGTTGCGCAGCTGTACGAGCAGACGCGCATCAACCACGTTGGCCGTGCCCGTGTGTTTGCGGAGCTGGAGGAGCAGATGACCACGTTCGTCGGCATGGGCGCAGCCGAGGACTCCTCGGACCTGCTTGACTCCCTGGTCTGGGCGCTCTGGGACCTCTTCCTGGAGCACCAAACTCACGTTGGTCAAGGCGATGATCAAAGACTGTCCGCGCGACGCTGACCAGAGCGTGTCTGACGGATCGCGTCATGCAGGCCGTCCCCACCGCCAGAGCTGCCATCGCTCCGCCGTCCGTCCCGCCTTCCCAGTCGGCCGCGAAGGCCTTGGGCGGGCCGGGTCAGCGGCCCCGCTCCCGACAGGCATGTCACCCGAATGGCGCAACATGATGTGCCACCCGTATGGGTGAAGATCAAGCTGGCTAGTGCCGCTATCGAGGCAATCCATGAAAGGGGAACCAAATGCCCATTCGACGAATCCTCGCCGCCGTCATCGCCACGGCAGCCCTCGCCGGACTCGGCCTCACAGGCGCCGCCACCGCCGCCACCGCACAGGGCGCCCCGTCCTACGTCACCCCCTCTCAGTGCAGGGAGGGCGGCGGAGAGCCCCGGATCGACTTGCCGGGCAACCCCTGCGTGGGCGGTAGATACGACGGCCAGGCTGTCGACTAAACCCCACAAGGCGCCCCGCAGCCACACGCCGCGGGGCGCTCCCGCGCGAGCGTAGCCGGGAGAGTCGCAGGGCCTGTGCCGACCCGTCGGACACGCCCTAGTACTCCAGCCGTAGATCGTGATCTTGTGGGCGGGGCTGAGATCAGGCGACCGGATCGATATCGGATCGCGTGAGGTGGTCACCCGCTGGCACGCTGCCCCCATGGATCACGCAGAAGTACTGCTCATCGGAGGACGAGCTGGTGTCGGCAAGACGACGGTGGGGTGGGAGGTTTCTGCGCTGCTGCGCTCCGAGGCGGTCGCTCACGCGATCATCGATGGTGACTTCATGGGGCAGGTGCATCCGGCTCCAGAGGGGGACCCGCACCGCGCGGAGATCACCGAGAGCAATCTGACTGCGGTGTGGGCGAACTTCGTCCAGCGCGGCTACCGACGCCTGATCTATACGAACACCGTGAGTGTGTTGCCGGAGGCGACGGGCATGTTCGAGCGTGCCATGGGGGCCGGAGTGGGGATCATACGAGTCCTGCTCACTGCCTCCGATGCCACCGCCCGCGAGCGGCTGGTGGGACGTGAACTTGGCTCAGAGCTAGGGCAGGAGCTGGAAGGAAGTGTCCGCAAGGCGCGGCTCCTGGACCAGCGGGCTCCCGCGGAGACCGTGCGAGTGGCGACGGACGGACGGCTTGTCGTTGACATTGCGCGGGAGGTAGCGGCGGCCACCGGTTGGGCCGACCCTCACTTTGCCCGCAGATCATCATCGTGTTGATGGACTGGTCCGGGAACCGACACGGCCACCGGTGATCATCAGTGTGTGAAGACAGAAGATCAGGCGGTGGCCGCAGGTCACAGCATAGATCCTGCCCGTTGGCAGGACATGTTCGAATCCCTGATGGGCCGCATCGCGCCGCGGTTCGCGCGGGTGGAACCGCGGCGCCGGGCAAGGGAGTTCGTCCTTGGCCTGTTGTCGGACCTGCCGCGCAAGAACTGCTGGATGCTCGCCGAGCATGCCGGGAACGTGACCCCGGATGGCTTGCGGCATCTGCTGTCCACCCGGGCCAAGAGGGATGCCGATGCGGTCCGCGACGACCTCTGCGGCTTCGTCATCGAACATCTGCAGGACGACGAGGCGGTGTTGGTCGTCGATGAGACCGGCGATCTCAAGAAGGGCACCACCACGGTCGGGGTCTGGCGCCAATACACCGGCACCGCCGGACGCATCGAGAACAGCCAGGTCGCCGTCTACCTCGCCTACTCCACCTCGCGCGGTCACGCGGCGATCGACCGGGAACTGTATGTTCCGCGCTCCTGGACCCGGGACGCGGCCCGCTGCCAGGCCGCCGGGATACCCGAGAGAGTGCGCTTCGCCACGAAACCCGCACTCGCCGCCCGTATGATCGGCCGCGCCCTGGATGCCGACGTCCTCGTGTCCTGGGTGGCCGGCGACGAGGTCTATGGGGGCAACCCGCACCTGCGGGCCGCGCTGGAGCACCGGCAGCTCGGCTACGTCCTCGCCTGCGACCACCAGATCACCACCCGCGCGGCCAAAATCCGCGCCGACACCCTGGTCAAGAGGCTCCCGAAACGGGCCTGGCAGAAGCTTTCCGCCGACGCCGGAGCCAAGGGGCATCGCTACTACGACTGGGCCCTGGCCGACATCGCCGACGAGGGGTCCGGCCACCGGCATCTGCTCGTCAGCCGCAACCGCAGCACCGGCAAACTCGCCTTCCACCGCTGCTACTCGGCAACCCGAGTGCCGCTGTCCACCCTCGTGAAGGTGGCCGGACGCAGATGGACCGTCGAAGAGACCTTCCAGTCCGGCAAGGGTCTGGCCGGACTGGACGAGCACCAGGTCAGACGCTGGACGTCCTGGCACCGCTGGGTCACCCTCGCCATGCTCGCCCACGCCTTCCTGGCCACGGCCACCGCCCACGAACGCACTCACGCACCCGCCGCCGATGACCTGATCCCACTGACCTGCAACGAGATCCAGCACCTGTTCACCGCACTCGCCACCCAGCCCACCCACACAGCTGCACACCGGCTCCGCTGGTCCGACTGGCGACGCCGCCATCAGGCCCGGTCCCGTACATGCCACTACCAGCGCCAGGCCGTCTACCAGCCATAGAGATCACGATCTACGGCTGGAGTACTGGCCGGTAGCGGGCTCATCGCCTGCCGACTGGGCGTCCAAGTCGGCGCGGACTACCCGATCCCACTGCATCGCGCCTCGCACTGCGGGCTGACCCCGCGCCCCCGCCAATAGGATCTAATGGGCAGGCGCACGCGGAGCAGACGAATAGTGATCATCACCGGTCGGCAGCTCCGCCTTGGACCCGCGCGGCCCTCAACCCTGGATGGTTGTGCATGACTTCTGCCTCTCCTCATCTCGATCCTGCCCAGCCCGCACAGGACGCCGCGGGGTCGCGAGCTGCGCCGCAGTACAACGATCTCTTTCTCCAGCCGCGCTACACCGTCGACCTGCCGCCGCTGGACGAGGAGGAAGACACCTTCTCCCCGACTCCGCCTCGGCCCGCACAAAAGCGGCGCGGAGCCACCCGAGCTCGTTGACCGCAGACCATCTCGCCAGGTTGCGACCGGCGGCCTGCGCAGCGGGCTGGACTGCATTGGCCAGCTATCACCGAGCATGGCCATGTATCGCTGAACGTCACAAAGGTCAGCGCGTCGACTTGGGAAATGAATCGAACCCATGGCCTACATACGGCTATGGCGCACGCCCCCCTTCCCCCCCTGACCTGATCAGGCTCAAGGCAAACTGGCAGCGCACGTACGCGGCGCTTTCGTGCCGCGTCCCGTGCACACCACTGCGCTGCGGCGCCGCCTGCAGACCTTGTCCGCGCAGTAGCTGTGGCATCCGATCGCTGTTTGTCAGGGGAGCCACGTCATGTCCTGCTGGCGGTACCGATCGCGTTGATCGCGATTGTCACGGTGGTCGACATTCTCGCTCCGGCCGACGTCCACCTTGGGCCCTTCCTGGTCGCCGCACCCGCTGTCACAGCGTCGTTCGCCGGACCCTGGGCGACCGGATGCATCGGCGCCCTCGCCGTCCTGGCCCAGACCGCGGTCGCGGTAGTGCGCACCAGTCTTATTACGGCGGGGTTGAAGTGCGCGCCGGAGACCGGGCCGAGCAGGGTGATCAGGACGCCGAGCCTGAAGACGGTGGCCAGCGAGTTGGCCAGCAGCTGGGGGTCTGGTTCCCAGCGTGGTGACATGCGCCAAGGGTATTAGGATGGGGTGAACTCGACCGGAAGGGGCGGGCGTTGGGTCTCCTCACAGCAGGCCACCCTGCGCCGTCTCGACAAGGCGTTCGCCGCGTTCTTCCGCCGTGTCAAGTCCGGTGAGACGCCCGGCTATCCGCGATTCCGTGGGGTGACCCGGTTCGACACGGTGGAGTTCGCGAAGGAAGGGGACGGCTGCCGGTGGGACTCCACCCCGCACGACCCTGTTACCCGCGTCCGCTTCCAGGGCGTCGGCCACGTCAAGGTCAACCAGCACCGCGCCGTGGTCGGCCGGGTCAAGACCGTGTCGGTCAAGCGGGAGGGCCGTAAGTGGTTCGTCGTGCTCACCACCGAGCAGGACCAGCCCGAGCCGCTGCCCGCGACCGGCTCCGTGGTCGGCATCGACCTGGGCATCGCGAACTTCCTCGCCGACTCGAACGGCGGGTTCGTGCCCAACCCGCGCCACGGCCGCCGGGCAGCCGGGAAGCTCCTGGCAGCGCAGCGGGCACTGTCCCGGTTCCCGCGCCGTAAGGCGAAGGACCGCACCGCCAGCCACCAGCGCGCGCGGTGGAGCAGGTCGCCCGGCTCCACGGCAAGGTGCGCCGCCGGCGGCTCGACCACGCACACAAGACCGCAGTGGGCCTGGTCCGCGCACATGACGTCATCGCGCACGAAGACCTCAAGATCCGTAACATGAGCAAGGCCCCCGCGCCGAAGCCCGACCCCGGTCGGCCGGGCACCTTCCTGCCCAACGGGGCCGCCGTCAAGGCCGGGCTCAACGCGTCGATCAGCGATGCCGGATGGGGGTGTTCCTGACGATCCTGCACGCAAAGGCTGAAAGCGCCGGACGGGAAGTGATCGCCGTGGACCCCCGCAACACCTCCCGCACCTGCCCCGCATGCGGGCACATGGCGAAGGAGGACCGGCCCACACAGGACGAGTTCCACTGCGTCGCCTCCGGCCACCACGCGCACGCCGACACAGTGGCAGCCGCCAACGTTCTACGGGCCGGGCTGGTCCGTCGCAACGCCAACCCGGCGTAACGAGAAGCCCCGTCCTTCAGGACGGGGAGGAGTCACGTGGTTGTCTCGCTGATACCTGAGTGCGTGGACGTACTGCACGATCGCCTTGCGCGGGCACGCGCGCCGGCGCCGTCTTCGCCCGGACGGTGGCCGAACCGCCGTGGGGGCTGCGGCTGGCCGGCTCGATCCAGCTGGCCGTGCACACCGTTGTCCGGGGGAGGGGATGGCTGTGGCTGGACGACCCCGGCAGCGCGGTGGAACTCGTGCCGGGGGAGGTGACGCTCGTCCGCGGTGGCCCCGATCACCACATCCCGCACGAGCCGGGCGCCGAGTGCCTCGAACCGGAGGACTTCCGGGCCCGGCACGCCTACGACGGGAGTTCCGAGGACCCGCGGGCGACGGTCTTCCTCTGTGGTGCCTACCGGTTTTCGGGCGACATCGGCAGCGGGCTGCTGGAGGCACTGCCGCAGGTGCTGACCCTGTCGGCGGCGATCGGCGACCCGATGCGAGAGGTGATCGCGCTGCTGTCGTACGAGCTGACCGCCTCCGAGCCCGGCCAGCCCACCGTGCTGGACCGGCTCCTCGACGTTCTTCTGGTGCTCGCCATCCGCAACGACTTCCGCCGGAGCTCGACCGCACCCCGTTGGTACCGTGCCTCCGCGGATCCCCGGCTGAAGGCCGCGCTGCAGGCCATGCACGAGAACGCCGGCCATCCCTGGTCGGTCCCCGAACGCGCCGCGATCAGCGGCCTGTCCCGCGCGGCCTTCGCACGGACCTTCCGCGACGCCCTCGGCCAGACTCCCATGCAGTACCTGACCGACTGGCGGATGGCTCTCGCCCGCGACCACCTGCGCACCTGCGAACTCGGCATGACACGTATCGCCCGCACTGTCGGATACAGCTCGCCCTATGCGTTCGCGGCGGCCTTCCGGCGCCACCACGGCGAGCCGCCCGGGACCTGGCGGCAACGGGAGTCACTCCGCACGCAGGCAGGCCCCGGGAACGATCCCCACACCCACTGACACCCGCCCGCCACTCCCCACATGACACCCGTCCGACTCTCTCGGCACCAGACCCAAGGCCCCGTTGGGCAACCTGCCGAGACGGAATTCCCATATGGCCGTTGGCAGCGCCAGTTGGCCACCTCGGACGGACAGTGTGACAGAGCGCCCGAACTCGTCGCCGTGACCGCGCTTTCGCGCGTCGGTCACAGACTCGTGAAGAGGTCGTCGAGCGGAGCCGGTGCCTGTCCGGGGTCGAGGTGCTCGACCAGGAGATGCCCGTAGCGGATCTTGCGTCCCTTCTTCGTTCCGAGGAAGCGCCGCAACTGCTGCTGCCGGGGCCGACCGTGGTGTGCGGGCTGGTGCAGGAAGGTCTGCCAGGCCCGCAGGTCGCCCTCGACCTGGATGATCTCCTCGACGCGCGCCGTACCCAGCGCGCGGATGAGTTCGTCCTCCAGGTCCGCCACGCACACGAAGAAGCCCCGGTGCGGCGCCCGGGCCCGCTTCAGGCCGCGGTCGTAGAAGCGCTGCTCGCCCTCGTCGCACAGTCCCCTCAGGCGCAGGCCAAGACCGGGTGGCCCGAGAAGACCGGCGTAGTGGCCGACACTCATCGCCCCGCCCATCGATACGACGCACACCCCTTCGGCGGCCAGGTCCCGGCCACGTCGCGCGGCCAGCGCCTCGACGGCCGCGAGGTCACTCGGTCCTTCAAGCAGCACCGCCGTCCGCAGCCCCAGTTGCACCACCAGATCACTCGCCGGTCCGCCGGGACCGCCGGCCGCCCAGCGGCTGACCGCGTCCCGGAATGCGCTCATGTCCGCCATGAAGCGAGTCTGCACTTTCATCGACCGGCATGGCACGGGAATATTCGACGGCCCGGCTCGACATGTCCGGCAGTCTCGTCACCTGGGCCTGCTGATCCCCCCATCGTTTGCGGCACTGAGCTTGTGGCACTGAGCTGGCGGAGGCTCAGGGTGCCAACGTCGCCTGAGCCGGACGCTGAAGCTGACGTCGGCGGCGAGGGGGGAAACTCAGCGATGCCGGACGGGACGCTTGCTGCCGGTTCGGTGGGCTACGTCGGATGATCCGGCTTCAGGGAGCCGGCAGTTCGCCGTCGTCGACGTTGTGCCTCGTTGTGGCTTGGCTACCGGGACACCGCTGCGGGTGCCGGATCCTTCGTGCCCACGCCGGTCGTGCGGAAGCTGGTCCGGAATGCGCCAGGTGTCACGCCGAGGTGTCGTACAAACGCTCTGCGGAGCGACTCGGGTGAGCCGAACCCGGTGCGCCGTGCCACTACCGGCAGGGAGTCGTCACCCGTCTCCAGCAGCGCCTGGGCGGCCTCCAGTCTGACCTGCTCGACGTAGCGGCCTGGAGTGGTTCCCACCTCTTCGTCGAAGAGCCGGGTCACGTGCCGGACGCTGACGCCTGCTCTGCGGGCCATGGCCGTGAGTGTGTGGTTGGCCCCGGGGTTCTCGGCGACGGTGTCCAAGACCCGGCGGAGCATCTCCTGGCGCGTGTGCGGCGCTCGGGAGCGAACGCTGAACTGGGACTGGCCGCCCGGCCGTTGCATGAAGACGACCATGTCCTTGGCGACCGACCGGGCGACCTCCGCACCGTAGTGATCTTCGACAAGGGCCAGGGACAGGTCGATACCGGCGCTGACACCTGCCGAAGTCATCATCTGCCCGTCCCGTACGAAGATGGCGTCCGGCTGGACCCGCACGGACGGGAAACGAGAGGCCAGTTGCCGTGAATGCCGCCAGTGCGTCGCGGCGCGCCGGCCGTTGAGAAGTCCGGCTGCGGCCAGCAGAAATGCTCCGGTGCACACCGATGCCGTGCAGCGGCTCTTCTCGTTCAGTTGCCGGACCGTATCCAGCAGAGTGTCGTCCTTGATCAGCGTCTCCCATTCCGGGCCGCCCGGGATCACCAATACGTCGCACGGTTCTTGTACGTCGGCGGCGGACAGGTCGGCGCTGAGGCGGATCCCGGCGGAGGTGATGACCTCCGCCCCGTCCTCGGACGTGATCTGCACCCGATAGCGCCCGCCGAACTCGTTCGCCGTCGTGAACACCTCGATGGGGCCGGTCACATCGAGCAGCCGCACGCCCGGAAAGACAAGCACGGTCACGATGAGCGGATCCGTTGCCGGGCGCTTGTGGTTCATCGGATGCCTCCGGGCTGTGCGCGGTGCGGACACTGGATCGGCAGGGTGCTGGCGATGGCGTACCCGTCGGCATGCCGCCGCCGTATCCCCTCGGGATCGGGGCGAGAGCCTGGCGAACGGCCCAGGCGCCGACGTGGTCGACCCCGATTGCCGGCGCGCACTGCCGCGTGTCCTGCGGAACGCGGCAGGGCGTGGCCTGACAGGCGCCGCGGGCTGTACGAGCCCGGCCAAGGGGCCGTAACCGACCCCGGTCCGCCCAGTCGTCGGATCTCCGTGTCCTCATCATGTGCCGGTGACCGGGGCCGAAGCCACGACCGGTTTGCTACCTGCTGGGAGCCACAGCCTCTCAGTCCGCCTTCCGCGGCGGCTGATGGACCCTCCATGTCTCCGGGCACGGCGCCGACGGTCTCCACAGCGACAGGCCCGGATACGCCACGCCGGTCGGGGCCATGAGCGGTTTCGCGCACCTGGTGGGCGAACCGGGCGGACCGCCCAGGAGGCCCCACACCGCGGCCGCCATCCGGATCACCCGCGCGTCGTGGTCGTCATGGTTCTGGCCAACCGGGCCGCGCAGTGACGAACTGAGCGCGGCCGACTCAATCGCGGGCGTGGCGGGGTGGATTTACTAGGACGTCCAACTATATGCTCGTGAGGAATACCCGCGGTGCAGGGAAGCCGGTGTGAAACCGGCACGGTCCCGCCACTGTGACCGGGGAGTACGTCGTCGAGCAGGACGCCACTGACGAGCGAGATGTCGGGAAGGCGGACGGCGCGCGCTGATCCGGGAGTCAGGATACCGGCCGCGGTTTTGTTCCGTGTTGTCCACGAGGATGGAGCAGACACGCATGGCATCAATGTGCACCCACGACCCTGGTGGTCCGCCCCGACGGGCATCGACTGCCGCGCGTCCCGCCTGGCAGGTACGGCCCATCACGCGTCCCGCCGGACGGGTACGGATCGTCACGCGTCCCGCCGGGCAGGTGTGGACCGTCACGCGTCCTGCCGGGCGGGTACGGATCGTCGCGCGTCCCGCGGTACGGACGCCGAGTCCCGAGCGCCCCGCGGATCGGGCACGCGCTCACGTGATCCGCGAGGTCTGAACGGCCTTTCTCTGACCTATGCCGTCTCGCGCGGCCCCCGCACGCACAAGGCCCTGCCCGTGCGTGCCGGCGGTCGGCGCGCCATCCCCGGATCCCACCTGACGAGAGCAGGCACCCATGGTCCGTGAACACGACCGCGCCACCGTACGTGAGTTGAGCCATTTCATCGGCGGAAAGCACACCCCGGGAACATCAGGGTCCTACGGCGACGTCCACGACCCCAACACGGGCGAGGTGCAGGCCCGCGTCCCGCTCGCCGACCGCGTCGAGACCGAGGCGGCGATCACCGTCGCCGCGGCGGCGCAGCGTGAGTGGGGCGAGTGGAATCCGCAACGCCGTGCCCGAGTCCTCCTCCGCTTCCTCCAAGTCGTCGAGGGCGAGCGGGACGCGCTCGCCCGGCTGCTCTCCTCCGAGCACGGCAAGACGGTCGCCGACGCGCACGGCGACATCCAACGCGGCCTGGAGGTGGTGGAGTTCGCCGCCGGGATCCCGCATCTGCTGAAGGGGGAGTTCAGCGACAACGCCGGCACCGGCATCGACGTCCACTCCTTGCGCGTCCCGATCGGCGTGGTGGCCGGCATCACCCCATTCAACTTCCCCGCGATGATCCCTCTGTGGAAGGCGGCTCCCGCGTTGGCCTGCGGCAACGCGTTCGTCCTCAAGCCCTCCGAGCGCGACCCGTCCGTACCACTGCGGCTCGCCGAACTCTTCCTCGAGGCCGGCCTGCCGCCGGGCGTCCTGAACGTCGTCCACGGCGGCAAGGAGACCGTCGACACTCTCCTCGAAGACCCCCGCGTCGGCGCGCTCGGCTTCGTCGGCTCCACCCCGATCGCCGCGTACGTCTACGCCACCGCCGCGGCCCACGGCAAGCGCGCCCAGTGCTTCGGCGGCGCCAAGAACCACATGATCGTGATGCCGGACGCCGACCTCGATCAGGCCGTGGACGCCCTGATCGGAGCCGGGTACGGCTCGGCGGGGGAGCGCTGTATGGCGATCTCCGTCGCCGTCCCGGTCGGCGAGGACACCGCCGACGCCCTGGTCGCCCGTCTGAAGGAGCGCATCGGCTCGCTCCGGATCGGCCGCAGTGACGACCCCGAGGCGGACTTCGGCCCCCTGGTCGGGCGGGACGCCGTCGACCGGGTCCGCCGTTACGTCGACCTCGGTGTCGAGGAGGGCGCGGAACTCGTCGTCGACGGACGGGACTTCGTCCTGCCCGGGCACGAGAACGGCTTCTTCGCCGGTGCCTCCTTGTTCGACCGGGTCACCCCCGCGATGCGCATCCACCAGGAGGAGATCTTCGGGCCGGTCCTGACGGTGGTTCGCGCCGCGGACTACGAGGAGGCCCTGCGGCTTCCCAGCGAGCACGTCTACGGAAACGGTGTCGCGATCTTCACCCGGGACGGCGACACCGCCCGCGACTTCACCCGCCGGGTGAACACCGGCATGGTCGGCGTGAACGTGCCGATCCCCGTCCCGGTCGCCCACCACACCTTCGGCGGCTGGAAGCGTTCCGGCTTCGGCGACCTCAACCAGCACGGTCCGGACGCGATCCGCTTCTACACCCGTACCAAGACCGTCACCTCGCGCTGGCCCTCGGGCCTTCGGGAAGGCGCGAGCTTCACCATCCCGACGATGGGCTGAGCGCGATGACCACCACCCTGCTCACCGAGGACCAACAGGCCCTCGTCGAAACGACTCTGGACTTCGCCCAGGACCACCTCGCGCCGCACGCCCTGGACTGGGACCGGCACAAGCACTTCCCGCTCGACGTCCTGCGCAAAGCCGCCGGGCTGGGCCTCGGCGGTGTGTACGTCCGTGAGGAGGTGGGCGGCTCGGGCCTCACCCGTGCCGACGGCGTCCTTGTCTTCGAGACCCTGGCCTCGGGCTGTCCATCCATCGCGGGCTATCTCTCCATCCACAACATGGTCGCCTGGATGATCGACCAGTACGGCGAGCCGGCTCAGCGGGAGCGATGGCTGCCCCGGCTCTGCGCCATGGAGGACCTGGCGAGCTACTGCCTGACCGAACCGGGCGCCGGATCGGACGCCGCCGCTCTGCGCACCTGTGCCGTCCGCGACGGCGGCCACTACGTCCTGACCGGGGTCAAGCAGTTCATCTCCGGCGCGGGAGCCTCCCAGGTGTACGTCGTCCTGGCGCGCACCGGCGCCGACGGCCCGCACGGCATCTCCGCGTTCCTCGTCGACAAGGACGACCGCGGCCTCTCCTTCGGCCCCAACGAGCGGAAGATGGGCTGGAACGCCCAGCCCACCCGCCAGGTGATCCTGGACGGCGTCCGACTGTCCGCCGACCGGCTGCTCGGCCACGAGGGTGAGGGTTTCCGCATCGCCATGAACGGCCTCAACGGCGGACGCCTCGGCATCGCCGCCTGCTCCCTCGGCGGCGCCCGCAACGCCCTCGACCGCAGCCTGGCCCATCTCGCCGACCGGGAGGCGTTCGGCGGGCGTCTCCTCGACGCGCAGGCGCTCCAGTTCCGGCTGGCGGACATGGCGACCGAACTGGCCGCCGCCCGCGCGCTGGTCCACCAGGCCGCCCAGGCACTGGACCGCGGCGATCCACAGGCGCCGCACCTGTGCGCGATGGCCAAGCGGTTCGCCACCGACACCGGATACTCCGTCGCCGACCGGGCTCTGCAACTGCACGGCGGCTACGGCTACCTGAGCGAGTACGGCATTGAGAAGATCGTCCGCGACCTGCGGGTCCACCAGATCCTGGAAGGAACCAACGAGATCATGCGCGTCATCGTGGCCCGTGGCCTGACGGAGGCATTCGGATGACCGACACAGACGACACCGTGCCGCCGACCGGTACCGACGACTCCCTGCTGCTGCGTACCGAGGGGCGTGCCGCATATCTGACCCTCAACCGGCCCAAGGTGCTCAACGCCCTCACCCACGCGATGGTCCGCCGCATCGACGTCGCGCTGACGGCCTGGGAGCACGACCCGGCCGTGGAGACCGTCGTCCTCACCGGCGCGGGGGAGCGGGGCCTGTGCGCTGGCGGCGACATCCGTGCCATCCACGACGACGCCCGGAATGGGGACGGGACGGCGTCGGCGGCCTTCTGGCGGGACGAGTACCGGCTCAACGCCCGCATCGCCCACTACCCGAAGCCGTACGTCGCCGTGATGGACGGCATCGTCATGGGCGGCGGCGTCGGCGTCTCATCCCACGGCAGCGTCCGGATCGTCACCGAACGCTCGAAGATCGCCATGCCGGAGACCGGCATCGGCTTCGTACCGGACGTCGGGGGCACCTACCTGCTCGCCCTCGCGCCGGGGGAACTCGGCACGCACCTGGCGCTGACCGGATCCCCGGCGGGCGCGGGTGACGCCCTGCTGTGCGGGCTCGCCGACCTCTACGTACCGTCGGACTCCCTGCCAGGGCTGCTCGCTGCCCTCGCCCACGCGCCGGTACGACAGGTCCTGGGCGAGTACGCACGACAGGAACCGTCCGGTGAACTCGCGGCAGCACGGCCCTGGATCGACGCCTGCTACGCCGCCGACACCGTCGAGGAGATCATCGACCGCCTCCTCGAACACGGCGGTAGCGCGGCCAAGGAGACCGCCGAGACCCTGCTCACCAGATCCCCCACCTCCCTCAAGGTCACCCTCGCGGCACTCCGCAGAGCCCGGCGGCTCGGTCCGCTGGAGAACGTGCTGGACCAGGAGTACCGAGTCTCCTGCGCGGGCCTCACCGCGCCCGACCTGGTGGAGGGCATCCGCGCCCAGGTGATCGACAAGGACCGCAGCCCGCGCTGGACACCGCCGACGCTCGCCGAGGTCACGGATGCGGACGTCGAGCGCTTCTTCACGCCCCTCGGCGAGCGGGAACTCGGCCTCGCCGCATCCGACACCACGCAGGAGGTGCCCTGGTGAGCAGGACCGTCGCGTTCATCGGGCTGGGACACATGGGCGGCCCCATGGCCGCCAACCTGGTCGAGGCCGGCCACCGGGTACGCGGTTACGACCTGTCACCCACATCCCTGAAGGCAGCGGCCGACGCGGGTGTCGAGCCCGCGGCATCCGCGACGGAGGCGGTGGCGGGCACGGAGGTGGTGATCACCATGCTGCCTGCCGGACGGCATGTGCTGGAGCTGTACCAGGACATCGTCGGGGCTGCCCGGCCCGGCACCCTCTTCGCCGACTGCTCGACCATCGATGTCGCCGACGCCCGCACCGCCCACGACAGGGCGGTCTCGGCCGGGATGCGGGCCCTGGACGCGCCGGTCTCCGGCGGAGTCGTCGGCGCCGAGGCGGCCACCCTCACCTTCATGGCCGGCGGCGGCGAGGCGGAGTACGCCGAGGCCGAACCCCTGCTCGCCGCCATGGGCAGGAAGGTGGTCCACTGCGGCGGCGCGGGCGCCGGACAGGCCGCGAAGATCTGCAACAACATGATCCTCGGCATTTCGATGATCGCTGTCAGCGAGGCCTTCGTACTCGGCGAGAGCCTGGGCCTGTCCCACCAGGCGCTGTACGACGTGGCCTCCACGGCGTCCGGCCAGTGCTGGGCACTCAGCGTCAACTGCCCGGTGCCGGGGCCGGTGCCGACCAGCCCCGCGAACCGTGACTACCGCCCCGGCTTCGCCGCCCCGCTCATGGCCAAGGACCTGGGCCTGGCGGCCGACGCGGCCCGGGCCGGTGGCGTCAGGGCCGAACTCGGTCTGCGCGCGGCCGAGTTGTACGCCGCATACGCCCAGGGAGCAGGCACCGCCGAGGACTTCTCGGGCATCGTACGGACGATCAGGGACCAGAGCGGAGAACAGGCATGACCACCGACACGACACCGGCCGCGACAGACGCGTACGACACCATTCTCGTTGAACGCAAGGGCCGCACCGCCCTGCTCACCCTCAACCGGCCCCACGCCCTCAACGCCCTCAACCTCCAGGTCATGAACGAGGTCGTCGCGGCCACCGAAGCCCTCGACCGCGACCCGGACGTGGGCTGCATCGTGCTCACCGGATCGGCGAAGGCGTTCGCGGCCGGAGCCGACATCAAGGAAATGCGGCCGCAGAGCTATCTGGACATGTACCTCAGCGACTGGTTCACCGCCTGGGACCGGCTCGGACAGCTGCGCACGCCGACCGTGGCGGCGGTCGCCGGGTACGCGCTCGGCGGCGGGTGCGAACTCGCGATGCTCTGCGACATCCTCCTCGCGGCCGACACCGCCGTCTTCGGCCAGCCGGAGATCAAACTCGGTGTCATCCCCGGCATCGGCGGCTCCCAGCGGCTCACGCGCGCGGTCGGCAAGGCCAAGGCCATGGAACTGTGCCTGACCGGCCGCACCATGGACGCGGCCGAAGCCGAACGGGCCGGCCTGGTCTCGCGCGTGGTGCCCGCCGACGAACTGCTCGGCGAGGCACTCGCGGTCGCCGAGACCGTGGCGGGCATGTCGCTGCCGGTCGCCATGATGGCGAAGGAGGCCGTCGCCCGCGCCTTCGAGACGACACTCGCCGAGGGCGTCCGCTTCGAACGCCGCCTCTTCCACGCGGTGTTCGCCACCGCCGACCAGAAGGAGGGCATGAGCGCCTTCATCGACAAGCGCCCGCCCCACTTCACCCACCACTGACCCACGCGCCACAACGCCCGGGCCGCCGCCCGCAGGAGAACACCACACCCGGCGGCCCGGTCTCCGTCGGCGGACGACCAACTCCGCCTCCCCCGGCCCCCGTCCCGGTCGGACGGCCCGCCCCTCCACCGGATACGGCACCTACGTACGCCGATCGGGATCGATGGCCGGCCGTCCGCGGCGGCGGTCGGTGAGAGGAGGGCTTCGCCGGCGGCCACAACTCGGATGGCCTTGTCGGATGGCTTCGAGTGGGTCGGTGGGGTCGATGCGCTTGCCGAGGGGTCCGCAGGCACCGGCGTGCGGGGCCTGGGCGACGCACGCGTTTCCTCGAAGGTGGCGAGGATGACGATCTTCACTCCGACGAGATCTTCGTCGGCACCGATCGCGCGGTTGGTGGCCAGGCAGTCCATCTCGGGCTCGGGCATCCGGACGTCCATCGTGATGACATCCGCGCGGAGCCCGTGGCGAGTTCGACGGCCTTGCGTCCTGTTCCGGACTCGCCCACGACCCCCATGCCGGGTTGACCGTCGATCAGGTGGGGCCCATTTCTTAAGGACAGTCCCTACCCGCGCCCGAAGCGGTGGCTGCTCGTTCCGCGTGACCATGACCCTCGGGATTGCGCTGGTCGTCGCCGGACTGCTGTCCTTGACCAACAGACGGACGCCGGCCCCTTCGACACTCGCACGTTTCGTTCCGCGGCTTCGCCGCCGACACCGAAGGCCATGCAGGAACTCGCCACAACGCTGCCGCCGTAGAGGAATTGCCAGCCCAGCGTGCCAGGCAGCACTCGTGTCGCCGTGGACGGCGTTGAGCCGACTGTCGGTGCTGAGTGCTTGTATGCGTGCCATGACATCATCGGTATTTCCGGCGCCGCCCGATCGCATTCAGCGGCAGGACATCACCGTCATGCAGCAGGCCACCGTCGACGAGCTGACCCATATTCAGCGGCTTTGGCCGTCGTTCGAGCAACTGGTCGGGCTGCGCGGACGCAAGATGTACGCGCAGATCGACGAACGCCAGAACACCTACACGGTGTGCACACCGGTCAAGGAGCACGACAGCCCGGACCGTCTGGGCCTGCAGCTGGGCACCTTGGCAGGAGGCTGGTACCTGCGCGGCCGTCTTGTCGGCGACCCTCCCCAGATCTATGGGCGAATCGCCGATGGCGTCGCCGAGCTGCAGGCAACGCTGCCGGCCGATGACACCCGGCCACTGGTCGAGTTCTACCGCCGCCACGACCAGATTGAGCTGTGGCTGCCGATCCGGTCGTGACACCGGATCAGCGGTACGGCAGGCCAACCGAGAGAAGCAGCCCATCGCACCCGCCGGTCAGCCGTGTGGTTGGATCGCGCCGAACAAATCGTCGCAGCGGTGGGAGGACACGTCGGCGGCTCGCGCGGTGCGCTTCGCTCCTCGAGACCCAACACGCCGAGCGCTTCCTGGCCTGCCAGGACGATGACGGGGTCATCGAACTCGACCTCGCCTTCGACAACGGCGACTTCCCCGCGGGCACGGCGTACCGCTCGTACGGGACGGACAAGGTTGATTGACTACGACGGCGAGGCCCTGGACTACGACGCCTCCCGGGGTGGCGAACCGAGGGCGCAGGCGACGGTGGAGGCGCTGGAACGGCTGCTGCCGCGGGGAAGGTGCACGGTCCTGGACATCGCCTGTGGCACGGGCATCGTCACCAGGCGTCTGCTGCGGCCGGACCGTACGGTGCTGGGAGTCGACTGTTCCCAGGGGATGTTGAGGCTCGCGGCGCGTCGCGTGCCGGGCGGCGTCGTGCAGGGCGACGCGTCCGGTCTTCCCGTGGCGTCGGGGAGTGTGGACGCCGTCGTGATCGTCTGGCTGCTGCATCTCCTGCTGGACCCGGTCCCGGTGCTGGCCGAGGCGTCCAGGGTATTGCGGCCCGGCGGGACGCTGATCACCACGGTCGACAAGGACGACGCGTATTTCGTCCCGGACAGCGATATCGCGCGCGTGACGGCAGAGGCGCGTCGTCAGTACGCGCCGCGCGTGCCCGACCATTCGGCCCGGGTGCTGGACTGGGCGGCCCGGCAGGGGCTGGTCACGGTGGGGGAGACGGAGTTCCCCGGCACGGGACAGGGCCGTAGTCCGCGCAGCTGGCAGGAAGCGATCCGGGCGGGACGCATCCCCTGGGCCGGCCCGGATCGGATGACCGGCGTGTGCGACGGGCCAGCCGCCCTGCCGGACCAGGACACCGCCCGTCCGGATCCGCTCTACCGCGTCCTCGCCCTCAAGCACTTCGGAGAACACACCCGACGTCGAGACGGTCCTCGACCACGCTGTCGCCCCCATGATGTATCGCATCCTCTTCCGCCCGGACAGGCTTGACACCGCGTATGCGCGTCAGCTGGTGGCAGCGCTCCTCGGGTCGACCGACCGCTGTCCGCACGCCTCCGCGCGCAGACTCTTCCGCTCCCGAGCCGGACTGCTGTGCCCCTGCAGGCCGCGGCCTCACCACCCCTGTCAGGGCAGCTTTTGGCAACGGGCTGGTGCTGCAACGGTGCTTGCCATGGCCACTGGGTGGGTCCGTTGTCGGCCTGGTTACGGGTGGGCATCTTACTGATGCCACCCTTCGGACGGGCGAACTGCGTGCGGTGCGCGAGCGGTTCGTGCATCGGTTCAGCCGGGAGAGACCGCGTCAGTCGGCGCTGGCCTATGTACGGGGACTGCCTGCTCAGCCGGGGCGGAAGAACGGCCGGACGCTCGCGGAGGAAGCCGGGCACGCCGGTCCCGATCGCCTCCACCGTCTGCTGAACCGGCATCAGCATGGGCGCCTCCCCGGACGCTGACCCCTCGACCTTCCGGGCTCCGCCCCTTGTGGCGCCTCCGTCGCCGCTTTGCGGCGATCCCAGGCGCACGCTGATGGCGTGCTGTTGATCTGCCGTCGCGCACCGGCGGGCCCGGTCGTGGAGCCGCTCTCATTCGTTCAGGCCTGGGCTTCACCCGGACCCTGCGCGCCCGGCCAACCCGTTCGGACGCCCCGACGGTTGTTCGCAAGTATGAATAAGAATCACGTAGCCATCTATTGACGCGTTCATAGCAAGCGCTTACGTTCCCCTTCGAGGACGTGAGAAAGCGCTTTCTCTTGCACGGCACCCCTGGTCACGGACGAACCTGGAGGCAGAACGATGCAAGTGAGACCCGTCATCGCGTGTGTAAGCCTGCTGGCCGGCGCGCTTGTCGCGCTGTCCGGCACCCCGGCCCAGGCCGCGAGTACCACCCAGTACGTGTCGCCGAGCGGCACCGACAGCGCGGCCGGCACGCAGTCCGCCCCGACGACGCTCACCACGGCGATCAGCCGCATCGCGTCCGGCGGCACCATCTACCTGCGCGGCGGGACGTACGACTACTCGTCGACGATCACGATCCCGGCGGGCAACAACGGCACCTCGAGCGCCCGCACCACCCTGTCCGCCTACCCGGGCGAGACCCCGGTGCTGAACTTCTCGGCGCAGAGCGAGAGTTCGTCGAACCGCGGGCTCCAGCTGTACGCCAACTACTGGCGTCTGTACGGCATCACTGTCCAACGCGCCGGCGACAACGGCATCTACGTCGGCGGCAGCAACAACGTCATCGAGCGGACGGTGACCGCGTACAACCGCGACACGGGACTGCAGTTGGGTCGGATCTCCTCCAGTACCCCCAGCAGCCAGTGGCCGTCGAACAACCTGATCGTGAGCTCGGAGTCGCACGACAACGCCGACTCCGACGGCGAGGACGCCGACGGTTTCGCCGCGAAGCTCACCACCGACACCGGGAACGTCTTCCGTTACGACGTCTCCCACAACAACATCGACGACGGCTGGGACCTGTACACGAAGACCGACACCGGCGCGATCGGCCCGGTGACCATCGAGTACTCCCTGTCCTACAGGAACGGGACGCTGAGCGACGGCACCGTGAACTCCAACGGCGACCGCAACGGCTACAAGCTCGGCGGCGACGACCTCGCGGTCAACCACGTGGTGCAGCACGACATCGCCTACGGCAACGGTCACCACGGATTCACGTACAACAGCAACCCGGGCAAGATGACGATCTCGAACAACGCGAGCGTCGACAACGCTCAACGCAATTTCTCCTTCGACGCGGGCACCTCGGTCTTCCGGACCAACACCTCGTGCCGCTTCAGCGTCAGCGGCTCGAACGACAAGACGGTCGGAGACGCCGACAGCTCGAACCAGTTCTGGACCGGCACGAACGGCTCCCGCTGCTCCTCCTACAACGGAACCCTGGGCTGGTCCTTCGCTTCGGACGGGCACCTCGCCGTGACCTTCGGTGGCAAGGTCGTGACGCCCTAACCACGGCCGAGGCGGGGGCTGGGCGCTCGCGTTCGGCAGATACGCGAACGACGTGTCCAGCCCCCGTGTCAGCACCCCTGCCGTTCTCGACTCGAACCCACCTCGACACATCGGAGAGAACAACGCGCCAAGTCCTCAGGCGAGTTGCCTGGATGTGCGGACAGTGTGCGGTGCATCACCCGCCCCGTCAGCAAGATTCATCCCAGCTTCGGGAGACGAGGGAGCGATCGGGGTAGCCCGAATGACGGCAGCACGCTGTTTTCGAAGCGGGTCATGGCGCAGATCCGGTCGCCGGTGAGGGTCAGGACGTAGAGGCCGGTCCCGTGGCTGATGCCGTTGGGGGCGCGCAGGTAGGCGCCGAACGCCGGCTGACCGTTGGCTCGTGTCGGGATGAGGTCGAACCTGCGATCTGCGCGGAAAATGCTGGCGCAGAAGCGGGCCACGATGTCTCGGCCCTGGTATTCGAAGGGCATCGGTGGCATCGACATGAAGACGTCATCGGTGAGAAGTGCCACCAGTGCGTCCAGGTCGGCGGACTCCCATGCGCGGACGAATTTCGCCACGATCGCATCCTCGGAGGGTGAGTCGGAGGCGGGCGGCGGTTCTCGATCGTCGGTCGTGGGACGTCGGTGGTGCAGGCTGGCGCGCGCCCGTTTGAGGGCGCTTTTGACCGACTCGACGCTCGCGTCCAGCATGTCCGCCACCTCGGCGGCGTGGAACCCGAGGACGTCGCGCAGGACGAGCACGGCGAGCTGGTGAGGCGGCAGGAGCTGGAGGGCGGTCATGAAGGCCAGGGAGATGGATTCGGTCTGCTCGAAGCGGGCCTCCGGGTCGAGCGGTGCGTCGATGACACCCTCAAACAGGGCGTTGGGAATGGGCTCGAGCCAGACGACCTCACCGAGCCGGGTGGGCTCGGGCGGTTCCACATGGGGCACGTCCCACTCCTTGGCCTGGCGTCGGCCGGCCGACCGGCGCGCGTTGAGGCACCGGTTGGTGGCGATCCGGTACAGCCAGGTACGCAGCGAGGCGCGTCCCTCGAACCCTGCGAAGCCTTGCCAGGCGGCCAGCAGCGTGTCCTGCAGGACGTCCTCGGCGTCCTGGAACGATCCGAGCATCCGGTAGCAGTGCACGTGCAGCTCCCGGTGGTACGGCTCGGTCAGTTGCCGGAACGCCTCGCCGTCCCCGGCCCGCGCCCTGGAGATCAAGTCGGCTGCCGCTTCGCCCATTCTCGGGTCACCTCTTCCCGCATCTTGTCGCCCTTCTTGTACGGACACCGGCGGAGGGGCGAAGGGGGCGGTTGGCGGGCGCCCCTTTCTCGATTTCTCGGTGTCTACCTCAGTGGTAAGTGACCACACAGCACAGGGAGAAGCACCATGGGAAAGATCATCATCAGCGAGAACGTCTCGCTCGACGGTGTCGTCCAGGATCCGACCGGTGAGGAGGGCTTCAGGCTGGGTGGCTGGTACCTCCAGATGGGAGACAACGACCGCGAGGCGTGGGCGAAGCTCTTGCTCGCCGAGGCCCTGGGCGCCGAGGCCCTGCTCCTCGGTCGGCGGACCGACGAGTGGTTCGCCACGCGGTGGCTGTCCCGTACCGGCGAGTGGGCGGACAGGTTGAACGGCCTGCCCAAGTACGTCGTGTCCGCCACCCTCCAAGAGCCCAAGTGGAGCGACTCGACGGCATCCAAGGGCAGGGTGCTCAAGGGGGACGTGGTGGACGAGGTCTCGAAGCTGAAGCAGGAGCTGGATGGCGACCTCGTCGTATACGCAAGCAGCCGGCTCGTGCACACGCTGATGGAGCACGACCTCGTCGACGAACTGCGGCTCACCGTGTTCCCGGTCGTGCTCGGGGCCGGCGAGCGGCTCTTCGGCGAGACCAGCGACAAGAAGCCCATGCGTCTCGTCCACGCCCGGACCGTCGGCGACGGCCTCGCCTTCCTCACCTACCAGCCGGTCCAAGACGCCTAGCTGTCGCTGCGTCGACGTCGGCCGGCGAGCACCTCCGTGGGGGGTGAGGGGGCCGCCCTCCACGGGGCATGCTGGTGGGACCGGAGGGCGGCGCGTCTGTTCCCCCGGCCTTCGCCGCCGGGCGGCCAGCTCCCGGGCCCGGCTGGCGATGGAGAGCCAGGAGCACGTCCGAGCCCGGCACGACGCGATGAGCGCGGTGTGGAGCGGACGGTGTCGGCCCGCTCCGCCAACAGTCTGTTCTAGGACGCCGACAACCACGCGCGGTAGCGGCGCAGTGCCCGTCGCTGCTGACGCTGCTCGGTGAGAAGGGCGTACGCGGGGCGGGTGTTGGGCTTGGGACGGCTTCCGCGGGCGATGCGGCGCAGCTGGTGACGGACCTGCGCCATGCTCGCGGCGGAAGCGAGGGCTTTGTCGGACCAGGTCACCGGCCGCAGTTGCCGGTCCGCCTCGCGGCCGTGGCGCCAGCGGTCGGGCAGGTCCGGGGTGACGGCGAGGGCGGTGCCCATCCCGACGAGTGCCACGCCACTGGCGAGGACCAGTTCGGCGGTATCGCGCCGGGTGATGCCGCCGGTGAGCATCAGCGGGAGAGGACTGGTCTTGACCAGGTCCTTCGCCAGGTCCAGGAAGTACGCCTCACGGGCCTGGGTGCGCGCATCGGCGGGGCGGCCGGACATCGCGGGGCTCTCGTAACTGCCGCCGGACAGTTCCACCAGGTCGACGCCGAGCGGTTCGAGCATCGCGATCACCTGCCGAGCATCGGCGGCGTCGAATCCGCCCCGCTGGAAATCCGCGGAGTTGAGCTTCACCGCGACCGCGAAGGACGGCGAGACGGCGGCGCGCACGGCCCGGACGACGTCCAACAGCATCCGAGCCCGGTTTTCCAGGGACCCGCCCCACTCGTCGGTGCGTTGGTTGACCAGCGGGGACAGGAACTGTGAAAGCAGGTAACCATGCGCGGCGTGGACCTCCACACCGTCAAACCCCGCCTTCTCGGCGCGGTGGGCCGTGACCGCGTACCGCGTCACAGTGGCCTCGATCTGCTCGGGGGTCATGGCGACAGGGCGACCGAAACGGCTGCTGTGCTTTCCCAGGTCGACCCCCACCGCGGACGGGCCCCACACGACGCCGGGCATGTCCGCCTGGATCTGGCGGCCTGGGTGATTGATCTGCATCCACATCGCTCCGCCGCCGGACTTGCCGGCGTTGGCCCACTCGGTGAACGGCTCCAGCGGCGCGGCATCGTCGAGTACGACTCCGGCGGGGCCGGTCAGTGCTTCGGCGTGGACCATGACGTTGCCGGTGATCAGGAGTCCGGTGCCGCCGGTGGCCCAGCGCCGGTACAGCGACAGCAGCTGTCCATCGGGCAGCTGGCCGTCGCCGGCCATGTTCTCCTCCATGGCCGCCTTCGCGATCCGGTTGCCCAATACCTGCCCAGAGCGCAGGGACAGCGGTGAGAAAAGCTCGCTGGCCATCCGGATTCTCCTCTCCATCGATTACAATGTGTGCACCGTTCACATTAGGCGGGCAATGTGCGCGGTGTAAACATGAGGGAGGGTGTTCCGTGCCACAAGCGAATGACTCGTACCACCACGGCGATCTGCGCGCGGCCTGCCTGCGTGCTGCGCGGGAGCTGCTGGAGGAGGACGGCAGCGCCGGACTGTCCCTGCGGGCGGTCGCACGGCGGGCCGGTGTGTCGGCGACGGCCCCGTACCGCCATTACGCGGACCGCGACGCGCTCGTCTCCTCCGTTGCCGCCGAGGGCTACCGCGAACTGGCCGGATACCTGACCGCGGCGCATCCCGCGCCCGCGACGCCTGACGACCTCACCGCGGTCGCCGTTGCCTACGTCCGATTCGCGCTCGATCACCCGGCGATGTTCCGGGTGATGTTCGCGGAGCCCTGCGATCCGGGCAACGAGGAGCGGGTGGAGGCGACCGCCGCCCTGTCGGAGTACGTCCGCGGCATCGTCCGGGGCACCTTTCCCGACGCCGATCCGGAAGCGCTGTCGACCACGGTGTGGGCCCTGGTCCACGGCTTGGCCTTCCTGCACCTGGACGGCAAGCTCGACGCCTCCACGCCCGAGGTGGTCGCCGACCAGGTCCGCACAGTCGTCCACGCGCTGTTCACCGCATCCCCGGTGGCGTCGAAGGCGGCGACCGAGCCGTCCGAGCGGGCCAGGGCGTAGCGCCCCCCGGGGGGACCGGGAACGGCCTGACGGGCGGGCCGCGGCCGGGAGGGCGGTCGGCCTCAGCGAGAGGTGAGCAGATGCGACGGTCGCCGATGACGTGGACAGCGGGGTGCCGCCGAGCGTGGCGAGACTGCCGCCGGACCTGAGGTGACGACGACCGCGTCCCCGTTCCTGGGGCGGTGGTGCGTCACGCTCCAGCAGAGCGACGTGGCCGTACGCGTTCCAGCGCGGATCCTGGCCCAGCGGCTGCTTGAACCCGGCCGCCTCCGAGACGAGTTGCGCCGTTTCGCGTTGGCGCGCGAGGGTGCCCGACACGAGGTGCGGATCGCGCAGAGCACGACGCCCGCCTCCCTCCCACCTGGGCTATGTGCTGTTGAACTGCCCACGGATACTGTCCGGCGCCATGTCGATCACGGGATGGCCAGTGCACGCGACGCGCCGGGAACTGGCGCCGCCCCGCAAGGCGACGGCGCTCATGCGGGAGTCAGCGCCCTGTGCGCTGACCTCGACCAGCGGTTGGACGAGTAGGGCGTGCCGGAGGGCCGGCCGTTTCCGGCCGGCCCAAGGGCGAGTGCGAGGGTGGGTCTCGCGGTCGACACCGTCGACTGCTGATCGGCGCCGCCACCGCGGCGCGTCACAGCGTCGCGGTCGTCCCCTCCCCGGACGCGCTGCCCGCGAGCCACTGGTCCCATCCCAGGTTGAAGTCGGCGTAGCCGTTGTCGGCCGGCGCCTTGGCACGGGGCGAGCCGGTGATGGTGACGGGGTCGCCCTGCTTGACCTGGCCGTAGAACCACTTGGCGTCCGACATGGACAGATGGACGCAGCCGTGCGAGCCGCGGGCGCTTCCGCTGCCCGGGTTGGGGTCGCCGGTCGAGTAGTGCACGTACGTGCCGGACTGGGTCAGGTGCACGTCCCAGGGCAGCGTCAGGTCGTAGTAGTTGGGGCTGCCCTTCGTGCAGCTGATGCCGACGCTGCAGGAGGTCATGTGGACCTTCTCCTCCTTGTCGATGACGGCCATCGTGCCGTTCCACGTCGGATACTGGGCGCTGCCCGCGTTGATCGACAGGGTGCGCACCGCCTTGCCGTTCCGGGTCACCTTCATGGTGTGGCCGGTCACCGAGACGTCCGCGCGCACGTCGTCGCCGATGTTGAAGGTGTGCGTGTAGTTGCGCACCCCATAGCGCCCGTTGCCGTTGCTGACGCCGTCTACGTCAGCGTCGATCTTTACCTTCGTGCCGGAGGGCCAGTACGTCTTGGGGCGCCAGTCGGCGCGCTTGTCGCCCATCCAGTGCCAGGCACCGGCCACCGGTTGGGAGGCGCTCACCTTCATGTGCTTCTCGACCGTGGCCCGTGCCTTTGCCGCCACCGGGTTCGTGAAGATCACCGAGATCGGCATGGCCACGCCGACCGTGGTGCCCGTCTGTGGGGTGATCGTCTCCAGCAGCATCGGCGGGCCCGCGGGCTTCGTCGGTGACGGAGAGGCGCTCGCACTCGGCTTTCCCGACGCCTTCGCGTCGTCCCCGCTCGCCTTGTTACTGCCGCCCCCGCCGCAGGCACTCGCGCCCACCAGCATCACACCCGTGACGAATGCGATCCCTATGCCGCCCTTGCGCCGTCCCACGATCTGCCCCGCTCTCTCGCTCTTCGGCCCTGACGAGCCCGACTCCCTGTCAGACAACGACAAGGTGGGGCGCAGTTGCGCGCATCGCGTAAAGCGTGTCTCAAGATTCGGTGCGCACCGCCGGATCGGGGACGATGAGGGGCGCGACATCATGCCTGCCGACTTCGCTCGATCACGGCCGTGGTGTTCGCGCAGGAACCCGTACGTACTCCAGTTGCGACGTGGACGGTGAAGTCGGCCCCGCGCCGCGGGCCGCGGCGGCCGACCCGGTTCTGCGGCCGATCGAAAGCCCACGGACTGTCGTCCACCGTCATGTCAGTCACGGGTTGGCGGGTGCACTTCACCCACCGAGACCTCACCTGGCCGCGCGAAGAGACCCCGTTCATACGGGGGTTCAGTGCCCTGTCCGCCGGTCTCGATCTGCGACTGGACGACCTGGGCGTGCCCGACGGCCGCCCTTCCTGATCAGACCGGCGGGCCCGTACGACGTGACGTTGAACCGCTACTTCTCGGTGGGTCGGTGGGTCGGTGTGACCGACGTGAGGCGACCGCGGACGACGGCGCGGTAGACACCGATCCAGGTGCGGTCTTCGTGAGATCAGCGGAGACGACAGATCAGCTCGGTCGGAGCAAGGAGACCCTCCTCGATGTTCTGGAGCAACTTTGCGATCTTGGTCGATGCGTCGGTACCCATCGCCACGTTGATCGAGGCAGGAGGCGTGTCCCCGCCCGCGGGGTTGTGCGGCGTGCTGATCCGGCGGTGCGCATCGCCCGCGTCACGAAGCGACTGGACGGCTCGAGAGCGGTGATCGGGCTCGGCGACGATGTCGAACCCGGCTTTGCGCAGCAGTGAGCGGTATTCCTGGGGGCGGGCCAGGAAGCTGTGTTCGGGCTGCGAGGCCCACGGCAGTGGGTAGCGGACGAGGGTGGGGTCGCCGAGGAGCATGACGTCGTACACGATGAAGAGGCCGTTGTCGGTCAGGACGCGGCTGATCTCGGTGAACAGGCGGCCCTTGTCCTCGATGTTCATACCCACGTGCAGCATCCAGGCCCGGTCGAAGCTCGCCCGAGGAAAGGGCAGTGCGGTCACGTCCCCCTGCTGGAAGCGGGCCCGGTCGGCGAGGCCCACACGATCGGTGAGTCGGCGCGCGACGTCGACGTACTCCTCGGTCAGGTCCACGCCGGTGACATCGGCGCCTGCGTGCTGGGCCAGATGGCGGGCCGGACCGCCCAGGCCGCTTCCCGCGTCAAGGACACGCAGCCCCGCTCTCAGCTCCAGGTGTTCGGCCAGCTCTCGCGTCGCCGCATGGCCGCCGATGTGGAACTCGTCCACGCCATGAAGGTCGTCGGTGGTGAGCGTCGTATGCCCCGGGTAGAGGCGGTCGAGCGCTTCGTCGATCTTCCGGAGCAGGCCGCCTTGTCGGTAATGGCGTGCTACGGCGGACGGCTGCTGTGCGGTCACGGGAACGTCCTTCCGGTCATGGGTGATCGAAGCGTGGCCGAAGGTCCTGAGTGGCTTCGGACCGTGGTGGCGAAGAAGGCGGATTCAGGGGTGTTGTCCTAGTCGTGATCGGTGGCGAGGGCGACGTGCCGCCAGGCGTCCATCTCCTTGCGGAAGGTGTCCAGTTTGGCGTCGAAGGCCTGCAGGGTGTCGGCTCCGAGCGGGAGGCGCAGGGGCGGCTCGGGGGCGGCGGCCATCTCGACTATGGCGCGCGCGGCCTTGACCGGGTCGCCGGGCTGGGCGTGGTTCAGGCTCGCGGCGGCCGCACGCATCGCGCCGACGGTGGGCGCGTAGTCGTCGATCGTGTCGGGGCCGGTGTGCAGGCTGGCGGGGTCGAGGAAGTCGGTGCGGAAGAAGCCCGGCTCCACGAGCGTCACGTGGATGCCGAGAGGGGCCAGTTCGGTGTGGAGGGTCTCGGTGAAGCCTTCGACGGCGAACTTCGTGGAGGCGTAGATGCCCCAGCCCGGCGCGGTGGCGAAACCCACGATGGAGCTGATGTTGATCACGTGGCCAGAGTGCTGGCGCCGCAGTACCGGCAGTACGGCGCGTTGGACGGCGAGCGGGCCGAACACGTTGGTCTCGAAGACCGCACGGACCGCGGCGTCGTCGGACTCTTCGACGGCGGCGAGCAGTCCGGTGCCGGCGTTGTTGACCACGACGTCGATCCGGCCGAACCACTCGACCGCCGCGTCGACGGCCGCTTGGATGCTCTGCGGGTCGGTCACGTCCAGCGGCACGGCGAGCAGCGCGTCGCCGGCGTCGGGAAACTGCTCGCGCACGGTTTCGGCCTTCCGCGCGGTCGCGACCACCCGGTGGCCGGCGGCGAGGGCGGCACGAGTGATCTCCAGGCCGAAGCCCCGGGACGATCCAGTGATGAACCAAACGCTCATTGTCTTCTCCAGTGTTCAGGCAGTGGGCAGGTCGAAGGCCGCGCGGTTCTGGGCGATGAAACCCTCGACGTCGAGGGGATCGCTGCCGCCGATCGTCTTCACCAGGTCGTTGGTGCCGGCGAAGACGCCGTTGCGGTAGTCGACGGCCACGGCGAGCAGGTGCTGGATCAGGTGGTCCGGCGCGCCGCGCCCGTGCAGGATGGCGGCGAATTCGTCGAGTTCGATGGGCACGTAGGTGACTTCGCGGTCCAGCGCCCGCGACATCTTCGCGGCGATCTCGTAGTGGTTGAGCTCCTCGGCTCCGTACAGCGGGTAGATCTGGCCGGCGTGCGGGGCGGGGTCTTCCAGGATGGCCGCGATCACCTTCGCCTGGTCGCTTTCCGCGATGGGGGCGTGGCGTCCGTCGGCGAACGGCAGGCGCAGTTCGCCGGTTCCGTCGGCCCAGGTGTCGATCAGCCACTGGGCGAAGAAGGTCGGGCGGATGTGGGTGACGGGGACCGGGGAGTGGTCCAGGACGCGTTCGGCGACCCAGTGCTGGCGTGCCGCGTTGCTGGCGGTGTTACGGCGGGCGGAGACCTGCGACATGTTCACGATCGCCTGGACCCCGTTCTCCTCCGCCGCCTGGGCCACGTTCGCGGTGGCGTCCATCAGGCCGGTGCGGATCGGGTAGGTGAAGTACAGGGCATCGGTCCCCTTGGCCGCCTGGGCCAGGGAGTCCAGGTCGAGGACGTCGCCTTCCACAATGTCCGCTCCGAGGGCGGCGAGCCGCTCGGCGCGCCCGTCGAGACCGCGGACGAGTGCGCGGACGCGGTGCCCGCGCTGGAGCAGGAGTTCGGTGGTGTGGCCGCCGGTTTTGCCGGTGGCCCCGATCACGAGGAGGTTGCGTTCCATGATGGTGATCTCCGTTTCTTGAGAGGGAGCTGGTGGGAAAACCAGCGTCAGTCCTTCGAATGGGCGCCGCAGAAGATGAGTGGGAGGCGGTGCGACGCCCGTCCGGCAGGGGGCTGTGGTTGCGGGCCCGGTCCGAGTGGCCAAGGCCACGTGGTCAGGGTGTGTGGCGGGGCCGGAGGGCGAGCAGCGCGCCGGCGGCGGCGATTCCGGCGCCGGCCTGGACGGACCAGGCGTGGTCGAATCCGGTGGTCGTGGCCTGGGGGGGTGAGGGCGACGAGCAGAGCCACGCCCACGGCGCTGCCGATCTGCCGGCTCATGTTGAGTACGGCACTGCCGGTGGTGGCGCGTTCGGGCGCGAGGGTGCCGGCGGCGGCGAACAGCGGCGCCTGGGTCAGACCGCCGGCCAGGCCGACCAGGATCAGGCCCGGGAACATGCCGCCCCAGTAGTCGGGAGTGGTGTGCACGCTCGCGATCCAGTAGCCGGCGGCGAGTGCCATGGCCAGCGTGCCCGTCACGGCGGGGGCGGTGCGTCCGAAGCGGTGCTGGATGGGGCCGGCGTTCATCGCGAAGGCGATCGAGGTCAGAGGGGCCGGGGCGATGGAGACGCCGGCGCGCAGCGGGCTGAAGTGCCAGACCTCCTGCATGAACAGGGCGGTGCTGAGCAGGACGATGGCGAAGCCGGCGGAGAACAGGAAGAGGGCCGCGGTGGCGGCGGTGAACTGCCTGCCGGCGAACAGCTGTTTCTCGATCACCGGCGCCTTGGCGCGCAGGGTGCGCTCGACGGTCGCGGCGGCGGCCAGGGCGGCTGCGGCGAACAGGGCCACGGTGCGGAGGTCCGTCCAGCCCCATCCCGGCCCCTGGACGGTGGCGAGCACCAGCAGGCTCACGGCCAGCAACAGCGCGAGGGCGGAAGCCGCGTCCGGCACGGCGGCACCTCTGGGCTGACGTACCTCGGGCAGCAGCAGCGCGCCGGCGACGAGGGTGGCGATGCCGACGGGAACGTTGATCAGGAAGATCCACCGCCAGTCGAGGGTGACGAGCAGACCGCCGACGGGCGGGCCCGCCGAGGCCGCGATCGCGCCCACGCCCGCCCACAGGCCGACCACCAGGGTGTGCTGGCGCTCGGGGAAGCTCGGGTAGAGCAGGCCGAGCGAGGTCGGCACGATCATCGCCGCGCCGACGGCCTGGAGAGCCCGGGCGCCGACCAGCACGCCGAGGCTGGGTGCGGCGGCCGCGACGGCGGAAGTGAGGGTGAAGAGTGCCACTCCGGACAGCAGCATCTTCTTGCGTCCCCAGTGATCCGCGATCCGGCCCGCGGGCACGAGCACGGCGGCGAAGACGATCGCGTAGGCCGACAGAATCCACGACACGCTCGCGACGCTGGTGCCCGGGAACGACTGCCCGATTCCGTCGAGGGCGACGTTGACGACGAAGAAGTCGAGCTGCGCCATGAAGGCGACGGCTCCCAGCACCGCCATGATGCTCCATCGGCGCGGGTGACCCGCCTCGGTGGCGGCCGGGGCCGGGGCCGGGGCAGTTCGCGGTGATGTGGCGACCGCCTGCGGTGGAGCCTGTGTGGACATCCCGTCTGCCTTCCCAGAGGAATGGGCTTGACAGCCCTCTTTTTGGTCTGTCTCCAGGAGACACCTCACAGAATGGGTTGTCAAGCCCCTTTTTGCGGTACGATGGCCACCATGACCACCACCAGCGAAGCGACGGGTCGGAAGCTGACCGCCAAGGGCCTGGCCACACGCGAACGAATCGTCAGGGCGGCCGCCGAGCTGATCTACGAACACGGTGCGCAGAACACCAACAACGAGCAGATCCGGGAGGCCGCCGGGGTCAGCGGCTCGCAGCTGACGCGCCACTTCCCCACCAAGGAGTCCCTGGTGCGCGCGGTGCTCGCCTGGCAGGCCGACAGCATCGTCGCCCGCCACCAGGCGCCCGAGCTGGGTGAACTCGACAGCTTCGCCGCCCTGTACCGGTGGGCCGACATGTACGTCGGATCGCAGGACATGCTGCGCGGCGGCTGCACGTTCGGCTCGCTGGCCGCTGAGGTCGTCAAGACCGAGCCCTCTCATCGGGACGCGGTGGCAGACGGCTTCGGGCGGTGGCAGGAGCTGTTCAAGCGCGGCCTGAGCAAGATGCGCGAGCGCGGCGAGTTGCGGCCGGAGGCCGACCCGGCCGCGCTCGCCCACCTGCTCGCGGCCGCGTTCCAGGGAGGAGCACTGCTGGACCAGGCGGCCGGTGAGTCCACACCCCTGCGTGACGCGCTGTACGGGGCCCTGGCCTACATCGAGTCATTCGCCGCAGAACGCTGACCGTACTGCGGAGTGCGGACCCTCGAGCAAGCGGCGTTCAGAGAGCGTCGGAGGCGACTTGGGGCGTCTGCCGGGACCGGGCCCGTGCTGTGAGTGGGAGTCCTTCGAATGCTTGATCGGCAACGCGCTCCAGCGCGGCTGCGTCGAGCCCGGCCTTGGCCATCACTTCCATGCCGCGATTGACGGCCATGAGCAGTTGGCTGATTTCGTAGGCGCCCGCTTCGGGTTCGAGGTCGCCATGGCGCTGTGCGGCCTGAACGCACTCGGTCAGTGAGCTCTCGATTCTCCTGAGGGCCTGTCGGACTCGTTCGTTGGCCTGCGGATCGTGGTCGACGCCCTCGATGACGAATCCGGTCACCATGCAGCCGAGCCGGTCGGGGTCGTCGTGGACGAACCGCGCCGACTTGACGAGGTATGCCCGCAGCCGTTCCAGCGCGGTCTCGTCGGGGCCTTCGAGTACGGCCGCCCAGGCGGCCTCGGTGCGGTCGCAGTAGGCCGCCAGCGTCTGCAGGTACAGGTTGCTCTTGTCGCCGAAGGCGGCGTAGAGGCTGCCGCGGCCCAGCCCGCCGGCCTTGGCGATGTCGTCAACGCTGGTACCGGCGTATCCGGTACGGCGGAACTGTCGCTCGATGGCCTGTACGACCTTGTCCTTGTCGAAACCTGGTGGGCGTCCCATGGGGTCAGTTTACAGGTCGCCCGAGCATTCTTGACATGTCGTTCCAGAACTTCATAGGGTTCTTGACAAGGCGGTCCAGAACTCTGCCGCCCGTTACTCACGGCATCCCTCGAAGCCCACGGAACGGATGAGACGCATGTCTTCGCAAGATCAGATGGCCCCTGCGCGAGCGCAGACAGAAGGTGGGGGTACATCGAGAACACGGCCGGCTCTCATCCTCGCCGTGCTGGCCATGGCGAGTTTCCTTGGCCAACTCGACGTGTGGATCACCAACGTCGGTCTGCCGAACATCGGGCAGGGCTTGGGTTCGACCTCTTTGTCGGACCTGAGCTGGGTGCTCAACGGCTACGCGATCGTCTTCGCCGCCCTGCTCGTCCCTGCGGGGCGGCTCGCCGACCGTTTCGGACGCAAGAGCGGCTTCCTTCTCGGCATGGCCGTCTTCGTAGCGGCGAGTCTCGGGGCGGCCCTGTCCGGCGGCGTATGGGTGCTGGTCGTCTTCCGTGCCCTTCAGGCGGTGGGCGCCGCCCTGTTGACCCCCGCCAGCCTCGGCCTGGTCCTGACGAGCGCCCCCGCCGACAAGGTGGAGCGGTACGTCAAGATCTGGTTCACCGCGGGCTCGCTGTCCGGGGTGTGCGGCCCGATTTTCGGCGGGCTGCTGGTCCAGGTGTCCTGGCGGTGGCTGTTCCTGGTGAACATTCCCGTCGGGCTGCTCGCCATCGTGCTGGCCGCCCGGCTCGTGGCCAATGTCAAGCACGAACAGGACGCCCGCATCCCCGACCTGCTCGGCGGTGTCCTGCTGATCGTCGTGGTCGGTGCCCTGGCTCTCGGCGTGGTGAAGGCGCCCGACTGGGGCTGGTCGGACACCCGGGTCGTCATGTCCCTGGTTGTGGCAGTGGTCGGGTTGCTGGCGTTTCTGTTCCGCTCGTCACGGCACCAGGTGCCTGTAGTTGACCTGTCTCTCTTCCGTGACCGGATCTTCGCCTCGGCGAACCTCGCCGGCATGCTGCAACTGGCCTCGTTCGCCGCCCTCCTGCTGTCGACGATCCTCTGGCTGCAGAACCACTGGCACTACTCCGCCATCAAAACCGGATGCGCCAGTCTTCCCGGCCCGATCGGCTTCGCGGTGGCTGCTACTGCCAGTGAAACCCTCCAGCGTCGATTCCGGATCCCGGCCGGTGTCATCGCGGCGGTCGGCAGTGCGATCGCCTCTGCCGGCATCCTTCTCTTCGCCGTTCTGATGCACAACGACCCGAACTACGCCTCCGGAGTCCTCCCGTGCTGGCTGCTCTTCGGGTTCGGCGCCGGCTTGGCGCTCCCGACCGTCGTCTCCTCCGCGACGGTCGGTCTGCGCCCCGAGCAGGCCGCTACCGGCAGCGCGATCGTGACCATGTCCACTCAGATCGGCTCGGTCGTCGGCATCAGCATCCTGGTCGCCATGCTCGGCACCGCCTCCGGCGGAGCCTCCCTGGAGACCTATCGGCACGCATGGCTGGTCACGATGGCCCTCATGGCTGTCGCGGGTGTGGTGTCGCTGGGCGTCTCGCAGAAGAGGGCGGTGGCGGTCCGATGACGGCGTCCGTTCCGGCTGAAGCCTCCCGCGCCGCGGGCCCCGGCAGCGGGCGGGCCCGCCGGCTCGGCCTTCTGGTGGTCTGCCTCGGCGTCATGATGGCCTTCGTCGACGTCACCTCCACCATCTCGGCGCTGGGCGACATACAGAGCGACCTGCACGTCACCGCGAGCACGCTGGTATGGATCACCAGCGCGTACAGCCTCGCTGTCGTGAGCTTCGTGATGTCCGCCGGGACCTTCGGTGACCTCGTGGGGCGTCGACGCGTGTTCAGCCTGGGTGCCGTCGTCTTCCTGGCCGGCAGCGTGGTCGCTGTCTTCGCCGACAGCGCCGGCATGCTCATCGCCGCACAGGCCATCGCGGGCCTCGGCGGGGCGGCCGTGTTGCCGACGAGTCTGGCGATTGTCAGTGCCACGTTCACCGACCCGCACGAGCGCACCTCCGCGATCGGCATCTGGGCCGCGTGCTCCGGAGTGGGCCTGGCCATCGGCCCGATCCTCGCCGGAGCCCTGCTCGAACACTTCTCCTGGCACGCCGTCTACATCGCCAACATCGTCATCGCCGGCGCGGCCCTCCTCCTGGCCCCGGTCTTCGTGGCCGAGTCCCGACACCCCACCCGCAGACTCGATCCTGCTGGGCTTGTCCTGGGCACAGTGATGACGGCCTCGGCCACCTACGCGATCATTCAGGGTGGTGCCACCGGATAGACCAAGGCGCCGATCATCACCATGTATGTGGTCATCGCTGTATCCCTGTTCATGTTCGTGCGCGTAGAACTCCGGCACCCCGACCCCATGCTGGACCTGAGGCTCTTTCGGAGCGCCTCCTTCTCGGCCGTCATGGGCGTGGCTGCTGTGAGCGTTTTCGGACTGGTCGGCGTCGCCCTGCTCAGCGTGCTCTACATGGAACGCGTGGGACGGACCAGTCCCCTCGACGTCGGCGTGCGCCTGCTGCCGCTGTTCGGAACGTTCCTCCTGGTCACCGTGGTGGCGGCCCGGGTGCTGGTACACCGGGTCGGCCTCACACCCTTGATCACTGCGGGTCTGGTCCTCATCGGAGCCGGGTCTCTCGCGCTGCTCGCGACCGATGCCTCGGGAGGTTACGGGGCGATGTGGCCCGGACTGCTCGTGGCGGGCATCGGCGCGGGCCTGTTGACGGCGCCTTCGACGGCTGCCGCGGTCAACAGTGTGCCGCCACAGCAGGAGGGCATGGCGGCAGCAGCGGTGAACATGGCTCGTCAACTGGGAACGGTGCTCGGTCCCAGCGTGCTCGGAACGGTCGTCACCAGTCGCTTCCCCCGGAACCTGCATGACCGTCTCGTCGAGGCAGGCATCCCCTCGCCGCGGGCGGACAGGATCGTGGAGGGCGCGTCACACGGCGGCGGCGCGACGGACCTCCCCGCATCCCTTGCTCGCGTGGTGGGAACGGCGGTACCGAAGGCGTTCACCGACGCCGTGCACTTGGGCAACGTCATAGGCGGAGTCGTACTCATCGTCATGGCCGTGCCTGCGCTGCTGTTCGTCCGCCAGAAGGTTCACAGTCCCCGGACATCCGCCGAGGCATAAGCACCACGTCAACGGGACGGTGCGAGGCGCCCACAGAACCTTCGGCCGAACAACGTCCCCCGAACAGCCGGTGTTGATCGCTGAGCACAGCCATCAACACCGGCACCGCCCGCGAACTGAGCACCGGTCAGACGGACTGCCGGACCCCCGGGCGACGCCGTGATCAACCGTCGGGCCACTTCAAGCCCGACTGAAACCGTGCGCCTGACGCCTCGCGCCGGCGTGCGCGCGAAAAGGAGACACCGCCATGGCCAAACTTCTGCTCAGCATCCACGTGCTGGCGGCGATCCTGCTCATCGGACCGGTCACCATTGCGGCGAGCTTGTTCCCGCGTTTTGCACGCCAGGCACTGGCCGCCGGCCCGGAGCAGCAGTCGGCCAAGGGCTCGGTCCGGCTGCTGCACCGGATCTGCCGGGTCTACGCCGTGGCCGGCGTCTCCGTCCCGGCCTTCGGTATCGGCACCGCCGAAGTGATGGGCGTGATGGGCAGCGCCTGGCTCATCGTCTCCATGGCTCTGACAGCGGTGGCCGCCGTACTGCTGGGCATCGCGGTGCTCGGCACCCAGGACGACGTGGTCGCCCAGCTCGACAAGCCCGACCAGACCTCGACCGCCGCGGAGTCCCTGATCGCCCGGCTGCCCCGCCTGTCGATGATCACCGGCCTGTTCGCCCTCGCCTGGCTGATCGTGGTGGTCCTGATGATCGTCCGCCCGGGCTCGACGACAGGCGCATGATGGCTCAACTTCCGCAGTGAACCCCGCGCTCTGCCCATGGCTGTTGAGGTGGTCGTGCATCGGCGTCGTCGCGCCCCGCGGCCTCCGCGACCACGCCGCCGATGGCACAAGAAGCCGAGGAAAGCGTGATGCTGACAGGGGTGCGCATGACCGCCGGCGTCGTCCACGTCGGTGAGACGGCGCGCCGACCTGCGACTCCAGCCGCAGGCTTCGTCGCTGACCCTATTGACGCCATCTTGGAACGGCAGAGCCGTAATGCCCGTTTCTGGGCTGAGTGGTTCCCTCTGCGCGACGGCTTCGGCGAACGGCTTCCTCACCGGCTTGGCCGACACCCTCTGATCTTTGTCGGCTGCTGACGGCGTCCGGCGAGGTGTCGCCCTCTACTCGCCCATTGACGGAGAGCAGAGGGCGGAGGCTCAGGCCTTGCCCTGCAGACGCCAGATCTGGTTCTTCTTGGTGCCGAGGGTGCTCGCGGCATCGCAGGTCCACTGATGGATCAGGGCCCGCGGCTGGGTGGAGACGTTGGAGACGTCGACGCACTTTCCGCTGTGCACGGCCACGAGTTGGTAGTCGTGGCTGTTGCCGAGTGCGGTGACGGGGCTGAGGGTGAACATCTGGTTGGTCTGGCCGTTGCAGGTGTACTGGTCGACGGCGGCGCCGTCGACCGTGGAGGCGCCTGAGACATCCAGGCACTTGCCGCTGAGCTCGTTGACGATCGTGTAGGTGTTGGTCCGGCCGGCGACCGGTTTGAGGTCGAGCATCTGCTGGTAGCCGCCCTCGCAGTAGTACTGCTGGTACTGGGTGCCGTTGGCGGTGCTGAGGTCGGTGTCGTCGAGGCACTGGCCGCTGTTCTGGCTGACGGCGACCGTGGAGACGTTGGTGTTGGACGGTGGCAGCAGGGTGATGGTGTAACCGTCCTTGGCGTTCGACCAGGGGACGCTCACCGACGTGGAGTTGTTGCTCACCGTCAGGGTGGTGTCGGAGATGGTCTCCGGGCCGGTCACCGCGGCCCCGTTGTTGTAGGGGACGCGCTGGAGGACCGCGCGGACCTTGCCGCTCTCCACGACCGACGTGGTGTTCAGGCCGGTGAGGTTGACGGTGACGGTGCCGGTGTTTCCGTTGCTGCCGAGGAGGATCTTGGCGTTCTTGGCGGTGTTGTCCTTGGTCGCCAGGCCGTCGGTGCCGGTGCCGGGGATCAGGTTGACGATGTTGCCGCTCTGCGAGCCGTAGGAGCGGTACATGAACCACTCGCCGAGCGGCACGTACTGGCCGGCGCTGTTCTTGGTGAGCAGGTTGGCCTCGTAGTCGTGCAGGTTCGTGCCCCCGCCCCAGTTGCCGCGCAGTCCGTCGGCGCCGGCCCGTTCCAGGCGGCCGATGAACCAGGCGCCGCCGCCCGGGGACTGCATGGACAGCGTGGCGTACTCGTTGATCTGGTACGGCCGGGAGTTGGCCAGCCCCGCCGCGGTGAGGGTCGAGTTGGCGCGGCCGACGTCGGTGACCGGGTCGCCCGGTTCGTCGTGCCAGCTGTAGATGTCCGGGGCGACGTTGTCGGCCTTGACGTAGGACAGGTAGGTCGTCCACCAAGTGTTGGAGGTGTTGGGCTGGCTCGCGGTGCTGGGTCCGACGATCAGCTGGTTGGGGAAGGCGGCCCGTACCTTGGCGTAGAACCGGGACCACATCTGCAGGTACTGGCTCTGCGAGGCGCCCCAGAAGTTGCTGCCGTCGGGCTCGTTCCACAGGTCCCACTGGACCGTCATGTTGTTGGCTTTGACGTCACTGATGAGCTGGGTGACGAAGTTGTCGAACTGCGTCCAGCTGCCGTTGTCGCCGGGCCAGCCCTGGCTGGTGGTGCCGTCGGCGCCCCACAGGTCGTGCGGGAGCAGGACGAAGGTGCCGCCCAGGGCGACCGTCCGCCTGTACTGGGCGAGGGTGGAGTTCCAGCGGGTCTGGTAGTCGGCGAGGTTGGTGGCGTAGCCGCCGCTGTTGAGCTGGGCGCCGCCGGCTCGCATGAAGTGCCACTTGATGTCCTTGAAGAAGTGGTCCTGGGGCAGTGAGCCGTCCGGGGCCATTCCGTAGATCGTGCCGGAGGCGTGGTATGTCGGGGCGCCTCCGGAGGTGGCGAAATCCACGGTGACGCTCGTGTCGGCGGCATGTGAGGCGGTGGCGGGCAGCAGGCTCGCGGCCAGAGTGGCCAGCAGGACGGCGGCTGTGGACAGTGGGCGTGGTGGACGCAGGCGCATGTGCGGCTCTTTCGTCGGAGGGAGGGGGGAGGGACCGTCGCCCGCTACTTCACGGCGAGCGGGGTGACGGCGATCCGGTCGATGACGGGCGCGTAAGGGGACCGTTGGTCGTACTGGTTGTAGGTGTCGCCGTTGAAGTCGGGCAGTTCCGCCGCGGTGAAGGACAGCCGGTTCGTGCCCTTTTTCAGCGTCACCGGGACGGTCAGTTCCCAGAAGTTGTCGAAGTGGAAGGTCGTCGGGAACAGCACCCTGCGGGCCGGTCCGCCGTTGACCGAGAGGTCGGCGTGCCGGGCGATCGGGTCGGGGTTGTAGTGGGTCGCGGGTGCCTGCTCGCCGTTGGAGTACCGGATGGTCACCGCGTGCCGTCCGGCGTGCCGGGCGGTGACGTCGACGGTGAGGGCGTTGGCCTTTCCGTCGCCTATGTCGGTGACCGCCTTGCCGGCGGAGGCGAAGGTGTAGGCGTCGGTCACCTTGGCGGCGCCGGTCACGGTGCCGTCCTCCGCCTGGTACACCTTGGTCGTCAGGGTGCCGCTGGACGGGGTGACCCGCAGCCGGTCGAGGGCCAGTTCATGCGAGGCGCCGGTGACGGTGATCTTGTTGATGCCGCCGGACAGGAACATCCGGACCCGGTCGGTGCCCTTCCTGCCGCCTCCGACCTGGGGCACGTCGAGCTTCTCGCCGTTGAGGGAGAGACTCGCGCGGCCGCCGCCCAAGTGGTCGACGGACACGGTCGCTTCACCGTCGGTGCGGGAGTAGACCCAGAAGGTCGCGGAGTCGCCCTTGGCCAGTGGCACGGCACCGGCGCCCGAGGTGCCGGGGTAGGTGTAACCGGGCCGGGTGCCGGAGAGGGTGGCGTATTCGGCCTCGTAGACCGCGGGCGCGGTCACATGCCGATCGCGCAGCGACAGATCCATCTTGTCGACGATGGCGTCGCCCTTCGTGACACCGAGATCCGGATCCTTCGCGGCGAGCGTGATGCGGTGCTTGCCCGCGGTCAGTTTCACCTGGGTGTCGGTGTGACCCCAGACCACCCACTTGTAGCCGAGGGGCAGCCGCAGCTCCTGCGGGTCGGCGCCGTCGACGCGCAGGAAGACGTTGGTCGGGCCCTGTTCCTTCACCAGGTCGTACAGGTTGTAGGAGTTGGCGAAGACGCTCAGGTCGTAGGTGCCGTCCTGCGGGACGTCGACGTCGAAGGCGAGGACGCCGTCGGAGCCGGTGCGCAGGCCGCCCACGTTGTAGGAGCCGGAGGTCGCGAAGCCTCCGACGTTCGTGGGCGTGCCCTCGGGGCCGTTCTTGGAGTAACCGCTGCCGGTGTAGGTGGCGTTCTCCGCCTCGTACGTCTGGCGCCAACCGACGGAGGGCGCGTCCGGTACACCGCCGTTGCCGCCGGGGGAGAGGATGACCTGGTACGCCGACATCTCGTTCATGCCGGTCATGGGCAGGGTGACAGCGCCATCGGCACCGACCTTGAGCTCCTGATCGGCCAGCCGCAGCGGTGGGGCCGAGTCTCCGACCTGTCCGGTCCACGGAATCTCCTGCACGGTGGCGTGCACGGTCGTGCCGAACAGCTTGGGGTCGATGTTCTTGAAGACCACGTCCGCGTCGCCGCCCTTGCCGCCGAAGAGGGCCCTCGACTGCTTCTTGCTCTCGTCGAGCGTGGCGACGCCCTGCAGGGTGTACTGCTGGTTGGGGTGCGGGGCGGCCACCTGCACCGTGTGGCCGGACATCTGACCGTAGGCGTTGAACAGCCACCACTGTCCGTTGCCCTTGTCGGCCTCGACGGCGGAATCGTTGAGGTTGCCGTCGATGTTCCAGTACGCCAGGTCGGCATCGATCTTGGACTCCTCGATGGCGGAGACCCACTGGACCACCTGGCCGGGCACGGAGAGGTGGTAGTTGTGGCCGTACTCGTTGACGTTGATCGGCAGCGGGCCGACCCCGACGCCCTTCTCCATCTGCCGGTACTTCGCCACGTTCGTGCGGACCGAGGCGGGGCTGGACAGCTCGTGCCAGGTCATCACGTCGGGGACGACGTCGTTGGCCTTGGCGTACTGAAGGAAGCCCTTGACCTGGTTGTAGAGGACGCTGGTGTTGGGTCCGGCGATGCGGGCGTCCGGGTCGAGGTCCTTGATGAGGTGGTAGACCTCCTTCCAGGCCTCGAAGTAGTACTGCGGGTCGTTCAGCCAGGAGACCTTGTTGAAGCTCCATTCGCCTGTGCCGAACATGTTCCCTTCGGGTTCGTTGAAGGGGACGAAGACGACATGGTTCTTGTAGTCGCCCATGGTCAGGACCTGCTGGACCTGCTTCTTGATCTTCGCCTCGAAGTCGGCGAGCCGCGCCGGACCGTCGGCACCCGGCCACTCGTACGGGAAGCCGCGGTAGATGTCGGTCATGTAGATGTAGACGTCCTCGCCGCCGGAGTCCACGAACGGCGGCAGCATCTCCAGGGCGTCCGCCCCCGGGTGCTGGGGTCCGTCCTGCGCTTTCGTCGACACCGTGCGGATGTGCATGCCCTCGAGCACGTTGCGGCTGGGCACGCCGTCGCCGTTGACACCGTAGAGCGAGCCGGAGGCGCCCCCGTGGAAGGCGCCGGTGTCATCGGCCAGGTCGATCGCGAGCTGCTCTGGCTCGGCCGCTCGGGCCGGGCCGACGGTGGGTGCGGCGAGTAGGGCGGCGAGGGCCGCGACGGTGCCGGCACCGGCGCCGGCTCTTCTTCTGCTGCGTCTGGATCGCACTGAGGTCTCCGTGGGGTGATCCGTGCCGTGCGGGATTCGAACCGGTTCGATGGGCAGCGAGCCGGGCGGGTCTGGTGTCATACCGTCAGACTCGGTGTGGCGCAGGGAAGATGCGGCGGCCGCATCGAACCGGTTCGCCGGAAGCTAGCACCGGTGGAAATGGGCCAGCAATACCTCCGACGCGGACTGGCCGCCGTTTTCCTGAACTGCGCGCCAAGTATTGACAGGGGACCCGCCCCCTCCTAACTTCCCTTCACGCGAACCGGTTCGACAACTGGCTCGCCATCGAACCGGTTCGAAGAAGGAGTCTCGTGAACATCGGTGAGATCGCCCGGCGGGCCGGTGTCTCCCGGAGCACCGTCTCGTACGCGCTCAGCGGTAAGCGTCCGGTGTCCGACGACACCCGGCAGAAGATCCAGCGGGTCATCGACCAACTGGGCTACCGGCCCAACGCCAGCGCCCGTGCCCTGGCCAACGGCCGGACCAGCACCCTCGGCCTGGTCTTCCCTCCCGCCGGCACCCACTACACCGGCATGCAACTCGACTTCATCGGCAGCGTGGTGGAGGCCGCGGCGGCCTACGACTACGACGTGCTCCTCTCCCCGAGCGGCGCTGACAGCGACCGTTCGTTCCAGCGGCTGCTGGGCGAGCGGCGGGTCGACGGCGCGATCCTGATGGAGATCAGACTCCAGGACGACCGGATCGATCACCTCGTCGCCGAGAACTTCCCGGCCGTCTGCATCGGCCGCACCGCACAGCCGGACGGCGACTGGTGGGTGGGCCTGGACCACACCGCGCTGGCGGCGGCCTGTGTCGACCACCTCGCCGACCTGGGCCACCGCCGGATCGCCCTCGTGAACCGGCCCGAGCGCATGCTGCGCGCCGGCTACGAGTCGGCTCACCGAGGCCTGGACGGCTTCACCAAGGCCGCGGCCGAGCGCGGGCTCACCGCACGGACGTACAACTGTGGCGACGACGCCCCCTCCGGCCACGTGTGCGTGGAGCAGATCCTGCGTGACGACCCGGCCACCACGGCGCTGGTCACGCTCAACGAGGCCGCGCTGGGCGGTATTTACCGTGGCCTGGCCGCGGCGGGCCGCCATGTGCCGCGCGACTTCTCCGTCACCGGGGTCGTGGCCGGCCGGTGGGCGGAGACGGTGACCCCGCAGCTCACCGCGGCGGATGTGCCCGCCGAGCAGATGGGACACCTCGCCGTCGAGTTGCTCGTCGAGCGGCTGGACCATCCCGAAGCGGCGCCACGCCACCACCTGCTCGCCCCGCCCATCTCGCTGCGCGCGAGCACCGGCCCCGCCCACCCGGATGCCGGGCCCGGCTCGAACGCCTGACCTTCACCCACTTCTCTCCCCCCCACGTCCACAGCTCCGCTTCTTCACCGGCCGTGCTCGGCCGGCTGCTTCCCGACCCGCAGCTTCGGCATGCCCTTGCCGAAAACACGAAGGAACGCGCCATGAACGGATCCACCGGACGGCGGCTCACCGCCGCGGCCCTGACCGTCGTCGCCCTCACCACAGGCACCACCGCATGCTCGTCCGGCGGCAGCTCGTCCGCGAAAGGGGAGAACGGCGGCACCTACACCCTCTGGGACCCCTACCCGCAGTTCGCCAAGGACTCGGCGTGGGCGAAGCTGCTCGACGGCTGCGGCACCAAGGCGGGTGTCAAGATCAAGCGGACCGCGTTCGACACCAGCGACCTGGCGAACAAGGCGCTGCTGGCGGCCCAGCAGGACAACTCCCCGGACGTGCTCATCGTCGACAATCCCGTGGTCTCGACCCTGGCGGAGGCGGGGGTGCTGACCACGACGGCCGACAACAAGGTGGACACCTCGAAGGTCGACCCGAACCTCCTCGCGGCAGGCCAGTCGGGCGGGAAGACGTACGGAACACCCATCGGCGCCAACACCCTTGCCCTCTACTACAACAAGAAGGTCCTCAAGGCCGCGGGCGTCGACATCGCTTCGGTCAAGGACTGGCCGTCGCTGACGGCGGCCCTGGAGAAGGTCAAGAAGGCGGGCAAGAAGGGCATCACCTTCTCCGCGATCGGCACGGAGGAGGGCAGCTTCCAGTTCCTGCCGTGGTTCTGGGGCGCGGGCGCGAAGCTCACCCAACTCGACTCCTCCCAGGGTGAGTCGGCGCTGTCCCTCTGGAACGGCTGGCTTAAGAACGGCTACGCGCCCAACTCGGTGCTCAACAACACGCAGACCACCAGCTGGCAGGAGTTCGCCACCGGCGACTACGCCTTCGCCGAGAACGGCACCTGGCAGCTCGCCAACGCCGAGAAGGCCGGATTCGAATACGGCGTCCTCCCGATACCCGGCGCTTCCGGTGGCAACGCCGCGGCCCCGCCGGCGGCGAGTTCGTCACCGTCCCCGTCCAGGGCGACACCGGCCGCTACGCCACCACACGCAAGCTGGTCGCCTGCCTGACCAGCACAGACAACCTCTACGCCACCGACACGACCCTGTCCTACGTGGCCCCCACCAGCGTGGTGCAGAACAAGCAGGTGGCCTCCGACACCAAATTGAAGCCGTGGGTCGAGGCGGTCAAGGCGGCCGAGGGACGCACCAGCGACGACCTCGGCACCAAGTACCCCAAGATCTCGGAGCAGATGTGGAAGGCGGTTCAGACGGCCCTCAGCGGGTCCAAGTCCCCGAAGGACGCGCTCACTGCGGCCCAGAACGCCGTCAAGTAACCGGAGCACAAGGGTCGTTGATGAACCACACGACACATCTGGCGGACCGTGGGCCCCTGCTCGACCGGAACGGGGCGGCCACCGCCGCCCCGTCCCCGGCCAGCACGGCGCCCCGCCGCCGTCTCACCTCCCAGCAGTGGGCCACCTGGGCCTTCCTCGCCCCGGTCACCCTCTACCTCGGCCTCTTCTACGCCTATCCGCTGTACCGCAACCTCGACCTGAGCCTGCGGCACTACACCGTCCGCTCGTTCGTCCAGGGCAACGCCCCCTTCACCGGCCTCGCCAACTACCGCACCGTCTTCGACGACCCCACCTTCGCTCCGGCGCTCACCCACACTCTGGTGTTCACCGCCGTCTGTCTGTTCTTCCAGTACGCCGTCGGCCTGGCCCTCGCGGTCTTCTTCAACCAGCACTTCCGGCTCTCCGCCACCCTGCGGGCCCTGTTCCTCGTACCGTGGCTGCTGCCGCTGATCGTGTCGGCCTCCACCTGGTCGTGGATGCTGAACAGTGACTCGGGTGTGGTCAACGCCGCCCTGCACGCCGTGGGCATCGGTCCGGTCAACTGGCTGACGTCGCCGTCGTGGTCACTGGCCTCGGTGATCACCGCCAACGTCTGGATCGGTATCCCGTTCAACCTGGTCGTGCTGTACAGCGGCCTGCAAGCGATCCCCGGCCGCCTGTACGAGGCGGCCGCCCTCGACGGCGCGAACGCCTGGCGGCGTTTCTGGCACATCACCTTCCCGCTGCTGCGCCCGGTCTCCGCCATCACCCTGCTGCTGGGTCTGGTCTACACGCTCAAGGTCTTCGACATCATCTGGATCATGACCAAGGGCGGCCCGGCCGACTCGTCCACCACCTTCGCCACCTGGTCCTACCGGCTCGGCTTCGGCAACCTGCTGCCCGCCTTCGGCCCCGGAGCGGCCGTCGGCAACCTGCTCGTCGTCGCCGCCCTGGTCTTCGGCCTGGTGTATCTCAGGGTCCAGCGAAAGCAGTACGCCCCATGACGACCATCGCGACAGCACTCCGCCCGCGCCGAGCCCGCCGGACCACCTGGTGGAAGACCGCCACCGGCCTCGCCCTCACCGCGATCATGCTGTTCCCGGTCTACTGGATGCTCAACGCGTCCTTCACCCCCGATCAGGACATGCGCAAGAGCCCGCCCGACCTGTTCCCCGTGCACGGCACGCTGGAGGGTTACCGGGCCGTCCTGGACGACCAGTTGCCCTACCTCGGCACCAGCCTCGTCATCGGCCTGGGCACGGTCGTACTGACGGTGGCGCTCGCCGCACCCGCCGGCTATGCACTGGCCAAACTCCGCCCGCGCGGCGGCGGCGTACTCAGCTTCCTCTTCCTGGTCGCCCAGATGATCCCCGGCATCATCATGGCGATGGGCTTCTACGCCATCTACCTCAGCCTCGGACTGCTCCAGTCGGTGCCCGGGCTGATCGTCGCGGACTCCACCCTGGCCGTCCCGTTCGCCGTACTGATCTTCACCGCGTTCATGTCCGGCATCCCCGACGAGCTGCTCCAGGCCGCGAAGACGGACGGAGCCGGCCCCCTGCGCACCTTCTGGTCGATCGTCCTGCCCATGAGCCGCAACGCCGTCGTGACGGTGTCCCTGTTCGCGTTCCTGTGGTCCTGGTCCGACTTCGTCTTCGCCAGCACCCTCGCAGGCGGCGGCACACACGAACCGATCACGCTCGGCATCTACCACTACATCGGCAGCAACAACCAGCAGTGGAACGCGATCATGGCCACCGCCGTCGTGGCCTCGCTGCCCGCGACGGTCATCCTCGTCCTCGCCCAGCGGTACGTCGCCGCCGGCGTGAGTGCCGGAGCGGTGAAGGACTGACCCGGTCCGCTCAGCGCCGGTGACCCTGCTGAAGAAACGAGTACCGTTTGATGACCGCCGCCCGATCCGGCCCGGCCTTCTCCATCCACGACATACCGTTCAGCACGCACGGCTCCTGGTTCGGCATCTCGCCCGTGCTCGGCGAGAAGACGCGGGCCGACGATCTCCACCTCGTGTCCCACCAGAACGGCATGCACGCCGTCCTGTGTTTCGTCCCCGTCGATGCCACGACGGGCGAGCGGGTCGAGACCCGCGTCACGGCGACACCGAGTCAACTCAGCTGGACCCACGAGAGTGGGCACATCGACCTCGCCTACGAGTCGCCGGACACGGTCCGCCTGCGCGGCAGGAAGGCGGGCCTGCGCATCACCGCAGCGGCGCAGACGCTGACGCCCTTCACCGGCACGTACTTCTATCGCGACCCGGTAGACGGAGCTCACGTCTTCACCTCGTACGAGACCGGCCGCCGCTACCGGATCACCGTACTGTCCGGCATCGTTCGCGAGATCTCCGGCAGCCAGTCCTTGGGCGGCGCCGAGCGTGGCCTCACGGTCACCGCGGAGGCCGACGCCATCTGGGAGGCAGCCGTCCAGGAACTCGACAGCGCACGCCGGCCGTATAGCTCATCGACGACGTTCGACGAGGTCGTGGCCACGGCGGAGCGGGCCATCGGCGCCTTCACCGACGCGATCGCCCCTTGGCGATCGCCCGGCACCCCGGCCGCCGAACTCGCCGCCTACGTACTGTGGTCGGCCACCGTTGACCCGGCGGGCCTCGTCCGCCGGCCCGCCGTGCTGATGTCCAAGCACTGGATGGACAAGGTCTGGAGCTGGGACCACTGCTTCAACGCTCTCGCCCTGGCTTCCGGAGCGCCCGCGCTGGCCTGGAACCAGTTCGCTCTGCCCTTCGACCACCAGGACGAAGGCGGCGCCCTGCCCGACTCCGTGACCCACTCGGAAGTCCTCCGTAACTTCGTCAAACCGCCCATCCACGGCTGGACCCTGGCCCATCTGCGCCGACGGCTCTCCGAACCCCTGAGTCGCACGCAACTCGCCGCCGCCTACGACATGTTGCGGCGCTGGACGGACTTCTGGCTCACCGCGCGCCGCGCACCTGGCGCCAACCTGCCCCACTACCAGCACGGCAACGACAGCGGCTGGGACAACGCCACCACCTTCGACCCCGAGCGTGTGGTTGTCACCGCCGACCTGGCCGCGTTCCTCGCCCTCCAACTGCGCGAACTCGGCGCCCTGGCCACGGAACTCGGCCTCCCTGCAGCGGCCCGTGACTGGTTGCGAGCCGCGGAGGCGACCCAGACCGCGATGCTCGACGAACTGTGGACAGGGGAGAAGTTCCTCGCTCGGGGCGCCGACAGCGGCGACACCTGGAGCAGCTCCAGCCTGCTCGACCTGATGCCGATCGTGCTGGGCGAGCACCTGCCCGAGAACCTGGGCAAGGCCCTGGCCGTCCGGATCGAGGCACACCTCACCCCGTACGGCCTGGCCTCTGAACTGCCCACCTCACCGCACTACCGCCCCGACGGCTACTGGCGCGGACCGATCTGGGCGCCCGCCACCGTCCTCATCGAGGACGGCCTTCGCCGCGCCGGCCACCACCGCCTCGCGGATGAGATCAGCGCCCGTTTCCGCGGACTGTGCGAAACCCACGGGTTCGCGGAGAACTTCGACGCCCTGACCGGTACCGGCCTGCGCGACCGGGCATACACATGGACCGCCAGCAGCTACCTCCTCCTCGCCGAAGCCCATGAACTCCGGAACACGACACCCATACAGAACGGCAGATGAAAGAGGCCATGGGCGTGTTCGCTCGGGGGCGGCCCCCAGGCACCCTGCACCCGCCGCCCCCATATGCGGGCCGGCCGAACGCGTCCAGCAGCGGCACACCGCCGTGCGCGACCTCCTCCAGGGAGTACACGTCGTCGCACATCAGCGTGATGTCGACGGCCATCTCCCGCATGATCCTCGGCTGCGAGCCGTGGAAGACCACCGCCGGCAGGCTGAGACCCGCCGCGCGTTCGGCCGGCGACAACGGCAGCACCGTCCCGGCGATGCCCTCAGTCGCCTTCCCCGCCGTCTTCACCGCCCCTTCTTACAGGACCTGGGACAGCCCGATGCCGGCCATCAACCCCGCGTCATCGATCCTCACGACTCAGCTGCGCTGTCCGCGTTGGTGGCGAGGTCGTCGGTGAACGCAACGCTTCGCGCAGGAGCGCGACGGCCGTGGGGATTTCCGTGTCGCTGATGTTGCCGTACCCGAGGACGAGCGCGGGTTCCGCCGACCCAGGCGCGCGATAGTCGTCGAGGTCCGCCAGGCGTAGCCCGGCGGTGGCCGCCGCCTGGACCGCCCCGCGGGTGTCGGTGCCGTCCGGCAGGTGGAGCAGGATGTGCAGCCCGGCGGCGGTGCCGGCGACCCGGCCCTCCGGCACCTTTGCGCCGAGCGTCCGGACCAGCAGGTCGCGGCGGGATCGGAACCGCCGCCGCGCCGCGGGCAGGTGGGCGTCGTACCACCCGCGGTCGATGAAGGTGGCGAGCGCGAGTTGGTCGAGCACCGGTGGCGCGGCGGCGACGAGGTTCGCTTCCCGGAGCACCGGGGTCATCGCGACAGGCGCGACCAGCCAACCCAGGCCGAGGGCCGGCGACAGCGTCTTGCTCACCGAGCCGAGGAGGAAGACCCGGCTCGGATCCATCCCCTGCATGACGGCGACCGGGTGGTGGTCGTAGCGGAACTCGGCGTCTTAGTCGTCTTCGATGACGAAACCGTCCACCTCGCGGGCCCAGCGCACCAGACGTGCCCGGCGTGCCGCGGACAGCACCGTGCCGGTGGGAAACTGATGTGCCGCACCGACGACGACGGCGCGGGCCGGCGTACGCGCGAGGTCGTCGACGGAGAGGCCGTCGTGGTCCACGGGCACCGGGTGCACGCGTAGGCCGGCGCTCGTTGCGGCGTCCCGCAACCGCCCCCAACCCGGGTGTTCCACGGCCAGGTCGGCAATCCCCTCGGCGCGCAGCGCCCGGCACGTGCGTACCAGACCGTCGGTGACGCCCGCGCACACGGACACGGACACGGCGTGCGTGTCTGCGCCGCGCGAGCGCCGCAGGTACTGCGCGACGGTGGTACGCAGCATCGCGTGCCCGGCGGGGTCGGGCGGGCCGAGGTCATAGTGGACGGCCGAGCCCGTGACCGCCCGGACGGCATCCGCCCAGTGGCGGCGGGGAAACGCCCGCAGGTCGGGCAGGCCGGGCGCGAGGTCGTACCGGATCGGTGGCCGTGCTGGTGCGCGCTGCGCGCGAGGCCGCGGCGGCGCGGTGTCCGGTGACCACGAGACACGCGTGGCGGAACCCACCCGGGCGGAGAGGTAACCCTCCGCGATGAGTTGTCCGTACGCCTCCGTCACGACCCAACGGGAGCAGCCGAGTTCCTGGGCGAGCGCCCGGCTCGGTGGCACGGCGGCGCCCTCCGCCAGCCGGCCGTCCCGGATCGCGGTGCGCAGCGCGTGAGCCAGGCGATCGTGCAGGCGGCACCGACCGCCATCCGGAGGACCGACAGCCAACAGCGTCGCCCACGCGAGATTGGTCTGGGAAACAGCCACAAGATTGGAGCGTATCGCCGACCCGAATCCGCCTAGCGTGAGGGACATGATGGAGAACCTGGCTCTTGGGGCCATGCTGTTCGGTACGGCTCAGGACGAGCGTCGATCGTTCGAGCTCCTGGACCGTTTCGTGGAGGCGGGGGGCGTCTGGATCGACACCGCCAACTGCTACGCGTTCTGGGACGATCCGACCGGCTTCGGCGGGCAGAGCGAGACGTTGCTCGGGCGCTGGCTGGCAAGCCGCCCGGGCGTCCGTGACCGCGTCAGGATCAGCACCAAGGTGGGCTGCGAGCCGACCGTGGCCGGACGATTTCCGGAGACGGCCGAAGGCCTCTCGACCGGGGCCGTCAAGAACGGGATCGAGGGCAGTCTCCGACGACTGGGTACGGACCACGTCGAGCTGTACTGGGCCCACAAGCCCGATCCGGCCACACCGCTGGAAGAGACGGTCGCCGCCTTCGACGAGCTCGTGTCCGCGGGTACGGTCGGCCGCTTCGGCTGCTCCAACTACCCCGTCTGGCAGATCGAGCGGGCACGGCAGATCGCGCGGGCCCACGGCGGTGCCGGCTTCACCGCGGTGCAGCAGCATCACACCTACCTGCAACCGCGCCCCGCGACCCGGCCCACCGTGGTGCACCGGTTCGGTGCGGTCACCGACGAAGTGCTCCACTACCTGCAGCACCACCCGGACATGGCTCTGTGGGCGTACACGCCGCTGCTGAGCGGCCGCTACACCCGCGCGGACAAGCCTCTGCCCGCGGAGTACGACCATCCCGGTACCGCCCGCCGCCTCGCGGTGCTCGACGAGATCGCCGCAGAGACCGGCACGAACCGCAACCGGGTGGTGTTGGCGTGGCTGACCGGAGGGAACCCGGCTGCCACGCCGATCGTCGGCGTCAGCACGGTTGAGCAGCTGGACGAGGCGGTCGCGGGGGTGTCACTGGAGTTGACCGCCGATCAGCGCGAACGCCTGGACTCCGCGGTGTGACCTGCGAGCCGCGTTGATGCGAGGAACTGTCGCGCCCACTACGACGTGTGCGTCGAGTACGTCCCCGGACGCAGAAGCGTCCACACAAGCCGAGACATGCGATCCGTGGTAGGGGGTGGTCAAGGCCCCGTTCCCGGAGGCCCACGCCTCGGCGATCCATGAGAGCGACATCGCGGACTTCGCTGTGCCGGCGGCCATCGGGGCGACGCGGAGGTGGTCGACAAGGCACCGCCCGGAGCGACGTCAAGGGCGAGGAAAGCGAAGGGACTCATACATTTAAGCCGCTTTCACGGCGGAGGAGAAGGAAGCCCTTTCATGGCCTCGCCTCAGGGGATGCTATCAGTCGGCCCGGGACCAAGTCGTGTGCGTTTTCCGGGGTGATGACCGTCGGCGTACACACGAAAACTGGGAGGCGCCGCGCGGGCGCCTCCCAGTCGAAGCCGACGGCGAGGAAAGCGAAAGAACTTGTTTCGTTAAAGGAATTGAGAAGGAAGCCCCTTCATGGCCTCGCCGTAGGCAACGCTAGCACTCAGCCCGGGATCAAGTCGCGGAGATTTTCGAGGGTGATGACTCGGGAGTCCGGGTGCAGGCCCTCGGGACGTTCGAGACCGATGTACGTCACGGGCTCGTCCGGGACCGGCTCGCCGTCCCACAGGTCCACCGTCGTGGTGTCGCCGGACATCAGGTCGATCAGGTACCGCACCGTCAGATGCTCGCGCTCTACGATGGCGCGCACCACCTTGGACACTGACACCTGGTTCTCCTCGACCCGGTTGGCCGACGAGATGCCCTTCAGATACAGGTGCAGCCACTTCGCGCGCCACCGGCCGTCGTCCTCGCGCCGGAACACCAGGGGCAGCGCCACTCGACCCACCCCGCGAAGCTCCGACTTCATCCGCACCGTGCGCGGCTCGAAGGGTCGGCCCTTCTGCTCAGCGTCGCGCAGCATGAAACCGAAGAACGACTCCTCGACCTCCTCGAAGCTCTCGCCGGCGAAGATGTTGACCTGCGGAACGATGAATGTGCTGCGTACCCGGTCCAGGGACAGGTTGATGAATTCCGAGGCCCCGTCGGGCGCCTCGGTGACATCGCCCGAGTGCTCGCCCCCTACAGCCTTGAGGGAGGTGTAGGAGAGCCAGGAGTCGGTGCTGTAGTCGGCGTGGAGAAGCAGCGCCGAGAGGTCGAAGTCGGTCCGGTTCTCGGTCTCCTTCCAGTACACGAAGAAGCGCAGCTGTTCGCCGTCGACCGCCGAGACCGAGCCCCGCGGCAGTACGCCGAGTCCGGCCGCGGTCGCCCTGCCGCTGAGCGGGAGCGCCACGTCGAGGACGTCGGGGTCGAGCAGCAGGCGGCCCGGCGCCGGGAGCCTGCGGCGCAGCTCGGCGTCGACGGCGG
>LRTP01000507.1 GCA_001550305.1 Streptomyces diastatochromogenes
AAGGCCGACGATTCAGAGTGAGGACAGCCGAAGCGTCAATCGGGGATCGGGTCAGACCCTCGAGCGGTGCCGCCCCATCCTCACAGTCGGGGATCTTGGTGCCGCCGGGGTCAGCTGCCCAGGGTTCGCCAGGACTTCGGCCGGGGTATCTCGCGCTGGTCGAGGTAGTTCTGGAAGGCAGTCGGTCGGCGGGGCGTGGGGGCTTCTTCGGTTGATGGAAGTCTGCTGAGGCGCTCGATGTTGACGGCGATGGCCGTCAGGACGTGCTGGATGTGAGCCTCTCCCTGTCCTCGGTAGCGGCAGCGTTGCATGCCGTTTCCGTGGGCGAATTCGTTGACCGTGCCCTCCACTCCGGAGCGGACCGCGTAGCGGGTCTTCCACTCAGGCGTCTGTTGCTCGGTGCGGACGCGGAGTTGCAGGTCGCGGAGTTCTCGTGGGGGAAAGCCCACGGTGCGGGTGCTTTCACGGGAGGTGGTGCACTGGGTGCGGGCCGGGCAGGGCTGGCACTGACTCTTGGTGAACCTGGCACGATCAGCGGGGCTGCGGTGGGTGAGGAGGTCGGGTAAGGGCCGTGCCAGCCCTGGCTGACCTGGCCCTGGGGGCAGGTGACCTGCTGACGGTCGTAGTCGATGTGGAAATCGTCCCGGGCAAAGCCCTCGTCCCGGCGATGCTGACGGGTGGGGTTGCTCCGCAGTGGTCCAGAGACGGTGACCTGGTGTTCACGGGTGGCTTGTTCCAGGTGGGGCAGGGAGGTGTAGCCGGCGTCGACCAGGTGCTCGGCGGGAGAGGCGGGTGTGGATGCCGGGCAGGACTTTGCTGTCGTGGGTGGTGGCCGCGGTGGTGGCCACGTCTGTGATCACGTTGGGGCCGTCAGGAGCACAGGTCTCGGTCAGGTGAGCGGAGAATCCCTTCCAGCTGATGATGTGTCCGTGCCGTGCGTAGCGGGCCGAGGCGTCGTAGGGAGAGACGACCGCCCGGGACGAGGGCGGCAGCCCGGGTCCGCCTTCCGTCTCGGCGGTGCGCCAGCGCAGGTGTCCCGCGGCGTCACGGTGGTAGTTCTGCACCATGATCTGGCGCAGGGCCTGGATGCGAGGGCCGGACGTGCGGTCTGCTCCGTGCCGGTAGAGGTGTTCCAGGAGCCGGACGGCGTCGTTTCCAGTGGCAAGGATCCTGGTCTTGGGCTTGGTGGGGTTCTTGCCCAGGCGGACCGGTCGGCCGTAGCGGCGCCCCCAGTCCTCATCGACCAGCTTGTCCAGCAGGTGAGGGGAGGTGCAGGCGACCTCTTCCAGTGTCGCGCGGACCGCCTCGGTGATCAGCTCCAGACGGGTCAGGTCACGCACCGCGGCCAGGACATGGGTGGAGTCGGTGCGCTGGGTGGTGCGCTCGTGCACCAGGCCGGCCTCCTTGAGGCGAGCTAGCGCGAGGTCGAGGAGGCGGTCAGCACGGTCGCCTTCGGCGAGACGATCGCGGAAATCGGCCAGCACGCTGTGATGGAACCCGGGGTCATCCAGCTCCATGGCCATCGCGTACTTGAAGTCGATGCGGCAGCGGACCGCCTCGGCGGCCTGCCGGTCCGACAGGCCGAGCAGGAACTGCAGCACACAGACGGTAGCCAGTTGAGCAGGCGAGAGACCCGGACGCCCGTCACGCGGGTACCAGTCGGCGAAGTCCTCGTCATTCCACAGCCCGTCCAGCCGGTCTCTCACCCATATCGCCGTCGTGCCGCCCGGGTTGCTCGCCCGCGCGACCTGCGCAGTCAGAGGCGGGACCTGCTCACCGGAACGCGGGCGGAGGGACAACAGGCACCTCGACAGCTGCATCGGTCATCGGAACTACCCGAGCATGCCCGTTGACCATGCTGCCGCACCGCGAAACTCCAAGATCCCCGACAGACTCAAGCGGAAACTCGAACAGGCACGGCTGCTCGCTCGGATGCAACGCCTGCGCTGACCGTGACAGGCGTAGGCGCCCACGCGGCTCACTTCGTCATCCTCCCCTCGATGCCGACCGCGCTACGGGCGCCTCACCGGTGCGCCGGCCCCTGTCCGGCGCGAGCGCGGAGGGCCGCCGCCCGACGCGCAACAGACAACAGGCTCGCCCCGAACCCTCGCCCCCGATCCACTGCTGTCTGCGTCCCCCACCCAACATCAGATACATCCCAAGAAGCAGGCAGGACATAGGAGAGGGAAGGGGGTAGTCGCGGCGCGTGGTCGAGCCTGGTCAAGGGGCCTGACCTGTACAGACAGCGGGCAAGCCGCTGTGCTTGCCGGTAGGGGGAACGGTAGGGGCGCCGGTAGGGAGATTGGCGGACTTGCCCGCGACCAATCGGCCGATGCTGTCGAGGCCGGCCTTGTGGCACTCGCCGATACCGCGGGCTCCGGGGAGCGCCGCCGCGTCATCGTCGCTGTGGCCGCTGGAGCCGCATCCGGCAAGTGCTGCCGTGTGACTGCGACGGACCCTCGACGCGGTGGCGGCCCGACCGGGCAGCTACTCAACGCCGAACGCTCGGCTGGGGGGATACCAGCCGAGCGTTCGGCGGTCAGAGCCGTCGACTACTCGACCGGCGCAGCGCGCCGGCCAGACATTCCGGCCCCGGGGCGGGACTGCCTAGCACTGCGGCAGGACTTCCTGGTCGTAGTGCCAGCCCCAGGAGTCGAGGTTCACGTCGCTCACGTACACGCCCCGGTTCCCGGTGTCGTCGTCGGTCCGGAGCCAGACGTTGTCAGTGTGGCCGTTGTTCGAGTAAGTGGCACCGTAGGTCCAGCAGTAGAAGTAGCTGGTGCCCGCGTACAGCGTGCCCGCGTGCGACGAGGTGTTCGCGTCGGGGCTCCAGTGCGCCCACTGGTCGATGACGGTGGTCAGGTTGTAGGTGGAGGCCGATGCGGGCGTGCGCGACACCTGCGCTGCCGCCACCGCCTGGGAGGCGGTAGCGAGGAGCCCCGCCGTCGCCAGGACTGCGAGCGTGGCAGATCTGAGGGAACGTGAACGCATGTTTCTTCTCCCCTTGTGATGCCGCTGAGTGGTGCCGTAGCGGCAGTTCGTCCCGGGCAGTCAATCCCGGTGCACTCAAGGTAGGTCCCGTCCGGAGGGGCCCACCAACGTTTCGAAGACCGTCAAAACGACCCCAGGACCGGCGGCTCCGATCCGGCCGCGCTCAGGCCAGCAGGTCCACCACGGCCGCACCGTCGCCGGTGAGGTACGTCTTGAGTAGGCGCGGGCCCGCACCTCGGCGTGCGCGGTGGCGTGGGCGCCGGGGTCCAGCGGACAGGTCCGTCAGCCGACCGGGCTTATACGAGGCCAGCTCAGCGGTCCGCGAGTTCGGTGACCGCCTTCTGCAGCGGTGTGCTCGCGGAGCCGCCCGTCGAGCGTAGTTTGACGAGCAGCGCCTGGGCCGCCACCTTGAGAGCCGGGTCCTCGCCATCGGATAGGCACCGGTCGAGCACGGCTTCGCCCACCTCAAGAACTGGCGGACCCTCACCAAGCTCCGCACCGGCCCCGCCCACGCGACCCGCCTCCTGCGCGCCTTGCTCGTTCTGACAAATCTCGAAGTTAACCGCTGACAGACGGTCTACTCCGCAGACAGTCGCCGACGATCAGCGTGAGCACCCCGGGAACCGGTCACACCAGCCCTTTGAACTGCGGTTTCAAGTTGAGGGAGGCTCCGTGAGCGTCACTGCGCATGCGCAAAGACCACGCGTGTGTGTCCTGCCCGCCGTTCGCATCCATCCCCCTGTGTTCTCGCGGTGCGGTGATCGTCACCGTAGCCGCTCATGCACCTGCCGTCACAGGTACTTCAGGGCCAAACAGGAGGCTCGACCACGGCCCCACCGCCCCGACCGCGCACCGTTCCAGCCCCGACCATGGACCCGACCACAGCAGGTAACAGCCCTGCGCAGTCTGTCTGGCCGAAACCTGCGCAACGGTCCGCTGATTGCGCACCGCCCGAAGTCAGCCAGACGACCGCACGTGCGCAGACCGCCCGCCGCCCCCGGCGGCCGCGCCCCGTGCGCACCGCTGCGGGCAACGTCTGCGCAATGGTCACGGACGCGAATGCGCAGCCGATTGCGCAGTCAGGCTGCTTGTGGTCGTTATCCGAGCCAGACGATGTGGATGACGTAGAGGCGTCCGGCCGGGCGGTTGATCCAGTAGACGGCGGTGAGCTGCCCGACCGCGGCGGAGTGGACATCCTCGCCTTCGGGGTCGCGGCTGTCGAACGGCGGGAAGGACCACGGGTCTCGGCCGGCGATGTCCATCACGTCGCGCAGCGTCGCGCGGGCGTGCTCGGGCAGGTCGTCCAGGACGGCCAGCACCTTCGGGGATAGGCGCGCGGGCCATGGCTTGTCAGTCACCAGCGGCCACATCGAGAACGTCGGCCAGGTCGACACCGTCGGAGTCGTCCCTGCCGGAGGCCAGGAACGACTCCACGGCCGGCGCGGCATCGAGGCGGGCCAGCCAGGCGCGCACGACGTCATGCAGCGGGGTGACACTGTAGGAGTGCCGGGAGTCCTCCAGTGCCCGCGACCAGTCCTGCTCGAACGCCGACACCCAGCTCTCAGCCCGGGCACTGACGCGGAGCTGAGCGAGCAGCTGCGCGGCCGCGGTCGGCGCCAGCGGGACAGGCGCGTGATCGGGCTGGGCACTCCTCCAGGCAGGTCCTGACGCCAACGGTACGCGCGCCTTGCACCGCCATCCAGACGATCCGTCAAAAACTGCTGGTCACAACGAGCTCCGGGTTTTCGACTTGTGGCTGACCTCCCTGTGCCGCAGAACAATTTCGAGGACCTCCGGAACAGGCAGCACCGACCACCTGACCGACCAGAACACCGAGTGCGGCCCTGGCCCCGGGCGCGGTCACCGCGGCGGGCCTGCCGCTGGGCATGATGGACGATCCGCGCCCTTGCCCGGGCTACTGGCGGCCAAGCCCGGCCGGGTCGATGTCCACCGGGAACGGGGCGTTGATCCGGGTCGTGGCACCGGCGAGGGCGTTGGTGGTTTCCACGTACCGGCCTGCGTGCAGTTCGCTGACGATCAGCCGCGGGGCGGGGTCGAACTCCAGGCGCCAGAAGTACGGGATCGCCGCCTCCGCGTAGAGCAGGGGCTTGAACTTGCGGTCCATGGTCTTGTTGCCCGGGAAGACGAGCTCGACCACGAGCTGGACGGCATCCGCGTCCACGCTGACGGTGTCCTCGGCCGTGGCGCCGGCGTCAGTGACCACCAGGTCGGGCACCACCAGGCCGGACGGCAGGGTCACGTTGATGGCTTCCAGGACTTCCACCGGTACGCCAGCCGCGCGGGCTGCGGCGTCGAGGATGACGTGGAGCCGGAAGCTCGCCCGCGGGTGGCGGATTCCAGGCGCGGGCGACATCACTAGGGACTCTCCCAGCAGTTCATAACGGGTCGTACGGTCCTCGGGCAGCGCCAGGACGTCCGCAACCGTCCAGGGCCCGGTGTGGTCCGTAGCAACGCTCATTGGCTCCACCTCCTCCGAATGCGAGCGGCACTTCCCAGTGTGGCCCGGGCACGCCATCGCTGTCGCCTATCCGGCCCTCTGAACACGCGGGAGCCCGCGTCGGCGCCCGGACGCGCTGCTGGCGGCCCCAGGCGTTCAGCGCGGCACCGCCCACCGCTCCTTAATGGGTCAGGCAGAAAGGTCTTCGCTGTATTCCTGGGCTTCCGAAACCTGCTCGTTGTGAACTTGTCCCAGAAGAACGGAACACCGTGCCAGCAGCTGATCGTAGGTCATGACCGTGATGCCATGCATTCTGCTGCTCAGGCCATGCAGCGCTTTGACCTTGGATTGGTCCCATGTGTTCGAGCGGCCGATCACGACGACAGCCCGAGGGTGATAGGCGATAATTTCAGGGTGGTCGGGCTGAATTCCGTGCTCTGCCGCCCGGTGGAAAGTGTCAAGATATCTGTGGCACTGACCTATTGCTTTGGAAGTCTGTGAGGCCCAGTACCAGTTCCGGTGGGTAGTGTCGAAACTCAAAACGTCCATGTCGGGGCGCTACAATTCGAAGATGTCACGAAATCCGCTGGCCGTGGACTTCATGAGCAAGTCCACCTGGTCGCCGATCCCGATGGTCCGCCAGTTGTCGCGTGCCACGTAAGCGTTTCCGAACGCCCAGGAGTGCTTGTCACACCACGTCATCGAAGCCGCCCGCGCCGTGACCTGGACGAATGCCAGGCGTCCCGGCGACTGGACGCCCATGGAGCGTCACGGCCTGCGGCCGTGGATCGAGCAGAGCTACAAGCAGATCAAGGACGAACTCGGCTGGACCGACTTCCAAGTTTTTCAGGTCCGCGCGCACGGGACTCGCACGTACGGGCAATCGGTCATGTACATACAGGCAGAATCCGTCTTGCAGGGCGGCACGGACACCTATCGGTACGCGTGGGCGCACTAGGCTTATTCCGGCACTCCCGTGCCCCCCGCAGGTCGTGTCGCTTAACTCTCCGGTATGGCGATGTGGGTTATCGGATACACAGTCCAGGCGATGAGTCTCATCCTGTTTGGTAGCAACCAGACCACGGTGACGCATTTCATAGTCGATCATGTGCCGGGCTAACGGCGGCCCACCGCATGAGTCTGTCGCCCAATTCGTACGGAGAAGGCCTTGCCCCATATCGATCAGTCGGCCGTCACCGTGATCACCCCGACCGGTCTGCACCCGACGCGCCTCCCCTTCTTTGAGGAGCTCTACGACAGTCACCGTGCCCAGGAAGATGTGACCCGGGAATGGATCACTGTCCCCTACAGGCCGCAGGCTGACCCCGCCCTCATACCCCCGAGGATCACGAAGGACCGGCGCGTCAGAGTGGTCGCCCGCCTCTGTCATTCCATGCACGCTCCGGAGCAGGAAATAATAGGTGCAGCATTCATGGCCCCGGGCTTCTTCCGGGCCATGCCTCAATTCAGCTGCAGGAACCGAGGGGCGACTGTCCCGGGGCGGGAAGTCGGCGCACGGTGCCAGCTTCGAGCTGCCGGCACAGGCACTCGCCGCGTCTCGAACAGTGGCAAGCCCCGGAGTGTGTGACGCATGCCCGTGCTCAATCTGGTCGGCCCCGCACAGTACCCGCTGGAGTGCGCTGGCGTCTTCGCATTCGCGTTATCGGGCGCGTTGCTCGCGGTCGGCAAGGACTTCGACTTTTTCGGCACGGTCATCCTGGCGGGGGCGGCCGGCCTGGGCGGAGGGTTGTTCCGGGACCTGGTCCTAGGCGTCCGGCCTGTAGCGTTCACAGACGTCGGCTTCTACGCGGCTTCCGCTGCGGCCGCACTGATCGTCTTCTTCTGGACCGACATCCGGAGCTACGACCGCGCCTGGGCCGTCTTCGACGCGGCGGCCCTGGGGCTGGCGAGCACGACCGGAACGATCAAGAGCCTCGGGCACGGCCTGGAGCCGGCACCCGCCATCGCGCTCGGCATCTGTACGGCGGCGGGTGGCGGCTGCCTCAGCAGCCTGCTCGCACACGAGGTCCCTGCGGTGCTCCGCTGGGACCGGGACCTGTACGTGCTGCCCGCGTTCGTCGGCGCCGGCGCGGTGGCGGCCCTGTACAGCGCGCACCTACTGTCCGTTTCCAGCGCGATCGGGGCCGCCTTCCTGGCGTTCGTCCTGCGGATGCTGTCCATGCGCTACAAGTGGCGCACCCCCCGGTCCCGATCCTGGCGGCGCCTGGCTGCTTATCCAGCCGCCCACCAAGGCAGACGGCATGCGGCAAAGCCGCGGCCGACTGCAGGAACGGTGGCAACCCCGGCCCGCCTGGTGCCACGGGACGGCACCACGCTGCTTCGGCCCGAGAATGGCGGGCACATCCCCATGCCCGAGGACACCATGCGTATACGCATGCCTGGCGCACCGTTGTCCCCGCCCCAATAGCCGTGCCGGCCACCTCCGCCCGCCGCGCTGACAAGTACTACAGCCGGAGATCTTGAGGGTCGGTGATCGGCGGGATCGGCCGGTGGTGTTCCCGGGGTCGCAGGCGGGGCGGGAGGGGGTCGCC
>LRTP01000508.1 GCA_001550305.1 Streptomyces diastatochromogenes
CGAGCAGCAGCGCCCCGGGCGCACGGGTCAGCGGCGCGTGGGCGTCGTACAGCAGCGCCTCGGTGACGGGCACGGCCAGCCCGGCGGGCGCGGTCTGCAGTCGTACGGAGGGGCCGCCGACGACGTCCAGCAGGTCACCGAGGGTGCAGGCGTCCACGCGGCTCCTTCCCGAGGGGATGGCGATGGGGATGGGGATGGGGATGACAAGGATGGTCGGCCCGTCTCGGCCGGGCGTGGTTGGCCGATCTCATCAGGAACGTACGCACGTGTTGTCCTGATGTACAACGCGGGCGCCGCCACGAGCTTCGACACTCGGTTCCATGACCGAAGAAGTGAGCATCCGTACCGTTCACGACGTCGCCGGGATCGCCGCGGTGGCCGACCTCTTCAGCGACGTCTGGCAGATGCCCCGCAGCAGCCCGCCCTATCCGGCGGAGGTGCTGCACAGCCTGGTGCACGCCGGGGGCGCGGTGCATGCCGCGTACGACGGGACACGGCTGGCCGGAGCCGCCGTCGCCGTGTTCGGGCAGCCGGGGCGGCAGGACACGTACTCCCTGGTCGCCGCGGCCGATCGCGGGCTCGGGTACGCCGTGAAGCAGGCCCAGCGCGGCTGGGCCATGGAACGTGGCGCCCGCACCATGCGCTGGACCTTCGATCCGCTGGTCGGCCGCAACGCCCGCTTCAACCTGGTCAAGCTGGGGGCCACCGGCACGGAGTACCTGGTCGACTTCTACGGGCCCATGGCGGACGGGGTGAACGACGGGGACGAGAGCGACCGGCTGACGGTGACCTGGGATCTGACCGCGCCCCGTACGCCCCGGGAGACGGGCGACCGTGACGCCGCGCCCGCCACCCACCTCGCCCCCGACGACGCCTTCCTCGCCCGCCGCGACACCTCCGACCGGCACATCTGGTGCCGGGTCCCGGACGACATCGTCAAGCTGCGCGCCGCCGACCCGACGCTCGCGCTGCGCTGGCGCCACGCCGTCCGCGCGGTCTTCACGGAGGCCTTCGCCGAGGGGTACGTCGCCACCGGGATGTCCCGCGACGGCTGGTACACCCTCACCCGCCCCACCACGGAAGGCGCCGCATGAAACTCGAACGCGTCGAAGTCGTCCACATCGCGCTGCCCCTCGTCACCCCCTTCCGTACCTCCTTCGGGACCATGACGACGAAGGACACCTTCCTCCTCCATGTCGTCACGGACGCGGCCGAGGGCTGGTCGGAGTTCGCCGCCGACCCCGAGCCGCTGTACTGCTCGGAGTTCGTGGCCGGCGCCGAGATCGTGCTCCGCGACTTCCTGCTGCCGCGCGTGGCCGCCCTCCCGCACCTCACGGCCGCCGCGCTCGCCCCCGCGACGGCGAAGATCAAGGGACACGAGCTGGCCAAGGCGGCCCTGGAGACGGCCGTCCTCGACGCCGAGCTGCGCTCCTACGGCATGTCGCTCGCGACCTGGCTCGGAGCCGTCCACGACCGCGTGCCCGCCGGGGTGTCGGTCGGCATCAAGGACTCCGTCCCGGCACTCCTCGACGACGTCGAGCGCTACCTCGCCGAGGGGTACGTCAGGATCAAGCTGAAGATCGAACCCGGCTGGGACCTGGAGCCCGTACGGGCCGTGCGCGAGCGCTTCGGGGACGCCCTGCCGCTCCAGGTGGACGCCAACACGGCGTACTCGCTCGCGGACGCCGAGCACCTGCGCCGGCTCGACGCGTTCGGACTGCTGCTCATCGAGGAACCGCTGGAGGAGAACAACCTCCACGCGCACGCACGGCTCCAGCAGCGCATCGCCACCCCCGTCTGCCTCGACGAGTCCCTGCACAGCGCCCGCGACACCGCCTCCGCGATCGCCATGGACGCCTGCCGGGTGGTCAACGTGAAGCCCGCCCGGGTCGGCGGCTACCTGGAGGCGCGCCGCATCCACGACGTCGCCCACGCGCACGGGGTACCGGTCTGGTGCGGCGGCATGCTGGAGACGGGCATCGGCCGGGCCCCGAACCTGGCCCTGGCGGCCCTGCCGGGCTTCACCCTCCCCGGTGACACCTCCGCCTCCAGCCGCTACTTCGCCGAGGACATCACCGAGCCCTTCGTCCTTCAGGACGGTCATCTGCCGGTGCCGCGCACCCCGGGTATCGGGACCGAGCCGCTGCCGGAGGCGCTGCGCCGCTTCACCACCGCCCGGCGGGACCTGTACGGAGGCCGCGCCGAGCGGTGACGTTAGATTGATCCTGTGCTCTCTCGCCTCACGCGCCTCCAGGCCATCACCGTCTGCGCCGTTCCCGTCGTGGCCCTGCTCGCCACGGCGGCGTTCGCGCCGCTGCCGTTCTCCGTGGCGCAGCCCGGCATGACGGCGAACGTCCTGGGCGAGAACAAGGGCGACCCCGTGATCACGATCAGCGGAGCGCCCACCCGCAAGACGAACGGGCAGCTGCGGATGACGACGATCGAGGCGACCGGGCCGGACGCGAGCGTCAGCCTGGGTGACGTGATCGACGGCTGGTTCCGTACGGACCGGGCCGTGATGCCGCGCGACTCGGTCTACCCGAGCGGGAACTCCGTCAAGGAGATCGAGCAGCACAACGCCGACCAGATGAAGCAGTCCCAGGACACGGCCACCAAAGCGGCCCTGTCCTATCTGCACGAGAAGAACGACGTGAAGGTCACGCTCAAGCTGGCCGACGTCGGCGGGCCCAGCGCCGGACTGCTCTTCACGCTCGGGATCATCGACAAGCTGGACGGCGACGGCAGCGGCGGCGACCTCACGGGCGGTCGCACCGTCGCGGGTACGGGGACGATCGACGCCGACGGCAAGGTCGGCGCGGTCGGCGGGGTCGCCCTGAAGACGCAGGCCGCCCGGCGCGACGGCGCGACGGTCTTCCTGGTCCCGAAGGCGGAGTGCTCGGACGCCAGGTCGGAACTGCCCAAGGGGCTGCGACTGGTTCCGGTGACCACGCTCAAGGGCGCGGTCGACGCGCTGGTGTCCCTGGAGAAGGGGAAGGGCTCGGTCCCCAGTTGTTAGCCCGCGGGCCGCGTCAGTGCGCGACGGCGACGCGGGGCGCGGCGGCGAGCCGCAGGCCGACCTCCACGAGGGTCCAGCCGAGGCGCGTCCGCAGTTCACCGGGGCGCCGGGCGGAGGCGGCCAGGCGGTGCGTCTCGGCCTGGGCCCGGAGCTCGGCGGCGCGGGTGTGGTGCAGGGCGAGGTGGGTTTCGGCGTGCGTCATGGGTGCGTCTCCGTTCGGTCCTGCGTGAGGGGGAAGGCGTGGGTGTGGAAGCGGACCTGTGCGGCCTCGGCGTCGTCCTCGGTGGCGGCCAGGTCGCGGTAGCTGTCGACGAGCGCGTGCATCTTCTCGACGAGTTCGCGGGTGAGCTCAGGGGTCAGCCGTAGCGTCGCGCTGCTCATGTCCCAGACGCGGGACCATTCCTCCGGCCACTGGGCCCGGTTGCCCAGCCAGGTCGACAGGTCCCGGGTCTGCGCGGTCGCGACCTCGTGGAGGTACATGTCGGCGGCCCCGCGCACGACCGGGTCGGTGTCCGTGAGCAGAGAGTCGTCGAACCTCAGGCCCCGGTGGGCCGCCTTCCACCACCGCTCCCGCCCCTTGCCCCGCTCCGGGGCGTCCTCGACGAAGCCGTGGGCGGCGAGTTGTCGCAGGTGGTAGCTGGTGGCACCGCTCGACTCGCCCAGCTTCTCGGCGAGCTGGGACGCGGTGGCCGGACCGCCGAAGCGCAGAGCGTCCAGGAGCTGCATGCGCAAGGGATGTGCGAGCCCGCGCAGCGAGCGGGCATCGAGATTGCGGACCTGGGGATCCTGGGGCTCTTCCATGCATCCAAAGGTAACGTTGCAAAGAAGTAGTTGCAAGGGTTTCTTTGCAACCACTTCTTTGGAAGTCGTCGCCCCGCTCACCCTCCCTCGACGAACCCCTCCTGCTTCATCCAGTCCAGCGCCACCTGATGCGGATCCTGCCCGTCGACGTCCACCTTGGAGTTCAGGGTCTGGGCCAGCAACACGGGCGGGTCGGCCGCGAGCGCCCGGGCCACGCCCACACGCTGCTGCTGGCCGCCGGAGAGCTGGCGCGGATAACGGCCCTGGAACTCGGCCGGGTCGAGGCCGACCAGGTCCAGCATCTCCTCGACGCGCGCCCTGACCCGCGACTTCGACCAGCCGACCATCTTCGGTACGAGGGCGATGTTCTGGGCGACCGTCATGTGCGGGAAGAGCCCGGACGCCTGGATGGCGTAGCCGATCTTGCGACGCAGCTTCACCGGGTCCATGTCGGTGACGTCCTCGGCGTTGATGCGGATGCGGCCGCTGGTCGGTTCGATCAGCCGGTTGATCATCTTGAGCGTGGTGGACTTGCCGCATCCCGACGGGCCCACGAAGACGACCAGTTCGCCCGCCTTGATCTCCATGTTGACGCTGTCCACGGCGGGTTCCCGGCTGCCGGGGTAGCGTTTGGTGAGGTTCTCCAGCTCGATGGTGGCGCCGGTCGTGGAGGTGTGGGCGCCCTCGGGTGGACCTGCAACCTCGGTCGTCTCAGGCACGGATCCCCCTCGGAATGGTCAGCCGGCCGATGAGGACGTAGGCGGCGTCGAACAGCAGTGCGAGGATGATGATCCCGATCGTGCCCGCGAGTACCTGGTTGAGCGCGTTCCTGCTGCCCAGGGACGCGAGGCCGCGGAAGATCTCGTTGCCGAGGCCGGGGCCGGAGGCGTACGCCGCGATCGCCGCGATGCCCATCAGCATCTGCGTGGAGACCCGGATGCCGGTGAGGATCGGCGGCCAGGCCAGCGGCAGCTCGACCTTCAGCAGCCGGGCCGGACCGGACATGCCGATGCCCTTCGCCGCGTCCACCAGCGCGGGGTCGACCCCGCGCAGGCCCACGATCGCGTTGCGCACGATCGGCAGCAGCCCGTACAGCGTCAGCGCGATCACCGTGGGCGGCACGCCCAGGCCCACGATCGGGATCAGCAGACCGATCATGGCGAGCGACGGGATGGTCAGGAGGGTGGAGGTGGTGGTCGTGGCGACGCCGCCCGCCCAGTCGCTGTGATAGCTGACGACGCCGATCACCACACCGATGAGCGTCGCGACGACCATGCACTGGAAGACCACGCTGGCGTGCTGGTACGCGTCCGTGAGCAGTTGCTGATGGCGGCTGCTCACGTACTGCCAGAAGTTCACGCCACCTCCCGGGTCCTCGGTCAGTGCTCGGTCGCCGCCTGCTCCACCAGCGGGATGATCCGCAACGGAACGGGGTTCTCCATGACGATCGCCGTGGAGGCCCGGACGATGCCATCAAAACCGACGACCCGGTCGATCACACGTTGGAGATCGGCGTTCGAGCGGGCCACCAGGCGGCACAGCATGTCGCCGCTGCCGGTGGTCGTGTGCAGCTCCAGCACCTCGGGGACGGTCGCCAAGTGCGCCCGTACGTCGGTACCTTGTCCCTGTCTGATCTGCAGCGTCGCGAAGGCCGTGACGGGATAGCCGAGCGCGGCCGGGTCCACCTGCGGACCGAACCCCCGGATGACTCCATTCGATTGAAGGCGGTCCAGCCGGGCCTGCACGGTGCCGCGCGCGACCCCGAGCCGTCGGGACATCTCCAGCACGCCGATGCGGGGCTCCTCGGCCAACAGCACGATGAGCCGGCCGTCCAGGTGATCGATCGCCATGCCGCCCTCCCGGGTGGTCATCATGTACAGAACGCCCGCTCAAGGGGACGTTTTGCTGAGCACATTGTTCAGCTCTCCCGCAAACTATTGCGCACCTTGTGGAACGGAGAGAGTCTGCGGCCATGACGCAGACCACACACCTCACTCCCGACACCGCCCGGCAGGCAGACCCCTTCCCGGTCAAGGGAATGGACGCGGTCGTCTTCGCCGTCGGCAACGCCAAGCAGGCCGCGCACTACTACTCCACGGCCTTCGGCATGCGGCTGGTCGCCTACTCCGGACCGGAGAACGGCAGCCGCGAGACGGCGTCGTACGTCCTCGAGAACGGCTCGGCACGCTTCGTCCTCACCTCCGTCATCAAGCCCACCACCACCTGGGGCCACTTCCTGGCCGAGCACGTGGCCGCGCACGGCGATGGGGTCGTCGACCTCGCCATCGAGGTCCCGGACGCGCGCGCCGCGTTCGCGTACGCCGTCGAGCACGGCGCCCGCCCGCTCGCCGAGCCCTACGAGCTCAAGGACGAGAACGGCACGGTCGTCCTCGCCGCGATCGCCACGTACGGCGAGACCCGGCACACGCTCGTCGAACGCACCGGCTACGACGGCCCGTACCTCCCCGGGTTCACCGCCGCCGCCCCGATCGTCGAACCGCCCGCCCACCGCACCTTCCAGGCCATCGACCACTGCGTCGGCAACGTCGAACTCGGCCGCATGAACGAATGGGTCGGCTTCTACAACAAGGTCATGGGCTTCACGAACATGAAGGAGTTCGTGGGCGACGACATCGCGACCGAGTACAGCGCGCTGATGTCGAAGGTCGTCGCCGACGGCACGCTCAAGGTCAAGTTCCCGATCAACGAGCCCGCCATCGCCAAGAAGAAGTCCCAGATCGACGAGTACCTGGAGTTCTACTGCGGCGCGGGCGTCCAGCACATCGCGCTGAACACCAACGACATCGTGCAGACCGTACGCACCATGCGCGCGGCCGGGGTCCAGTTCCTGGACACGCCCGACTCGTATTACGACACCCTCGGCGAGTGGGTCGGCGACACCCGGGTCCCCGTCGACACCCTGCGCGAGCTCAAGATCCTCGCCGACCGCGACGAGGACGGCTATCTGCTCCAGATCTTCACCAAGCCGGTCCAGGACCGGCCGACCGTCTTCTTCGAGATCATCGAGCGGCACGGCTCGATGGGCTTCGGCAAGGGCAACTTCAAGGCGCTCTTCGAGGCGATCGAGCGGGAGCAGGAAAAGCGCGGCAACCTGTAGGAATCATCTGCGGATATCCGTCATCTGTCATCTGTCAGCCGGTGTCTGTCAGCGGCTATCGGTCGCCGGCCAGCGGTCGCCGGTCAGCGTGACGCCGAACGCCGCGGCGCCGGCGCCGGCGCGTGTGGCCTGGGTTGACGGGTAGCCCCCGGGTTCGCCGGGTTCGCCGGATTCACGGCAGTGCCCGGCGGCCCCGCCGCACCCTCCGTTTCCGCCGGCGTCTCGTCCTTCGGCTCGGGCGGCGGCTCCGCGGGCGGCTCGCCGAGGGCGGCCAGGTCGTGCCGGGCCTGGGGGGCGAGGACGGGGGAGAAGTACGGGTTGATCTGGAGGGACTCCGCGAGGTGGCGGCGCGCGGGCGCGAGCAGGCCCAGCTCGCGTTCGATCTGCCCCCGGTGGTAGACGTACAGCGCGCTGCGGACGCCGCCGCCCTTCGTCTTGTCCGTCGCCTGCGTCGCGAACTTCAGCGCCTCCTCGTCCTCCTCCGCCCGGTGCAGCGCCCACCCCAGCGCGTCCGCGACGGCGACCCCGGGCTGGCGCGCCCACTCCTCGCGCAGTCGGCGCACCGCGGCCTCCGGATCGCCGTGGTCCGCCTCGAACAGCCCGAGGACCAGTTCGTCGTCGACACCGGCCGCGGCGTCGGTGCGCACCCGCTCCCGCAGCAGGGCGTACTGCGTCTGTGCCGCGTCGCGCACCCCCAGCGTCTCGTACAGCTCGCCCAGCTCCAGCGCGTACCGCGGATCGGGCTCCTGGGCGAGCGCCGTCCGGTACGCGCGCAGCGCCTCCGCGCTGCGTCCGAGTGCTGCCAGCGCACGCCCTTGGCCGGCGAGCGCGCCGTACTGGTCGGGGTCGATGCTCAGCGCGGCCTCGTAGTAGCGCAGCGACTCCTCGCGGTCCCCGCGCTCCCAGGCGAGCCGGCCGGTCTGCGCCAGCCACGTCGCCCGCTCGGCCGGAGCGGTGTCGGCCGCCGCCGCGTCCGCG
>LRTP01000509.1 GCA_001550305.1 Streptomyces diastatochromogenes
GGGGTGCGCGGGTGGTGCGGGGGTGGGGGGCGGCATGTGTGCGTGACGGGGGGCGGTGCAGAACGTGCCCCATTCATCCCGGGCCATCCCGAAACCGGCTGCTGTTTGACTCCACGGCTCGCCTCCTCCCTAAATTCGCGCCGTGGACCCCGAAATACTCAGATCCAGCTTCGCGGTCGTCGAAAGACGGGCCGAGTTCGCGGTCAAGTACTTCTACTCGCATCTCTTCCGGCACAACCCGGACGTCCGCGGGCTCTTCCCCCTGGACTTCCCGGAGGACATGGAGCGACAGCGGGACCGGTTGTTCGCGGCGCTCACGTATGTGATGGAGCGGCTGGAGGATCCGACGCTGCCGGGGTACCTGCGGGAGCTGGGACGGGACCACCGGAAGTACCTGGCCGAGCCGGAGCACTACGCCGCCGTGGGGGCGAGCCTGATCGCCGCGTTCGCCGCCGTCGCGGGGTCGGCGTGGAGCGCGGAGGCCGAGAAGGCCTGGGCCGAGGCGTACGGGGCGATCACGAACGTCATGCTCCAGGGCGCGTGGGAGGCACAGCACGAGGGTGAACCGCCCTGGTGGGACGCCGAGGTCGTGTCCCGGACCCGGCACGGCGACGACCTCGTCGTACTGACCCTCCGCCCGCACCACCGGCTGCGCTACTCCCCCGGCCAGTACGTCAGCGTCAGCGTCCCCCACCTGCCGGGCATCTGGCGCCCGTACTCGCTCGGCAACGCGCCCCGCGCCGACCACACCGTCGACCTGCACGTCAGCCGCGTCGAGGACGGGGTGCTGTCCACCGCCCTGGTCCGGCGGACCCGGGAGGGCGATGTCCTGCGGCTCGGCGCACCGGGCGGCGCCCTGACCCTGCGGGCGCCGGTGGAACGGCCGCTGACCTTCATCGCGGCCGGCACCGGATGGGCTCCCGTCAAGGCGCTGCTCCAGCAACTCGACGCCACGCACGAGGCCCGGCTGTTCCTCGTGGCCCGTGACACCTCGTACCTCTACGACCGGTCGGCCGTGGAACGACTCCAGTCCCGGTTACCCCGCCTCGGCGTCACCTTCATCACCCCCGCGCCCGGCCGCCCCAAGGCCCAGGCCACCGAGCGACTGCTGACCGCGCTGGGCAACCGCGCCGGCTGGGCCCGCCACGACGTCTATCTCGCCGGGCCGCCCCAGCTCGTCGAGGAGATCGCCGAGGCGCTGCCCGCCCTCGGCACCCCGCCGGAACAGATCTTCCACGACCTCCTGCCACCCGCCGACCCCAGCCGCCCACGCCCCCTGGGCCCCGCGGAATGGCTCCTGGACCGCCCCCACCCCAACTGGCACAACCCAACAAGCCGCGCCCCCCACACGTAGCCCTGGGGCCCTCCCCCTCCCCCCTCCCACCCCGTTTCCGCTTCCTCAGCCCGTCTCCGTCGCCCGGATCGCGTCCCGGTAGGCCCGCGCCGCCGCGCGCAGGGCCGCCTCGGGGTCCACTCCACCGGCCTCCGCATGGGCGGCGATGGCCAGCAGCTCGTAGCCGACGCCTTCGCCTCGGGGGAGTTCGACGTCAAGTCCCGCCGTGCGCACGCGCGATGCCAGCTTCGCCGCGAGAGCCAGGCCCGGCTGGCCCAGTGGTATCCCCTCCGTCACGGACGTCCGCCGCTTCTCCTCGGCCTTGGTGCGCAGCCAGTGCTCCTTGACCTCTTCGGGGGTCGCGGCCGTCTCGTCGCCGAACACGTGCGGGTGGCGGTGGATCAGCTTGGCGACGATGCCGCCGGCCACGTCGTCGATGGAGAAGGGTGCCTCGGCGTCCTCCTCCGCGATCCTGGCGTGGAAGACGACCTGGAGCAGAACGTCGCCGAGCTCTTCCCTGAGCTCGTCCCGGTCGCCCTCCTCGATCGCCTCGACGAGCTCGTACGCCTCCTCGATCCCGTACTTCGCGAGGCCCTTGTGGGTCTGCTGGGACGACCACGGGCACTCGACGCGGATGCGGTCCATGACCTGGACGAGGTCGAGGAGGCGGGCGCCCGGCAGGTCGTACGAAGCCGGGAGCAGCTCCAGGTCGGGCATCTGTATGCGGCCGGAGCCGGCGAGGCGGGCCAGGCCGTCGGTGAGGCGCGGCTCGCCCTCCCCGGTGGCGACGACGACCACCGTGTGGCCACCGGCGCAGGCGTCCACCAGGTCCTGGGCATCGGGGGAAGCCTCGTCGACGCTGACGCCCGCCTCACGCAGATACGGCAGCTGCGGATGCGCGCCGTCCGCGCACACCACCTGGTCGGCAGCGCGCAGCGCCTGCCAGGCGGGCCAGGACAGCAGCCCGGGGGCGACGCGGTGGCTGGTGGTGAGCAGGACGATACGGCCGGGGTCGGGAACCTGGGCGGTGGCGTCGGAGCTGGTTGCGTTCACCCCACGAACGTAACCCACGTCACCGACGCCCCCAGGAGTTGTCCACAGGCCGGGAGGGGGTCGAACGGTTTATCCACAGCCCCACCCCCAGCCCAGGACCTGGCGTTGGCCTACTGCCTGCTGGACTCTCACTGGCCTACTGACCTACTGGCCCACTGAGCTACTACGCCGTCTGCTGGGTCCCCGTCGACGTGACCTCCCGCAGCCACGGCGTCTTCACATCGACGCGGCTGCTCTTCTGGACGTCCCAGGCGCCGTAGCGCGGGTTCAGGTCGACGTTCAGCTTCTTGGACGCGTCGGACATGGCCTTCCAGAACGTGGCCTTGCCGTCGGTGGTGTTCATGTCGGCACCGAGCGCGGCGGCGAGCTTCTGGGCCTCGATCTCGGTACGGAGGTTGTCGTCGAGACGCTGGGGCACCACCCCGTACTGCTGCAGCCAGGCCGTCTCCAGCGCCTTCGCACCGCCCGCCTGGCCCTCCAGCGTCGCCCGCATCTGCTGGGTGTCCGCGCGGGTGACGCTCACGCCCGCGTCCTTGGCGGCCTGGTCGAGAACCTGGTCGAGGACCATGGTGTGCAGGGTGTCGCGGGTGAGGCTGCCGGTCTTGGCGATGGCCTGCTCGTACTGGGCCTCGTCCTTGACGGCGGCCCGCTGTGCCGCGCGCACCTCGTTCACCCGGCTCTCCAACTGCGCGACCGTGATCCGCCGGCCGCCGACGACGGCCGCGGCGCCTGGGTGCGCCTCGCCACCGCACGCCGTGAGAAGGGGGGCCGCTGCGACGATCGCAGCGGAGAGGACGAACGCGGTGCGACGGCGGCGGTGCAAGGAAACCTCCCGAGGAGATTGTGCGACGGTGCACAAAGTCTTGCGGTGATCGATGGTAGGCAGTGGCCCGGCTCTCGGCCAGCCATTCGACCAACGATTCGCGGAGACTTCCGATACCGGCGCGGCCGCCGTGACGAGTGGGACGGCCACCGTCGGGGCGTACGGCCGATCGCGTCCTGGCGTACCGGCCCCGGTCAACCGCGCGCCTCGACCTCGCGCTCGACGACCCCGGCGACCTCGGCGCGCAGTCCGTCGCCGACGCGCGTCACGGTGATGTTCTTGGCGCTCGTGGAGTCGGCTCCGGCGTCCGCCACCAGCACGAAGTCGACCTTCTGGTACTGCGGAGCGGTCTGCGTGGCCGCCGTGACCTCGGGCTTTCCGGTCGCGACGACCACGTCGCAGGACCGCTGGAGCAGGCCGTTGAGGTAGGGCCGCGCGTTGGCCGCGGACTGGTCACCGGTCACCGGGACATAGCTCACGCGCGCGTGCGTCTTGAGGGACGCGTCCTGCATGCCCTGCCAGACCTCGGCCGCGGTGGTCCCGGCCGTGATCCCGTCCTCGCCGGTCAGCAGGCAGGCGTCGACGTCCTTGTAGGGGCGGGCCCGGGTGTCGGGGACCTGTCGCTTCGTGTCGGTACGGGAGAGGAAGTAGCCGGTGACGGCGACCGCGACCGCGACGATCACGGCACCCGCCACCATCGCGACCCCCCTGCCGCCCAGTACACGCGGCCACTGGAGTACCGCCCGCACCCCGGCGGCGAGCCTCGACTCCTGCGTGGCGTCGCGCGCCGCCTTCGCGCGCTGCGCCTGCGGCACCTGCCTGACCCGCTTGACCACGTGGTTCCCGTACTTCCGCTCTTCCGTGCTTTCGTCCGGCCGGTGCGCCGCTAGTACCCGACGCGCCGGGGCCAGACCGTCCAGGCGTGCACCGCCGCGCCGACCATCGACGCCAGGATCAGGAGCACGTCGTCCGCGAACTCGAGGCCGTGGGTGGTCTCGGGGGTGAGCGAGAGCTGCATGACCCATGCCACCAGCACCGCGCAGAACCCCCCGAAGACCGCCCAGTCCGCGCGGGTGCCCCGCCGCAGGGCGATCACGAGGGACGGAACAGGACACAAAAGCCCCAGGCTGACGACGGGAAGCGCCGCCAGCCCGGCACGGACGGCGGACGGTCCGACGACCGCCGGCAGCCTTTCGACCCTCATGCCCTGCTCCTCCTGGGGTGTTCTCCGGATCTTGCGGTGCTCTCCGGGCGAGTGCGGATGTCAGCCGGTGATGGCGACCGGCGCGTCCCAGGCGTCGCGGTCCACGGTGATCGTGACACCGCCGATGGTCTCCTTGCTGTTGACCATGTACTGGTGCGCGCGGCTGTGGCCGGTGAACTGGGTCGAGCCCCACGGCCAGTCCGAGGTCGTCGTGTTGACCTTGTCCCACAGCGCGTACCAGAGGTTGCCCGGCAGGTCCGTCTTGTCGGTCGCGGTCGCGATGGCCTTGGCGCTGGAGCTGGTGAAGCCGTAGAAACCGGTCCGGTACGTCTTGGCGTGCAGCGCCTTGTCGAAGGCGCGTACGTACGTCAGCGTGGCCTTGTTGCACGCCGCGTTCGTGATGTCGTACGACTCCATGTCCAGGTAGATCGGGCTGCCCGCCTTCATGCCCAGCGCGGACGCCTTGGCCACCGCGTCCGCGGCGTCGGTGGCGCCGAGCGAGGCGGCGTTGGTGGCGGTGAGCTTCTCCGGGTTGGAGCCGGTCTGGCAGGACGGCTGGGCGCCGACGTACAGCGGGATGAGCTTCCAGCCCAGCGTGCTGACCGACTTCACCCAGGAAGCGGTGAGGTTGGGCTGGTTGCAGCCGCGGTTCTTGCCGCCGATGTAGACGGCGGCCGCTCCGTAGAAGCCGGTGTGCCAGGCCTTCATCGCCGTCAGCGAGGGTGCGGTGCAGGTGTCGAAGGCCCGGCCCGTGAACGTCCGCTGGGCGGGCCAGGTGGTCGCCGCCATCGACGTCTGCGCCGCGATCCCGGCTCCGGCGACCACGGCCGCGCCTGCCGTCGCCCAAGCGATGTAACGGCCCTTCTTAGACATCCGATGGCTGGACATCCCCACCCCATTCATGACGCACGCACGTCACAGCGCGCAGGACGCGCAGAACGTGCGGACATATAGACGAAACAAGACAGTTCAAGACACTTCAAGACAGTTGAGCCCCGTCGGCGCCCATCCCGGCTCACCGACGAGAGAGGGTGACCGGCCCCCGGCGCGCGGGGCGGATCGCACCGTAACCGACGCCACCCCCTTGATCGGAAAACCCTGCACCTCAATCGCCACAAGAATCCCTCAAGCCACGGCAAAACATGGGGAGTCCGTGGAACCCCGGACCGGTGGAGCCCCTCTTTTACCGATCCTTGGGACCCCGATGCCTGTGCAGGGCCTGTGCACCCATAGAGTCCGCTCGGTTTCAACAGCACCACTTCTCAAAGAAGGACTCAGACATCCCGATGCGTCACCCCTCCCGCGCGGCCAAGGCGCTGCTCGCCGCAACCGTGCTCCCGCTGGCCCTGGCGGCCTGCTCCTCCGGCACCACCGTCCAGCCCTCGTCCGCCAAGACGAAGCCGGCCAAGGACCCCAACGCCGGTCTGCTGACGGGCGCGCAGCTCAAGAAGGCGCTGGCGCCCGCGTCCTTCTTCGCCACCGGCTTCGCGGTCGACCCCAGCGGTGCGCGGGACTCCGGCACCATGTACTCCGCCCCGAGCTCCTCCCCCGCACCGAAGCCGGACTGCTCCCTGCTGAGCGGCACCAGCTGGATAACGATCACCGGCGACTCGGGGGTGTCCTTCGCCCAGAACAACTACGTCAGCAAGAACACTTCCGAGGACATCGCCCAGGAGATCGACACCTACCGTGGCACGACCTCGACGACCGTGCTGACGGACCTGGCGAAGACCGCCACCGCGTGCGCGACCTTCACCGACTCCGACACGCACACCAAGGTGAAGGTCACCGGCGCCACCACGCCCGGCCTGGGCGACGCCGCGTACACCATCACCCTGACCGACAGCGCCTGGCAGAACGGCTCGACCCTGATCGCCGTGCGCGTGGGCACCGACGTCGTCAGCGTCATGTCCACGGACGGGCACGACAACGGCGCCGCCACGGCCAAGAAGCTGGCGACCCGGATCGTGACGTCCCTGAAGGGCGAACACCAGCGCGTGTGACCCGCCAGATGGGAACATGACGCCCCCCGAGAGGTTTCTCGGGACCCGAGAAACCTCTCGGGGGGCTCGTAGGGCGCTCGTGGGTGCTCGGGGGGTGTGAGGGGCATGGGCATGAGCGTGGACAAGCGCCTGGAAGCCGGCTGGGCCCAGCGGATCGCGTGGTCGGTCCTGGTGGTCGCGTCGCTGGGTCTGTTGGTGTGGGTGCCGTTCCTGTACGCCGCGATCCGCCGCGGCAGGGGCTCGGACTGGGGCGCCTTCGCCGCGTTCCTGCTGTACGAGCTGGTGACGCTGCCGTGGGCGACCGTTCAGTCGGACGCGGGCGATCCCGTCCTCGGCGCGGTCGCCGTCGTCACTCTGGCGATGGCGGTGTGGCTGCTGCTGTTCGCGCTGTTCGACAAGCGCACGCCGAAGTACGCCAGGGCGAACGCGGGGCGGACACCCGGGCCCGTGCCGGGCCCGGCGCCGGGCAACCCGTATCTGCGCTGAGGGTCACCCATATCTGCGCTGAAGGTCGCCCGTATCCGCGCTGAGGGTCACCCGTATCCGCGCTGAGGTCACCCGGAAGCCTTCGTCCACGCCCGACGCACCCGGCGGCTCACCCCCGCCGGGTGCTTCGCACGGCCCTGACGGCCGGCCAGGCCAGCAGCGCCCCGACGGCCCACAGGAAGACGGTGAGACCGGCCCATTCCCCGGTGCTGGTCTCCGGGTCCGAGGCGCCGAAGACGGTGTACGAGAGGGCCAGGAGGGACCAGAGTCCCGCGAGGAGTCCGAAGATGACGAGCATCGCCGTCTGCCCGCCGGTACGCCGCGCCGACGCCTTGCGCTGAGTCTGCTGACCCTGCTGACCCGCACCGGATCCTCCGGCCTGCCCGGCCGAAGCGGCACCCCCCTGCCGCCGCTGCTGCTGTTGCCGCTGACGGGGCGGCAACTGCACCACCGCACTCGGGTGCACCGCCGCGTCGATGGTCGCCATGGTGTGCGCGTCGATCCCGTGCTCCCCCGGCTCCACCTCCACGGACAGGCCGTCGGTACCGATGAGCCGGCGCCCGCCGTCGGGCCAGCTGAGCAGGGCGGCGCACGCGCGATAGAGCACGGTGGCCGCCTCGCCACCCGCCGTCAGACTGACCCCCTCGCCCCCGACGACCATGGCCGGACCGTCCTTGCGTACGGCCTCGAACCGCGTGCCCGTGACGGCGTACGACGACGTGGTCGGGGCCGCCGTGTACCCGGCCCAGTCGGCCCGGTGCCCCGAGGGAGCCTGCAGCAACGCCGTCCCGGCGGCCTCCAGCGCCACCGCGTGCACATGCTGCAGTGTCATCGCCCACAGCTCGGCGCGCAGTTCGTCGAGCCCGCGCGGCGGACGGTGGGCGAGCAGTTCCTCCGCCGCGCCCGGCAGCCGCCGTACGGCCGCGTCGGGCGCGGTCAG
>LRTP01000051.1 GCA_001550305.1 Streptomyces diastatochromogenes
CGAGCCGGCCGCGCGGCACCCGCGCCACGTACGCCTGCGAGGCGGGACGCGAGGCGGCCTGGCCGTCGTCGCCGCCGAAGACGTACGTCCACGCGCCCGCGTCGACCGTCGAGGTGCCGAACAGCACCCGCCTGGAGGGATCTGTCACGGAACTCTGGTCCAAGGCCGTGGTGATGCCTTCCAGCCGCAGGTCGGGCAGCGAGAGCGTGGCGATCTCGGTGGACGTGGGCACGCCGTAGATCCAGGGAGCCTGGCCGGCGGTACGCGTCCACAGCAGGACGCGGACGACCTGCTCGGAGGAACCTGGGGAGCGCGGTTCAACACGGGCCGCGACCGGCCACCGCCACCGCCCCGGCCCGGGGTCGGGGAACGCCGGCGTCGGCAGCGTCGTCTCCAGCCGCCCGTCCTTCGCCATCACCACGGCCGAGTTCCGCACCAGGGGCGCACTCGTGTCGCGCCACGCGTACGACTCGCCGACCGGGTTCGGAGGCGCGTGCACCTGGCCCAGATACGTGTCCGAGAACAGCCACAGCACCCGCCCGTCCGGCAGCCGCACCGAGTGCGTACCGTCGCCGCCGGTCCAGTCGTCGACACGGCTCGCGTCGTCCCCGTACCGCGCGAACTCGCCCGTGAGCCGAGTGTCCGCGCTCCAGGACCGCGGCGTGCGGGCCGTGCACGCGCCGCCGCCCTCCCGGTCGTGGTCGGGGAGGGCGGTGAGCAGCACGGCCGCGCAGACCAGGGCGAGCAGGACACCGAGGCCGGCCCCGGTCCGCCGTCGTCGTGCTCGTGCGTCGTCGGGCACGGACGGGACGTTAGTGGCCGCCGCGCACCTGGTCCATGGGCAGATACAGGACGGTGTCCCGGGTCACTTCCCGGGAGGGCGGCGCTGACAGTTCGTCGTCGCTCAACACGCGGTCGAAGACGCGTACTTCGTCGATGGCTCCCGTGAAGTACGCCCGGCTGTCCATCCGTTGCCCGACATGGACCCCGAACGGCGAGTTGCGGCTGACCGACCCGGGCACGTCCGCGGCGACGACCGCCGTACCGTCGACGGAGAGCGTGAGCAGTCCGCCGCCCCGGCGCAGGGCCAGATGATGCCACTGGCCGTCGTTGTAGGCGCTCGCGGTGCGCACGGAGGCGGAGGTCGGGGCCGCGGCTCCGCTCCTGGTGGTGATCAGGGCGGTGATCCGGTGGGACGCGGGCTCGGCGCGCATCCACACCTGCGGCTGCGTCGTCCCGATCCCGCCCATCCACAGCAGCGGCTGCTCCCCGCCGGTGGCCGTGTAGCGGAACCAGAGCGACGCGGTGAAGTCCTTCGTCCCGAGCGGGAGTCGGTCCTGATACGGCAGGCGTACGGCGTCGTCGGCGCCGTCGAACTCCAGCGCGCCGCCGCGCACGCCCGCCGTCTCCCGGGCGCCGCCGAGGTCCGCGGCCGGTTCGGCGT
>LRTP01000510.1 GCA_001550305.1 Streptomyces diastatochromogenes
GCCGACCGGTCGTACGACCGGTCGGCGCCCTCCGAACGCCGTCCGCGACTAGATGGTGGCGGTGTCGATGACGAAGCGGTAGCGGACGTCGCTCGCCAGCACCCGCTCGTAGGCGTCGTTGATCTCGGACGCGCTGATCAGCTCGATCTCGGCACCGAAGCCGTGCTCGGCGCAGAAGTCCAGCATCTCCTGGGTCTCCTGGATGCCGCCGATACCGGAACCGGCGAGGGTCTTGCGACCGCCGATCACGGAGAAGAGGTTGAGCTTGACGGGCTCCTCCGGGGCGCCCACGTTCACGAAGGCGCCGTCCGTCTTCAGCAGGGACAGGTAGGCGTCCAGGTCCAGCGGGGCGGACACGGTCGACAGGATCAGGTCGAAGGTGCCGCGCAGTTCCTCGAAGGTCTTCGGGTCGCTGGTGGCGTAGTAGTGGTCGGCACCCAGCTTCAGCCCGTCGTCCTTCTTGCGCAGGGACTGCGACAGGACGGTCACCTCGGCACCGAGCGCGTCCGCGATCTTGACGCCCATGTGGCCGAGGCCGCCCATGCCGAGGATCGCGACCTTCTTGCCGGGGCCGGCGTTCCAGTGCTTGAGCGGGGAGTACGTGGTGATGCCGGCGCAGAGCAGCGGCGCGGCCACGTCGAGGGAGATGCCGTCGGGGATACGGACGGTGTAGTTCTCGTCGACGACGATCTTCTCGGAGTAGCCGCCGTAGGTCGGCTCGCCGTTCTTGTCGAGGGCGTTGTACGTGCCGACGCCGCCTCCGGTGCAGTACTGCTCCAGGCCGGCCTTGCAGTTGTCGCACTCGCGGCAGGAGTCGACGAGACAGCCGACGCCCACGCGGTCGCCGACCTTGAACTTGGTGACGCCGGAGCCGACCTCGGAGACGATGCCGGCGATCTCGTGACCCGGCACCATCGGGAAGATCGCCTCGCCCCAGCCCTCCCGGGCCTGGTGGATGTCCGAGTGGCAGATACCGGCGAACTTGATGTCGATCAGGACGTCGAACTCACCGACCGGGCGGCGCTCGATGGTGGTGCGCTCCAGCGGAGCCTTGGCGGCGGGAGCGGCGTACGCAGCAACAGTGGTCATGCCGGGGGTTCTCCTAAGGAGTGGTATGTCCTGTGCCCGGCTGCCTTCGGTCGGGCACGCTGTACAGCCTGCCCCGGCGGAGAGCCTTCACCCAGGTCACGGCTTTGCGTACGTCCGCTGGTCCTACTACTGGCGGGGTCAGGTTCACCGGCGTACGACCGTGAATACTGGACGTATGGACGAACAGCCCTCCCCGCCCCTGGACCGGCGTGCCGAGCTCAGCGAGTTTCTGCGCACCCGCCGGGCCCGGCTGAAGCCGGAGGACGTGGGGCTGCCCGACTTCGGCCGGCACCGCCGGGTGCCCGGGCTGCGGCGCGAGGAGCTGGCGCAGCTGGCCGGGGTGTCCGTGGCGTACTACACGCGCCTGGAACAGGGCAACGGACGGAACGTGTCGGCGGAGGTGCTCGACGCGATCGCCCGCGCCCTGCGGCTGACGGACGCCGAGCACGCGCATCTCACGCACCTCGCGAAGCCCAAGGCGCACAAGAAGAAGCAGCCGGCCCGGCCGCAGCAGGTACGGGGCGCGCTGCGGCAGCTGCTGGACTCGATGGACGGCATCCCCGCGTACATCGGTGGGCGGCGCACGGACATCCTGGTGTGGAACCGGATGGCGGCGGCCGTGTTCGGTGACTGGTCGGAGCTGGCGCCGCATGAGCGGAACTGGGCGCGGCTGGTGTTCCTGAAGCCCGAGTACCGCGACCTGTACGTGGACTGGGAGCAGAAGGCGATCGACATCGTCTGCATGCTGCGCATGGACGCGGGCTGTCACCCGGACGATCCCCGGCTGTCGACGCTGGTCGGGGAGCTGTCCGTGAAGAGCGAGGACTTCCGGCGGCTGTGGGCCACGCACGACGTCAAGGAGAAGAGCCACGGGGTGAAGCGGATGCGGCATCCGCTGGTGGGTGATCTCTCCCTCCAGTACGAGTCGTTCCGGCTGCCCGACGACAGCGAGCAGTCACTGGTCACCTACCACGCGGAGCCGGGGTCCGCCTCGGCGGAGGCACTGCGTCTGCTGGCCAGCTGGGGCACGGACGCGACCCGCGCGGGCACGACGACGCCCCGGTAGCCCCGCCCGCGCCCCTGAAAACCTCGGCCCGCGCCTTCAGCCCGTCCGGCGTTCGAGGACGAGGCCGTTCAGGCCGATCGGGGGTCTGGGGGCAGAGCCCCCAGGAACGGGATGGGACGGGTAGGGGCGGCGGGGGCGAGGGAAATCCGGCGTCAGGGCTGGTACGGCGGGGCCGCTCCCCATGTCCACCTCGGTACCGGTTGGTCGCCCGGAGGGGTCGCGTCGGGGGCGGAGAAGTGGACGGCCAGCCGCGTGCCCCATTCCGCGTAGGCGAGGAAGGCGGAGCGGAACTCGGCGTCCGTGGGCAGGCCCGCGTCGTCCGCGGCGTCCTGGAGCAGGTTGACCCACCGGCGTCGCTGCACCTCGGTGATGTTCTTGCCGAGGTGTTTGGCGACCATGTGGCCATGGCCGCCCTGGGCCTCGGAGTAGGCGGGCGGCCCGCCGAAGACCTCGCCGAGCCAGAGGGCGACGTGGGCGGCGTGTTCGGGGGCGAGGCCGGAGAAGACCGGTGCGAGGACGTCGTCCTTGAGGACCTTGTCGTAGAAGACTTCGGTGAGGCGGGCGAAGGCCTCGGCGCCCCCGGCCCAGGCGTAGAGGGTGGGGACCGACGCGCCCGGGCCCCGTACCGTCGTCGGCGTGTAGTGGCGCATCTCCTCGATGTAGGGGATGTAGGGCCGGATCTCGGCGAGGAAGGCGGGGAACAGCTCCGACTTCCGGAATCCCTCGACGTGGTCCTCGGTCGAGGTCCAGGTGATGCGCAGGACGAAGTGCTCGAAGTCCTCCTCGCAGCGCGCCAGCTCGTAGTCCACGCAACTCGGCGACGCGGCGAGCTGGCCCGCGGCCCGCGTGTAGGCGGCCAGGAACTCCGCGGACTTCTCCTCGGGAATGCGATACCGGACGTACTCCACGGTCTGGTTGGTCATGGTGCCCACGGAAACACGGACGGCCCGCCGGAAGCTGCTCTTCCGACGGGCCGTTCGCTATCGGCACACTTCACGTGGCCGCGCTACGGATCACTTTCCGTAGTACGCGTTGTAGATCGAGACCGTCGACTTGTTGCCCTGCTTGTCGGTGATCTTCGCGTGGAAGGAGATGCCCTTCCCCTTCGCCGGGTTCTTGACGGTGATCTTGCCGTTCTTGACCTTGAGCATCTTCCAGGTCTGGCCGTAGTCGTACGAGACGTAGACGTACAGCGACTTGAGGTTCCTGCCCGCGGCCGAGCCCTGCACGGAGACCGGGATCGTGACCGTCTTGCCGGCCGCGACACGGCTGTCGAGGCCGGTGGTGGCGTTGAAGCGGACCGTGGAGGTGGGCAGCTTCGTGAAGTCGGCCTTCTTGGACTTGAAGGTCCAGCTGGCGTCGATCCGCGTGGAGGCCGCGGCGACCTTCACCGTGCGCTTGACCGAGGTCGTCAGCTTGTAGGTGGCCTCGGCGGCCGGGACCTTGAACTCCTTCATCCCGACGAGCGGGTCGTCGTTCGAGGCGACCTTCGCGCCGTTGCGGTACAGCGTCGTCGTCACGGAGGTGTACAGCGAGGAGCCGGGGTGACCGCTCCCGTCGGCGAACAGCGGCAGGTAGCCCGAGATGCTGTTGCCGTCCCGGAAGACGCCGTAGTCCGCGTTGATCTTCGGACCGAAGACGGCCGTGTTGTACGTCCTCGTGTAGCTCTTGCCCGCCAGGAGGGTCTGCGGGTAGTCGTCCGTGTAGTAGGCCTCGATGATCGGGGTTCCGGTGGCGTCGACGCCCGCGTCCTGCTCGAGGTCGAACGCCCACTGGACCTTCTCACCGGTCGACACGTACAGCGTGCGCGAGGCCGGCAGCGTCTGGGGGACCCCGACGCTCATGCTGTCGTCGTCGGGCAGGAAGCCGTACGCGGTGACCGCGCCCGTCTTGCCGGAGGCCGCGGCCCCGAGGTTCGCCTTCACCTTGGCCAGCTCGCTCGCCTTGTAGTGCTTGACGTGCGCGCCCTGGAGCTTGGTGGTCCTGGTGCCGGTGAAGGTGTCGTACTCGGTGCCCGCACCCTTGGTCCACTGTCCGGACCAGCTCTGGAAGAGGCCGGAGGAGACCGCCGCGCCGACGTGCGCCACGCGCACGTCCTGGAAGGAGGCCAGGCCGATGCCGATGCCGATGCCGGTGGTGTCGTCGAAGTAGTTGACGAGTGCCGACAGCGGCTTCGCCCCCGCGTCCGGCACCGTGATGTCGGCGCCCTTGGCGGTACGGGCGTCGAGGGTCACCGTGGTGTTCCCGGTGACGCTCAGCCGGGGCTGGATCAGCCAGTCGACCCCGCCCTTCGCCTGGACCAGGTCCTTCACGAAGAGGGAGTTGAGCACGTACTTGCCCTTGGGAACGCGCAGGGTCGCGGTGTCGGCCGTGCTCTGCGACGTGTAGTCCCGGGTCTCGCCGACGCCGGAGTAGCCCGCCAGGTCGGTGAGGTGGGTGGGCGTCTCACCGGGTCGGTTGACGTATTTGAGGGTCACGTCGTACGACTCCACCTCGCGCTCGACCGCGACGGCCGTGCGCACGGCCTGGCCGCCGCCGCTCGCCGTCACGTACGCCGAGTACGCGCCGTCGAGGGTGCCCCCGAGCTTCGTGTTCGTGGTGACGTCGACGGAGGCCTTGCCGCCGGCCGGGACGGTGACCGTCTTGGCGCCGAGCGCGAAGAAGCCCGCCGGAGCCGTCTGGCCCTTGGGGTTGGTCGCGGAGATCGCCAGGGTCAGGGTGACGTCCTTCGTACCCAGGTTGCGGTACGTCAGCTGCTTGGTCGTCGCCGTGTCGTCGGTGTGCGGCCACTGCGCGACGCCGAAGCTCACCGAGGACGGGTCGGCGATCACGGTCTGCTTGATCGCCCTGTCGACGGCGATCCGGCCCGACCCCTGCTGGAACGGCGTGTAATTGCCGCCCTTCGCGGAGCCCGTCAGCGCACTCTTGAGCTCGGTGTACGTCCAGTCCGGGTGTTCCTGCTTGAGGATGGCCGCGGCGCCCGCGACATGCGGGGTCGCCATGGACGTACCGGAAATGGTCAGGTAGCCCGCGGGCTTCTCGCCGACCTCCTGGTCGATGAGACTGCCCGGGGCCGCCGCCGCCGTGATGTCCACGCCGGGCGCGGTGACGTCCGGCTTGATGGCGCTGTCGCCGACGCGCGGGCCGGTGCTGGAGAAGTCCGCCAGCTTGTCGTTGCCGTCGACGGCGCCGACGGTGAGCGCGGCGTCCGCGCTGCCGGGGGAGCCGATCGACTCGGGGCCCTCGTTGCCCGCCGCGATCGCGAAGAGGATGCCCTTCTCGGCCGAGAGCTTGTTGACCTCGGCCTCCAACGGGTCGATGTCGGGGGTGTCCTGGCCGCCCAGGCTCAGGTTCACGATGTCGGCGCCCTGCTCGGCCGCCCACTCCATGCCCGCGAGGATGCCCGAGTCGTCGCCGCTGCCGGTGTCGTCGAGGACCTTGCCGTTGAGGATCTTCGCGCCGGGCGCGACACCCTTGTACGTGCCGCCCGACTTGGCGCCGGTGCCCGCCGCGATGGACGCGACGTGGGTGCCGTGGCCGAAGTGGTCGGTGGCGTCGGCGGCGGTGGAGAAGTTCTTGGACTCGATCACCTGGGTCTTGAGGTCCGGGTGGCTCGCGTCGACGCCGGTGTCCAGGACGGCGATCTTGACGCCCTTGCCGTCGTATCCGGCCGCCCATGCCGTGGGGGCGCCGATCTGCGGCACGGACTTGTCAAGGCTCGCCTTGCGGACGCCGTCCAGCCAGACGTGCGCGATGCCGGAGGCCGTCTTCCCGTCGTCGGTGACCGCGGACCACAGCTCGGCCGCGTCCCGCTGCGGCGTCTGCACCGCGTCCGCGTTCAGGGCCTTCAGGCTCCTGCGGAGCGTGCCGGCGTCGCGGACCTCGGCCTTGGCGGCCGCCGCGGCTCCCCGGTAGCCGACGATCACCTTCAGGCCCCGCTGCTGGGACTTGCGGACCGCCGCCTTGTTGAGCTCGGTGACATCGAACAGCCGGCGGTCGAGCTTGCCGTCGGCTATCAACGCCTGCGCGTCGGCCGGCACCACCAGGGTGTGGCCGTCGGCCTTGCGGATCTGCACGGGTACGTGCTCACGGCCCTTGGCCCGCTCGAAGCCGACGACGCGCCCCTTGGCGTCGACGACCACCCGGTCACCGGTGATCAGGGTGATGCGGTGCTTGGCCGTGATCCCGGCGGCTTTCCCCGCCGCGGAGACACCCCCCGTGCGCTGCTCCGCCCGCGCCGACGCCGGGCTGGTCATTCCCGCCGCCAGCGCCACGGACGCCGCTACGGCGACGCTCGCAGCGCACGCTCTCTTCACTTGTCTGCGCAAGTCTCCCCCTGGAGATCAGGTCCGGACGAATCCCCGTTCATCCGGTCGGGGGAAGCCTCGTACGCATGCACGTACACCCCCCGGAATACGAAAGTATGCCCGGGAGGTGATCGTCCCCTCAATAGCGGGGTGAGGGTGAAGAGTTGACGGAGTTGTTCCGCTAAGGCCCCGCACGCTCCTTTTGCGCTTCTTTAAGCACCCGCGTTTTCCTTGACGGAGATCTTCCCCTTGCGAATCGTCGCGAGGCGCGGGGCCTTCTTCGCGATCGAGGAATCGTGCGTAACCATGATGAAAGTGAGCCCGTGCTCCTTCCACATGGCCTCGAGCACCTCCATGATCTCGTCGCGCATGGACTCGTCGAGGTTGCCGGTGGGCTCGTCGGCGAGCAGCACCTTCGGCTGCTTGACCAGGGCGCGGGCGATCGCGACACGCTGCTGCTGACCACCGGAGAGCTCGGCGGGCAGATGCCCGAGCCGCTCGGCGAGTCCCACCGACTCCAGTGCGTCGGCGGCCCGTTGCCGCCGTTCCTTCGCCTTCACACCAAGGGGTACGAGGGCGGTCTCCACGTTTTCCTGAGCGGTGAGCGTGGGAATGAGGTTGAAGCTCTGAAAGACGAATCCGATGTTCTCGCTGCGTACTTTGGTGAGTTTCGCCTCGGACAGTTTGGCCATGTCCGTGCCGTCGAGTTCGACACTGCCCTCGGTGGGCCGGTCGAGACCGCCGAGCATCTGGAGAAGGGTGGATTTTCCGCCACCGGTGGGGCCCTGGATGACGAGCCGGTCGCCGTCCGCGATGGTCAGGTCGACCCCGGCGAGCGCGTCGACCGTCTCCTTGCCCCGGGTATAGCGCTTGGTGACGCCTCTGAGTTCGTACATGGTGCAACTCCTGGATGAGGTGAAGGGGGTGCCCGGTACAGCGAGCAGCAGTGGGCGATTTCGGGCGCCCCCTTGAGAGGGGCTGGGGCCTGTCTTTTGGATCAGGCCTCTTCGGGAAACGGCGCCTGATCGGTGCCGGTGAGCGGGGTCTGGTGCGTGCAGCTGCAAGGCGGAGGAGGGAGTCATGGCGGAGCCATGGCGACCGACGACAACGCCGCAGATGTGCGTGCCAGACCCCGCGGCCCAGGCCTGATCCAAAAGACAGGCCCCTAGGGCCTATTCGACGCGGCGCAGGGCGTCCGCGGGGCGGAGTCGGGAGGCGCGCCAGCCGCCGAAGGCGCCGGCGATCAGACCACCGGTGATGGCGAGGGCCACCGCGCCGACGATGGTGCCGAGGCTGACGGGCGCGGTGAGCGCGACGTCGAGGGCCTTGGCCGCGGCCTGCCGGCCGGGACCGCCGAAGCC
>LRTP01000511.1 GCA_001550305.1 Streptomyces diastatochromogenes
TCGGGATCGGGCGCGGGCGCGCCGCCCTGGACCCTGCGCCGGGCCCGGCTGGCGAGCTGACGGGACGCCGCCGACGTACGGCCCACGAGGGGCGCGATCTCCTCGAAGGGCACCGCGAACAGGTCGTGCAGCACGAAGACGAGCCGTTCGGCGGGCGTCAGCGTCTCCAGTACGACCAACAGGGCGAGGCCCACCGAGTCGGCGAGCAGCGCCTCCTGTTCGGGGTCGATGCCCGAGACGGGGCTGAGCACCGGCTCCGGCATCCGGACACCGGGCCCCTCCGCCAGGGGGCCGAGCGGCTCCTCACCGCGACTTCGGCGGGAGCGCAGCATGTCGAGACAGACCCGGCCGACCACGGTCGTGAGCCAGCCGCCGAGGTTGTCGACCCGGTCGGCGTCGACGCGGCTGAGCTTGAGCCAGGCCTCCTGGACCGCGTCGTCGGCCTCCGAGAGGGAGCCGAGCATGCGATAGGCGACGGCGCGGAGGTGACCGCGGTGGGATTCGAATCGCGCGGCGAGAAATTCGTTCGCGTTCGCGCCGTCCTTCGCGTTCTCGGCCTTCTTCGCGTTCGCGTTCTTCGCATTCTTGCCGTCATTCCCGTTCTCTCCGGGAAATTCGCTGTCGCTCATACGTCACATCTCCTGGTCGCCGCCGCGGTCCGGCACGGACTTGCCCGTCATGGCATTGACGGACCGCGGCCTGCTGATGTGACGTCACGTCTCCGGTACGGCGCTCAGTCGCAGTCGGCCGCCGTCCCCGGAGCGCTCCACTTCGACCTCGTTCACGGAATCGTCCGCGAAGCGGAGGGTGAAGTACGGACTGGCCTCGATCAGGAACTGCATGTCCTCACGCGCGCCGCTGTCCAGCGGCGCGGAGACGACGGCGTCCCACGCACGGGCGTCGGGCACGGCGGCCTGCCGCAACCGGACAGGGATCCGCGCCAGGCAGGTCGATCGATTGGCCCACCACTCGAGGTGCGCCCTGTCCTCGTATCCGTCCATTCCATGAGATTAGCGACAACTCGGCACAAAGGCCTGTCACCTCATACCCGCTCAGTGGCCGACACGCCCACGGAAGACGCGCGCGTGCCGCGGGTGCTGGGGGTGCCGCGGGCGCTCCTAACCCCAGTCGCGCCCGGAGCGGCCCCGCTTGGTGTCGGAGCGCTGTTTCTTCTCGCGCAGCCGCCGCTCGTTGATCCCCCGGGGGATGCGGGTGGCCCGGCGGGGCTTGGGCGGTGGCGCGGTGGCCTCGGCGAGCAGGGAGGCGAGCCGTACGGCCGCGGTCTCCCGGTTGCGCCACTGCGACCGGTGCTCCGACGCGCGGACGCCGATGACGCCGTCGACGAGCCGCCCGGCGAGCCTGGCGAGGGCGCGCTCCTTCCAGACCGGGGGCAACGCCTCGGTCTTCGCGAGGTCGAACCTCAGCTCGACCTGCGAGTCACTGGTGTTGACGTGCTGTCCGCCGGGCCCACTGGAGCGGGAGAAACGCCACAGGAGCTCGGCCTCGGGGAGGGAGACGGAGCCGCGGATGACGTAAGGACCAGGCATGGGTCCATGGTCGCGTGGATGTCCGGTCCACGTCACCCCGTTTTCGCCGTCATGTGTCCGCCAAGAGGGTAAAGAAAGTAAAGAGGGCAGGAACCTTCGGCACCCCTCTTGGCGTTCTTAGGGGTAGCTGTAGCTTCGTGCCCGTACGAAGCCCATACGTACGGGCACAGCGCACGTACGCAACGAGGGAAGGGACTCCCAACAATGGCTGTAAGCCTGTCCAAGGGTGGCAACGTCTCGCTCACCAAGGAGGCTCCGGGCCTGACCGCCGTCACCGTGGGCCTCGGCTGGGACGTCCGCACCACCACGGGCACCGACTTCGACCTCGACGCCTCGGCCATCGCGGTCAACACCCAGGGCAAGGTCTACTCCGACGGTCACTTCGTCTTCTTCAACAACAAGCAGACCCCGGACCAGACCATCGTCCACACCGGCGACAACCGCACGGGCGAGGGCGCGGGCGACGACGAGGCGATCAACGTCAACCTGGCGGGCCTCCCCGCCGACGTCGACAAGATCGTCTTCCCGGTCTCCATCTACGACGCGGAGAACCGCTCGCAGAACTTCGGCCAGGTCCGCAACGCCTACATCCGCATCATCAACCAGGCCGGCGGCGCCGAGATCGCCCGCTACGACCTGAGCGAGGACGCCGCCACCGAGACCGCCATGGTCTTCGGCGAGCTCTACCGCAACGGCGCGGAGTGGAAGTTCCGCGCGGTCGGCCAGGGCTACGCCTCGGGCCTCGTGGGCATCGCCCAGGACTTCGGCGTCAACGTCTGATCCGTACAAGGCGGTTGAAGGAGCCCCTGGCCCGGGACATCGGGCCAGGGGCTCCTCGCGTTCCCATCGCCCGCGCCCCCGCTCCCCGTCTCCACAGGGCTCCGTCTCCACAGGGCTCCATAGGGATATCCCCACGTTCCGAGCAAGGTACTGAAACCTTCAAGCATTCACCCCTAGGCTCCCGGGCGTCCCCCTCACCCCCCACGGGAAACGGAGCCCCCACCTCATGTCCCACTCCCTGTCCGGCTTATCGGACGAGCACTGTACGAACGACAGCGCTCCCCCCACCGTCCTGATGGACAACCAGGCACTCGACGACTTCCTCACCGCCGCGGTCACCGAGTACCAGCTCATCACCCCCCGAACCCCCCTCCCCTGCTTCGCCCTCCTCCTGGGCAACGCCGGCCGGGCCACCCTCCGCATCGAACGCGTCGCCTTCGGCCGCAACGCCCGCACCTCGGACCCGGCCGCCCGCCTCGAGTTCAGCGAGACGATCGTGCCCCGCTTCGGACCGGCCTACGAGAACGAGCACCGCGCCTGGTGGATCGACTCCCGGGACCTCCTCAAGGCCTCAAGGGAAGCGGACGCCCTGGGCCTGGAACTGCTGGGCTCCATCCACATGCACCCCGACTGGCACCGCCTGGGGCCGCCGCAGGAACGCGCCGTCGTTCTCAGCGAGCGCCCCACCCCCATGGACCGCCACGTCTTCGGGCAGACGGCCTGGCCGATCAACATCATCTGCTACCTGGAGCGCCGGGCCGACGCGTTCTACCACGCGCTCGCGGCCTGGGCCCCGCCCCCGGCCGAACATCTCGACAGTGAGTGCACCGAACTCCCCCTGCGCGTCCGTACGAGCACCGCGGCAGGTGTCTGACGTCATGACGACCGCCGAAACGCACGCGATCCACGCCCTGTGGGAAACGATGGCCCGCGCCTGGGCATCGGCCGACGCCGCGCTCTTCGCCTCCGTCTTCTCCCCTGACTGCGACTTCACCACCGTGCGGGGGGACAAGCCACCGGGCCGGGCGGGCATCGCGGCCGGTCACGACCGCCTGTTCCGCACGCAGTACGCCTCGACGCGCCTGGAGGCGCGGATCGTCGCGGTCCGGCACCTGCGTCCCGACCTGGCGACGGTCGAGGCCGAGTCGACGATCCTCACCGCCGCGGGCGCGCCCCTGGCGAAGACACACGCCTTGGCGGTGGCGGAGCGGACCGCCACCGGGGACTGGCACCTCACCGCGTTCCACAACATGATCCCGGCGATCCCGAAGGAGACAGCCGCCGTGCCGCAGCCCACCGAGTCCGAACAGGCCCGTCCGAGGCTCCGCCACCTGGCGATCGTCGCCAAGGACCCGGAGAAACTGGCCGCCTTCTACACCTCGGTCTTCTCGATGGAACTCTTCCACCGGGACCCAGACGGCAGTTGCTTCCTCTCCGACGGCCATCTCTCCCTGGCCCTCATCAAGCACCGCCTCGACGGCGACACCCCGCTCGGCATGAACCACTTCGGCTTCCACGTCACCGACACGGAGGCCACCTCTGCGGCCCTGGTCGAAGCGGGCACGGACAAGCCCGCCGAACGCTTCACCGACCGCCCCTTCGCCGAGTACCGGGCCATGGACCCGGAGGGCAACTGGTTCGACCTCTCCGCACACGGCTTCGGCGGCCCCCGTCCCCCATCCACGCCTGACGAGACCTGACCGTCCCCGCTCTTCCCCGCCCGTGCCCGGCCACCACCGGGCACGGGACCGATTGGCTAGCCTGCACCGGGTGATTCTCGAAGCCCTCGTACCCGGCCACGACATCCCCGTCACCGTCCTGACCGAACTCGCCTCCCTCTACGCCTCCCAGCACGAGTTCTTCTCCCTCAGCGGGGACTTCCCCGACGCCCACGACATCCGGCCGGAGCAGGTCGCGGCGGCGCTCACCGAGGAGATGGCACATCCGGGGGCCGAGGTGCTGCTCGCGCGGAGTGCGGGGCGAGTCGTCGGGGTCGCGATCACCCTCGCGCACCACCCCGACCCCACCGATCCGGATCCGTGGATCGGACTGCTGATCGTGGACGCGCGGGAGCGGCGAAAGGGGTACGGGCGTGAACTCGCGGCACTCGTCGAGGAGCGGTTCCGCCGCACCGGCCGAGACGCCGCCCGCCTCGCCGTCCTCGACAACAACCCCCAGGGCCTCGCCTTCTGGACCGCCCTCGGCTACGAGACCATCGGTCACCGCGAGGACCGCCAACTGGGCCGCCCCTGCGCGGTACTGCGCAAGGCGCTGGACGGGAGGACCTGAGTCACGCCCGGGGCGGCTTGCCCTCCCCGTACAGCCAGTCCTTCCAGATGCCGCTGAAGTCCTTGTCCGGGGCCTTCTTCTCGACGTAGGCCGTGAAGTCCGCCGTGGACGCGTTGGCGTGGCGGTGGGTGGCGGCCCAGCCCTGGATGATGTCGTAGAACGTGTCGTCGCCGACGGTCCGGCGGATCTTGTGCAGGACCATCGCGCCACGGTCGTAGACGGGCGGGTCGGAGATGTGGGCCGCGCTGGAGGGCTTGGCGGGCGGGAAGGCCCAGATCGCCTTGTTCTTCTCGGGGGTGTCGTAGTAGTCGCCCCGGTAGAGGGAGTTGAAGATCTCGTCGGCGCTCTGGCCGTCGTGGTCCTCCTGGTACAGCCACTCCGCGTACGTGGCGAAGCCCTCGTTGAGCCACATGTCCTGCCAGGACTTGAGGGTGACGGAGTCGCCGTACCACTGGTGGGCCAGTTCGTGGACGAGGATGCCGATGTCCGGGGCGCCGGGGAAGACGGGGCGGGTCTGGGTCTCCAGGGCGTAGCCCACGTCACCGCCGCGGTCCACGATCGCGCCCGTCGAGGAGAAGGGGTACGGGCCGAAGTTGTACGCCTCCCAGTCCATGATCTCGGGTATCTCGGACAGCACCTTCTTCGCGGCCGCGGTCTGCGTCGGGTCCACCGCCACGTACACGGGCAGGCCGTTCTTCGTCGTCGAGCGCGTGATGTCGTACCGGCCGATCGCGACCGTGGCGACATAGCTCGCCATCGGTTCGGCGGTGTGCCAGGTGAAGGTTCTGCGGCCGTCGGCCGCCGTCGTCTCGCTCGTCAACTCGCCGTTGGAGACCGCCTGCAGGTTCTTCGGGACGGTGACGGCGATGTCGTACGTCGCCTTGTCGGAGGGGTGGTGGTTGCCGGGGAACCAGGCCATCGAGCCTGTGGGTTCACCGAGGGCGAGTGCGCCGTCGGCCGTGGGCAGCCAGCCCTCCCGCGAGCCGTCCCGGTCGGTGAGCGTCTCGGGGGTGCCCGAGTAGCGGACCGTCGCGCGGAACGTCTCGCCCTTGTCGAGGTCGGTGTGCGGGCGCACGGTCAGCTCCTGGCCCGCCCGGTTCCAGCGGGCCTCCTTGCCCTCGACGGTGACGGCGGCGACGTCCAGGCCCTTCAGGTCCAGGTCGAAGGCGCTGAGGTTCTGGGTGGCCCGGGCGGTGATCTCGGCGGTGCCGTCGAGATGGCGCGCCTTGGGGTCGTAGGAGAGGGTCAGGGCGTAGTGCGTGACGTCGTAGCCACCGTTGCCCATCTTCGGGAAGTACGGATCCCGGACCCCGGTGGCACCGGGCTTGCCGTGCACACCACCACCGCCGCCGCACGCGGTGAGGGTGAGCGCGAGAGCGAGGGCGAGGGCCGGGGCCGGAGCAAAGCGGACGGCGACGGAAGATCGGGGCACATCAGCGATCCTATGAGGCCCCGGCAACCCCACCCGAGCCCCGCACCCCGCCCAGGCCACGCACCCCCGCCCGAGGGCCCGGCCGCCGGCCGGTGGGGGCCGGTCGCGCCCGCGCGACGGAGCCGTGTCCCCTCCCCCAGGCCCATGACACCATCACCTACGTGCTCGACATCGGCTACGCCCTCTCCAACCGCTTCCCCGACCCCCCGCAGACCGACTACCGCCGCGCGGACGTCCACGCGCTGCGGCACGACCTGTTCTGCGGTGACGTCTATCTCGCCGACACCAAGGCGGACCGGGAGCTGTCCACAGCCTGGGGATGGGTGCCGGTGCTCGACTTCGCGTGGGCCCTGTGCGACATCGTGGAGCAGCTCGACCGGGACCCGCGAGGCAGCCGGGCCTCGCGCCCCCAGCACGCGGAGCTCGACTTCACCGAGTCGACGGACCGCATGCTCTTCGAGCGGCGCTTCGGCTGGGTGGACATCGAGGCGGACTGGATGCCGCGCGACGAGGAGCCGCTGACGTTCTCCCACTCCGCACTGCGCCGCGAGGCCCGCGACTTCCTGCACGACCTGATCGCCGACCTCACGGACCTGCACGACGACCTCGCCGAGAACCCGGCGATCTGGACCCTCCAGGCCCGCTTCCCCCGAGTGGGCTGAGACCCCCGTACTCCCCACTCGGCCCCGGCTCGTCACGCTCCCGGCCCCCCGTCCACCCGCACCCCCAGCGCCGCGGCGAACACGGGCGCCAGGTCGAGCAACTGGCTCGGACTGATCACCGCCCCCGCCAGCCGGTCCACGCCCCGTGCGATGTCCAGCTCCGCCGCGTGGCGCAGGTCCACGTCCGTCAGGGTGGCCGCGGTGAGGTCCGCCCCCTTCAGGACGCAGTCCACGAACTCCACGCGCTCCAGCCGGGCGGCCCCGAAATCCGGCTCGACCAGCACGCATCCCTCGAAGACGACGTCCTTGAGCCGGGCCTTGCGCAGGTTCAGATAGTCGATCTTGCCGCCGCGGATCAGGACCCGCTCCAGCACCGCCCCGTGCAGCTGCACCCCGCCCAGACGGGCGTCCACCAACTCGACGTCGCGCCAGGTCGACTCGGCGAGATCGGTGCCCACGCCCCGCAGGCCCGTCAGGACCGAGTCCAGCAGTCGCGCGTGGTGCAGCCGCGTCTCGTCCAGCGCGCACCCCGTCAGGGCGCAGTCCATGAAGGTCGCTCCTCCGCCGTCCTGCCCGACGAAGTCCGCCTCCCGGAACTCCAGCCCGTCATAGTCCCCGTCCGGCTCCAGCTCGGAGCCGTCATGGGGTTCCAGCGGCGGGAGCCGCACCTCCGGCCGCCGCGCCCCCTGGCCCCGCCCGCTCGCCCTGCCCGCCGCTTTTCGCACCATGCCCCCATCGTGCACTCCGCCACTGACAACGCCCCCGACCGGCGCCTTTGACCCCGCCCGGCACCCGCGCCTTGACCTCAACCGCGCTTGAGGCTGAACGCTGAGCCGCACCACCACCGAGCGATCCAGCACGTACCGAGCGATCGAGCACGCCTCCGGACGTCAGCGAGGGAGACCGTCATGCACGCCGTCCGCCTGCACACCTTCGGCCCGGCCGAGAACCTCACCTACGAGAGGACCGAGGATCCCGAGCCGGGCCCGGGGCAGGTCCGTATCGCCGTGGCCGCGGCCGGTGTCCACCTCCTGGACGCCGCCCTGCGCGCGGGTGCCCGGGGCCCGGGG
>LRTP01000512.1 GCA_001550305.1 Streptomyces diastatochromogenes
GCGTGCGCGAGACCGGAACGCGCGCCCCCTCCGGTCCCGGCGACAAGCTCCCCGCCCACAAGCACCACCGCCCCGCCGTCGAGGCCCCCCTCTCCGAAGCCCCGCGCTCCCCGGCCGAGCAGGCCGCTGCCGCCGACCGTGCCGCCCGGCTCCTCGCCCCGCTGCTGCCCGAGCCCCTGGACCACGTCCTCCTCCAGGCGGACCTGACGGCCGTCGCCCCCGGCCCGCTGGAGCGGCCCCTCGCCGACACGCTCGGCGTGCTCGCGGACGTCGAGTCGAAGGGCGGGGCGACGGTCTACCGGTTCACCCCGGGGTCGGTACGGCGCGCTCTGGACGCGGGCCGGTCGGCCTCGGACCTGCACGCGTTCCTCGCGGCCCACTCCCGCACGCCCGTCCCGCAGCCGCTCGCCTATCTGATCGACGACGTGGCGCGTCGGCACGGCCATCTGCGGATCGGGGCGGCCTCGGCGTACGTCCGCTGCGACGACGACGCGCTGCTGAGCGAGATCCTCGCCGACAAGCGCTCGCAGGGACTGCGGCTGCGCCGCCTCGCACCCACCGTGCTCGCGGCCCAGGCCGACCCGGCGGCCCTGCTGGAGGGCCTGCGCTCGATGGGTTTCGCGCCCGCCGCGGAGTCCGCCGAGGGCGATGTGCTGATCACCCGCGCGCACGCCCACCGCACCCCGCCACGCTCCGCCCCCGTGCCGGTCCCGGACGGTCCGCCGGTGCCCGACGCCACGCTCCTCGGTGCCGCGATCCGCGCCATCCGCGCCGGTGACCTGGCCTCCACGACCCCGCGCAAGGACACCCAGACACCGGCGCCGGGCAACGGCGAGCTGCCGCGCACCAGCTCCGCCGAGACCCTCGCCACCATGCAGGCCGCCGTCATGACCGGTGAGGCGGTGTGGATCGGGTATGTGAACGCCGAGGGCGCCGCCAGCCAGCGCGTCATCGCCCCGATCCGGGTGGAGGGCGGCTTCGTGACTGCGTACGACCACACCGCGGACGAGGTCCGCACCTATCCGTTGCACCGCGTGACGGGGGTCGCCGAGCTCGCCGACGACCAGCCGTGATCACCTCCCCTTGAGGCACACTGGACGTTTGGCCGGTCATCCGCGCGGGGTGACGGCACGCAGAAAGGGACGGGTGTGAACGGACCCCTCATCGTTCAGAGCGACAAGACCCTGCTCCTGGAAGTCGACCACGAGCAGGCCGACGCCTGCCGTCGCGCCATCGCGCCGTTCGCCGAGCTGGAGCGCGCGCCCGAGCACATCCACACCTACCGGGTGACGCCGCTCGGCCTGTGGAACGCGCGTGCCGCGGGCCACGACGCCGAGCAGGTCGTCGACGCGCTCGTCGAATTCAGCCGCTACCCCGTGCCGCACGCGCTGCTCGTCGACATCGCCGAGACGATGGACCGTTACGGGCGTCTCACCCTCAGCAAGCACCCGGCCCACGGGCTGGTCCTGACCACCACCGACCGGCCCGTCCTGGAGGAGATCCTGCGGTCGAAGCGGGTCATCCCGCTCGTCGGCAACCGGATCGACCCGGACACCGTGGCCGTGCACCCCTCCGAGCGCGGGCAGATCAAGCAGACGCTGCTGAAGCTGGGCTGGCCGGCCGAGGACCTCGCCGGGTACGTCGACGGGGAGGCGCACCCGATCGAGCTGGCGGAGGACGGCTGGGCGCTGCGGCCGTACCAGAAGCAGGCCGTGGAGAACTTCTGGCACGGCGGGTCGGGCGTCGTCGTCCTGCCCTGTGGAGCCGGGAAGACGCTCGTCGGCGCCGGGTCCATGGCGCAGGCCAAGGCCACCACGCTCATCCTCGTCACCAACACCGTCTCCGCCCGGCAGTGGAAGCACGAGCTGGTGAAGCGGACCTCGCTGACCGAGGACGAGATCGGCGAGTACAGCGGGACGAGGAAGGAGATCCGCCCGGTCACCATCGCCACCTACCAGGTGCTGACGACCAAGCGGAAGGGCGTCTATCCCCACCTGGAGCTGTTCGACTCCCGGGACTGGGGACTCATCGTCTACGACGAGGTGCACCTGCTGCCCGCGCCCGTCTTCAAGTTCACGGCCGATCTCCAGGCACGGCGGCGCCTCGGCCTGACCGCGACCCTGGTCCGCGAGGACGGGCGCGAGTCGGACGTCTTCTCGCTCATCGGGCCCAAGCGGTTCGACGCGCCCTGGAAGGAGATCGAGGCGCAGGGGTACATCGCGCCCGCCGACTGTGTCGAGGTCCGCGTCAACCTCACCGACGCCGAGCGGCTCGCGTACGCCACCGCCGAGACCGAGGAGAAGTACCGCTACTGCGCGACGACCGCGACGAAGCGCAAGGTGACCGAGGCGCTGGTACGGAAGTTCGCGGGGCAGCAGATCCTCGTGATCGGCCAGTACATCGACCAACTCGACGAGCTGGGCGAGCACTTGAACGCGCCCGTCATCAAGGGCGAGACCAGCAACGCGCAGCGGGAGAAGCTGTTCGACGCCTTCCGGGAGGGCGAGATCAGCGTGCTCGTCGTGTCGAAGGTCGCCAACTTCTCCATCGACCTGCCGGAGGCGACCGTCGCCATCCAGGTGTCGGGCACCTTCGGCTCGCGCCAGGAGGAGGCCCAGCGCCTCGGCCGCGTGCTGCGCCCGAAGGCCGACGGCCACCAGGCGCACTTCTACTCCGTCGTCGCCCGCGACACCATCGACCAGGACTTCGCCGCCCATCGGCAGCGGTTCCTGGCGGAGCAGGGGTACGCCTACCGGATCGTCGACGCGGACGAGCTCCTGGCCGACAACTGAGCCAGCAGTAGCAACCCCAGCAGGGGGTACGGCGAGGCGAACGGCTGCTGCCACCAGGGCAGGCGAAGGTCCAGATCGCCCTGGTGGGGGACCAGCCAGAGGGTGCGGGCCGCGAAGACCACGGCGGTGGCGGCGGCCGGGCGCGGGCCGCGTTCGGCGTACAGCACGGCGATCAGCGGGACGCACCACACCCAGTGGTGCGACCAGCTGATGGGTGAGATCAGCAGGGCCGTGAGGGCGGTGACGAGGACGCCCTGGCGGTCGGTGCGCGCGCGGCGGGCCAGCCACAGTCCCGCCGCCGCGACGGCCAGCGCGGGTACGGCCCACAGCAAGCCCGGTGCCGGGTCCCCCAGCGCCCGCGCGATCAGCCCCTGCAGCGACTGGTTGTCGACGATCCACACCTTGCCGACGCGGCCGGTCTCGTAGAGCCGCCGGGTCCAGAAGTCGACGCTCGCGGCGGGAAGGGCGAGCGCTCCCAGGAGTACGGTCCCGGCGAAGGCCGCCAGGGCGGTGGCCGCTTCCCGTCGCCGGCCCCTGAGCAGCAGATACGCCACGAAGACGGCGGGGGTCAGTTTCACCCCGGCCGCGATGCCGAGGGCGATGCCCTTGCCGGGGGCGCCGGGCGGCCGTGTCAGGTCCCAGAGGATCAGGCAGGCGACGGCGAGGTTGATCTGGCCGAAGAGCACGGTCTGGAAGACGGGTTCGAGCCACAGGGCGAGCGCGGTGGCGGCGCAGAGCGCGGGCAGCCGCGTCGGCAGGCCCGCGAGACGGCAGGAGAGCCGGACCAGCACGGCCAGCAGGGCCACGTTCCCGGCGACGCAGGCCGCCTTGAGGACGGACAGCGGGAGCCAGGCCAGCGGGACGAAGAGGACCGCCGCGAAGGGCGGGTACGTGGCGGGCAGCTGCCACTCGGTGACGGTGAACCCGTAGAGATCCGTGCCGTGGACGACGGCCGCACCCTCGGCCCGGTAGACGAGCGCGTCGGCCATCGGGGTGCGCCGGAGAAGACACAGCGCGGCGAACGCGGTGAGGGAAGCGGCGAGCAGGAGGAGGGGCAGAAGAGGCGCGGGGAAGCGGGAGACGGAGAAGCGAGGGCCGGAGAAGCGGGGGGCGGAGAACGGGAGAACTTCGTCGAGTGAGCGATCGGTCACGTTCCGCTGAAGCACGGAGTGACCCTAGTGCCGGGACGGTTCACCCCGGCGGACGGCTCACCGGCGTCGTACGCCCGCCTCCTCCTCGTACTCCCCGAGGAGCACCACGCCGAACGCCGCGCCCACGAAGACCTTGACGGCATGCAGGGCGTCGCCGACACGGTGGCGGTGGTGGACGGCGGAGAAGGCGGTCGCGCCACGAGCGGCGGGACCGCGCTGGGAAGGGCCTGGGGTGAAGGTTGCTGCGCTCATGTATCCATGATGGAATGCGCGCCCCCTTATGGCGTCGGCCTATGGACCGAACCTCGGCGACCCCTCGTACGCCTCCAGGCCTCTGCGTGTACGCCTCACGACGGACGGCGACCCCTAGGGATATGGGGGTCGCATCCCTGATACCGCGTATGACGCCGCGAACGGTGCCGCGAGCCGTCCGCGAAAAAGGGTTGGCCCGGACCTCCTCCCCTGACCTAGAATCTCCGCTCTTGCCCGCCTCCCTCGACGGAGTGCCGCTGCCCGGACGGAAACCGGACGGCATCCAACGGCTCGACCGCCGTACCCACTCACACGCAGCAGGTCTTCCGGAGGCACCACGTTGTCCACCCCACCCGCCCAGGACCCCCTCTCCCGCGAGCGTGCCCACCTCGGCTCGTCCCGCGCGGCACTGCGCGCGATGCGCGAGGACGTGGAGAACCTCGACATCACGGACGTCACCGCGAACTGGGTGAACGCCGCGGTCCTCCAGCACCAGATCGACGAGCGGATCAAGGCCCTCGCCGACCTCAGCCACACCCCGCTGTTCTTCGGCCGCCTCGACTATCTGCACGCGCCCGGCGCCGACAAGGCGGAGGGCGCGGAGGGCGAGCGTTTCTACATCGGGCGTCGGCATGTGCACGACGCCGAGGGCGACCCGATGGTCATCGACTGGCGCGCCCCGGTGTCGCAGCCGTTCTACCGGGCCTCGAAGAAGGACCCGATGGACGTCGGACTGCGCCGCCGCTTCGGGTACACCAGCGGCGACCTCACGGCGTACGAGGACGAGCACCTGTCCGACCCCTCCGAGGCCGCGGCGACCAGCAAGCTGCTCCAGCAGGAGATCGAGCGCCCGCGCGTGGGCCCGATGCGGGACATCGTGGCGACCATCCAGCCGGAGCAGGACGAGATCGTACGGGCGGGTCTCGGGGGCTCCGTCTGTGTGCAGGGCGGCCCCGGCACCGGGAAGACGGCCGTCGGCCTGCACCGCGTCGCCTACCTCCTGTACGCCCACCGGGAGCGGCTGGCCCGCACCGGCACCCTGGTCATCGGGCCGAACAAGTCCTTCCTGCACTACATCGAGCAGGTGCTGCCCGCGCTGGGCGAGCTCGAGGTCAAGCAGGCGACGGTCGACGACCTCGTCGCGCATGTGGAGGTACGCGGGACGGACGACGCGACCGCCGCCGTCGTCAAGGGCGACGCCCGGATGGCCGTGGTGCTGCGCCGGGCCGTCCGCTCGCATGTGACGCTCCCGACCGAGGGCGTCGTGGTCGTGCGCGGGTCGCGGCGCTGGCGTGTCCCGGCGTACGAACTCGAGACGATCGTCGGGGAGTTGCTGGACCGCGACATCCGGTACGGCGCCGCCCGCGAGGCCCTTCCGCAGCGGATCGCGCACGCCGTGCTGGTCCAGATGGAACGCTCGGGCGAGGCACCGGACGACCGGGTGCAGGACGCCGTGGCCCGCAACACCGCGGTGAAGGCGGCCGTCAAGGCGATCTGGCCGCCGGTCGACCCCGCCAAGCTGGTCCTTCGCCTGCTCACCGATGCCGACTTCCTGGCCGTCCACGCGGACGGCATCCTCGACGAGGACGAACAGAAGGAGATCCTCTGGTCGAAGCCGGTGCGGTCGGTGAAGTCGGCCAAGTGGTCGCCCGCCGACGCCGTGCTGATCGACGAGGCCACCGATCTCGTCCAGCGCACCCACTCCCTCGGCCATGTCGTGCTCGACGAGGCGCAGGATCTGTCGCCGATGCAGTACCGGGCGGTGGGGCGGCGCTGCACGACGGGTTCGGCGACCGTGCTCGGCGATCTCGCCCAGGGCACGACCCCCTGGGCGACGCGGAGTTGGGACGAGGCGCTCGCGCACCTCGGCAAGGGGGAAGCGGTGATCGAGGAGCTGACCGCCGGTTTCCGCGTCCCCACCGACGTCATCGCCTACGCCTCCCGGCTGCTGCCGCACATCGCGCCGGGCCTGACCCCGGTGGCGTCGGTCCGTGAGAACCCGGGCTTCTTCGAGGTGCGGCCGACGACCGTCGACGAGCAGGTCGTGGACGCCTGCGAGGAGTCGCTGCGCAACGAGGGTTCGGTCGGCCTCATCGCCGCCGACGCCCGGATCCCGGCGCTGACCGAGGCGCTGGCGGCGACGGGCCTGACGTACCTGGGCCCCGGCGAGGAGACGACGGCTCAGACCCGCCTCACCCTTGTCCCCGCCTCCCTCGCCAAGGGCCTGGAGTACGACTACGTGGTCCTGGACGAGCCGCAGGCCGTGGTCGACGGCGAGCCGGACGAACGGACCGGACTGCGCCGCCTGTACGTGGCCCTGACCCGAGCGGTCTCGGGCCTGACCGTCACCCACGCGGCCCCGCTGCCGCAGCAACTGGCCTAGGGCTTGCCCTTTGCCGGCCGCTACGCGTCCAGGGCCTGCCGCCACTCCCGTACGGCCGCCACCGCCACCGGCCCGTCCCATCCGCCGGGCCGGGCCGCTCCACCGATGTGGAAGGCGTCGATCCGCGCGGCCCTCAGCCGAGGAACATGATCGAGACGCAGCCCGCCGCCCACCATGATCCTGGGCTCGTAACCGGGTTCGGTGCGGCGGGCGGCCTCGGCGAGGAGGGTCGGGAAACCGTCGTCCACGCCGTCCGGGGAACCCGCCGTGAGGTACGCGTCCAGGCCCGGCAGGTCCGCGAGCTGCTTGCGCAGGGAGTCGCGGTCGGCGGCGCGGTCGATCGCGCGGTGGAACGTCCAGGGGCAGCCGTCCAGTTCCGCGACGATCCGCTCCACGGCGGACAGGTCGGGACCGCCGTGCTCGTCGAGGAAACCGAGCACGAACTCGTCCGCGCCGGCGGCCCGCATCTCCCCCGCGAGCCGTACGAGCGCGTCGACGTCCTTGGCGCCGCCCGCCGCGAAGCCGTCCGCCCGCCTCAGCATCACGCGCAGCGAGATGTCGACGGCGGCGCGGATCCCGACGAAGGTCTCCACCGCCGGGGTGAGCCCGTCGGCGGCCATGTCGGTGACCAGCTCCAGCCGGTCGGCGCCTCCGGCCTGGGCGGCGACCGCGTCCTCCACGCCGAGGGCGATCACCTCCAGAACTGCACGCTTGCGCTCGCTCATGGGGCCTCTTCCTCTGGGGCGGCTACAGGTCTAGTCCAATCTCAGGGTACGCCGCGCCGACCGACCCCCGCGAGAAGGCCTCGCCCTTTACCGGGACACACCATCGGGGCTCCGCCCCGAATCCCCGTCCACCCGAATGCGTTCACCTGCGGGACGGCGGTGGCTTGTCACGCAGTTCCCCGCGCCCCCAAGCGGGGCTCCGCCCCGATGCCCCGCCCTCCCCGTGTGCTTTGGCTGCGGGACGGCGGTGGCTTGTCACGCAGTTCCCCGCGCCCCTAGGACGGGGCTCCGCCCCGATGCCCCGTCCTCCCCGTGTGCTTTGGCTGCGGGACGGCGGTGGCTTGTCACGCAGTTCCCCGCGCCCCCAAGAAGGGGCTCCGCCCCGATGCCCCGCCCTCCCCGTGTGCTTTGGCTGCGGGACGGCGGTGGCTTGTCACGCAGTTCCCCGC
>LRTP01000513.1 GCA_001550305.1 Streptomyces diastatochromogenes
CGGCGCATCCGTCACGGCCCGACCGCGCGACCGCGACCGTCCAGGCGAGGACGTCGACGGGGTCGGGGGAGTGGCCGAGGCGGGCGCCGAGGTGCTCCAGCAGGCCGGGCGCCAGATTCGGTTCGCGGCCCCCGGGGCGCCGGTGCAGCGGACGGACACGGCCGCCGCGACCCGCGCTCAGCGGCAGCACGGACGCGACCAGCAGCACCGGACCCGACGTGTCCGGCACCGCCGTCTGCTCCATCACGAACACCTGCCGCTCGTCGGCCACCCGCCACAACTCGGGGCGCGCCGCGTCGATCAGCCGGTGGTCCGGGATCAGCCACTGCTCGTCGAAGGGGCCGTGCAGGACGCGGACCGGCTCCGGACAGGGCCCCGACTCACGCTCCAGCCGGGCCGTCCCGCTGGACTGCCCCGGCAGCTGTCCGACGGCCGAGCGCGTGGTGCGCGAGCGCGTCGGGCCGAACAACGCCTCGCGGCCCGGCCCCTCGGCCTTCATCAGCGTGTCCCAGCGCGCCTTCAGGGCCGCCGCGTCGGGCGCCGTCGGCCACCCCCGGCCCAGCCTCGGCGGTGCGACGGACCACGGCATGAGGTCCGCGAGCAGCGGAGCGTCGTCGTGCGTCACGCCCGGCATCGTACGACGCGGACGCGGCGCGCCGGTCTCGTACGCCATCGTCAGTGGGCGTCGAGGGTGACCGTGAAGGAGAAGCGGTCACCGCGGTAGTGGATGCGAGCCACGTCCAGGGCGCGGCCGTCCTCGCCGTGCACGATGCCCGTGTAGTGCAGGATCGGGCTGAGCAGCGGCACCTGGAGCAGCCGGGCCGTCTCCGGATCCGCGAGCCGCGCCTCCACCGTGTCGGTGATCCGGCTGATGCGCACGCCCACCACGTCCCGCAGCACCTTGGTCATGGGCCAGCGCACCAGGTCCTGCGGGTCGATCCGCGCGGCCAGTTCGGGACGGACGTAGTTGCGCGCGTGGTTCGTCGGCTCACCGGTCTTCTCGTCGCCGCGCAGCCGGTGGTACGTCCCCACCTCGGCCAGATCCGGGAAGTACTCGGCGAGTTCGGCCGGCACCGGCACGCTCCCGTGGTCCAGCAGCTCGGTCGTCATGCCCGACTGCTGCGCGACGATCGTGTCCACCGAGCCGAGCAACCGCACCGGAGCGCCCCGTTGCGCGCTCGGCTCGATGAACGTGCCCCGCCGCCGATGGCGGGTGATCAGTCCCTCGTCCTCCAGCTCCTTCAGCGCCTGCCGCATGGTGAGCACACTCACCCCGTAGTGGCCGGCCAACCGCTCCTCGGTCGGCAGGCGCAGCGGTTCCTGGGGTGAGCGCCCGAGTATCGAGGCACGCAAAGACTGCGACACCTGGTACCAGAGCGGGAGTTTGCGGTTCAGGACGATCGAGTCCGGGGCGAAGGAGGTCACGAGGGATATCCGTACCGGTCGCCGACGCTCAGTGCAACGGGCCGAAGTGCCGCTGGAGGCCCTGCCACACGTCGTCGTACCCGCGCTGCAGATGCTCCGCGTGCGCCGCCTGCGCGGTGGCGGTCACCGGCCACCGGGTCTCGAACATGAACGCCAGCCCGTCGTCGATCTTCTGCGGCCGCAGCTCGGCGGCGCTGGCCCGGTCGAAGGTCTCCCGGTCCGGCCCGTGCGCCGACATCATGTTGTGCAGCGAACCGCCCCCCGGAACAAAGCCCTCCGCCTTCGCGTCGTACGCCCCCTCGATGAGCCCCATGTACTCGCTCATCACGTTCCGGTGGAAGTACGGCGGCCGGAAGGTGTCCTCGCCCACCAGCCAGCGCGGCGCGAACACCACGAAGTCGACCCCGGCGAGGCCCGGGGTGTCGCTCGGCGAGGTCAGCACCGTGAAGATCGACGGATCCGGGTGGTCGTAGCTGATCGTGCCGATCACATTGAAACGGCGCAGGTCGTAGACGTACGGCACATGGTTGCCGTGCCAGGCGACGACATCCAGCGGCGAGTGGTCGTACGTCGCCGTCCAGAGGTTGCCGCAGAACTTGTTGACCACCTCCACCGGGCCCTCGACATCCTCGTACGCGGCGACGGGAGCGAGGAAGTCCCGCGCGTTGGCGAGTCCGTTGGCGCCGATCGGGCCGAGGTCGGGCAGCTGGAAGGGCGCCCCGTAGTTCTCGCACACATAGCCGCGGGCCGTCGGGCCCTGCCCGCCGTCGGACGCGGCGTCCAGCAGCTCCACCCGGAAGCGGACCCCGCGGGGAATCAGCGCCACTGCGCCCGGCTCCACGTGCAGCAGCCCGAACTCCGTCCGCAGCAGCAGCCCGCCCCGCTCCGGCACGATCAGCAGCTCCCCGTCGGCGTCACTGAAGACGCGGTCCATCGAGGAGTCGGCGTGATACAGGTGCACGGCCATGCCGGTGCGCTGGGTCGCGTCGCCGTTGCCGCCCAGCGTCCACAGGCCCGCGAGGAAGTCGGTGCCCCGGGCCGGCTCCGGCAGCGGGTTCCAGCGCAGCCGGTTCGGGTCGGGCTCGGTCTCCGTGAAGGGCGCCGAGCGCAGCGCCCCGTTGTCCATGCGCGTGAACGCCGGGTGCGCGGCCGACGGACGGATCCGGTACAGCCACGAACGCCGGTTGTGCGCCCTCGGCTCCGTGAACGCCGTACCGCTCAGCTGCTCCGCGTACAGCCCGAGAGGGGCGCGCTGGGGCGCGTTGCGGCCGTGCGGCAGCGCCCCGGGGAGCGCCTCCGAGTTGTGTTCGTTGCCGAATCCGGTGAGGTAGGTCAGCCCCTCGGCCGTCTTCCTCGCGTCCCCGCTCATGATCGCTCCCTCGCGCCTGATTCCTATGCTTCACCGTAGGATTCAGTTTTTTCGCGCGCAAGAGGTACGCCGAGGTGCGTGGCCGACGAACGCGCGGCGCCGGAACCTCCGTGCGGAGTACACCCCAGGGTTGGCGGTACGCCCCAAGAACCCGACTCCAGAGGGATTCGCCTGTCAGAGCGTTGTTCTAATGTCCCCGACATGTCGTGGAAGCGTGGAGTGCTCGCCGCGCTCGCGGTCTGCGCCCTGCTCGGCGGATCGGCGGGCTGCGGCACCGGCGCCGCACACGGGCGGAGGGACGCGGTGTCGCCCTCACCCGTGGGCAAAGTCCTGGACGATACGGACAAAGAAGGACGTCACTACCGTGAGGTCGACAAGAAGAGCGCACCCGAGGTCGCCATCGAGGTCCAACCGGCCTCCGACGACGGCTGGGACGTCCGCCTGACCGTCCACCGCTTCCGCTTCTCGCCCGCCGCCGCCAAGGCGGAGGCCGTGGCCGGCCGCGGCGTCGCGCTGCTGTCCCTCGACGGCCGGAACCTCGCCACTGTGCGCACCGCCGAGTACCACCTCGCCGGCGAGCTGGTCCCACGCGGCACCCACCACGTCACCGCGCGCCTGTATGCCGACGACCGCACGGCGTGGGCCGTCCACGGCAAGCCCGTCGAGAGCACGGCGGACATCACCGCCTCCGGGGCCGCCGCGTCGACCCAGCCGGCGACACCCACCGCGCCGCCCCCGTCGACCCCCGCGTCGACACCGACATCGACGCCGAGCGAAAACGGCGTCGCGGGCCGAACCGACACGGGAGGTTCACCGGATCCCGGCGGAAAGGCATCATGAAGCCTGTGCCCCAAGCGACCTCGCTGCGCCGCGCGCCCGTTCAGCGGCGCAGCGCCGAACGACTGACCAGGATCCTCGACGCCTGTGCCGACCTCCTCGACGAGGTCGGCTACGACGCCCTGAGCACTCGGGCCGTGGCCCAGCGCGCGGGCGTCCCCATCGGCTCCGTCTACCGCTTCTTCGGCAACAAGCGCGCCATGGCCGACGCGCTCGCCCAGCGCAACCTCGAGCGCTACACCGAACGCGTCACCCAACGCCTCCGGGCGACAGGCGCACAGGGCTGGCGCGCCGCCATGGACGCCGTACTCGACGAGTACCTCGCCATGAAGCGCACCGCCCCCGGCTTCTCCCTCGTCGACTTCGGCAACCAGATACCCGTCGGCACCCGCGACGCCGAGCCCAACACCCGCGTCGCCGACCGCCTCACCGACCTCCTCTCCGACTACCTCGACCGCACCCCCGACGAAGACCTCCGGCGCACCTTCCTGGTCGCTGTGGAGGCCGCCGACAGCCTGGTCCACCTGGCCTTCCGGATCGCCCCGGAGGGGGACGAGCGGATCATCGGGGAGACGCGGGAGCTGCTGCGCGCGTATCTGGCCAGGGTTCTGGACTGAACCGCCGCGCCGCCGAAGGGCGGGGGCCGGGAGGCCGGCTCGCGATTTTCCGACCTCACCCCCGCAAAGCCCTCCCTTCCATCCCTACCGGTCGGTATGCTCGGTCCGGTCCGTGTGCCACCGCCGCCACCGTCCTCCGGGAGGACCCGTGTCCCGCACCTCCGGCGCCACCCCCGACTCCCGCACCGCCCTGCGCGTCTGCCCCCTGTGCGAGGCCACCTGCGGGCTGACCCTCACCATCGAGGGCACCCGGGTCACCGGCGCCCGCGGCGACCGCGACGACGTCTTCAGTAAAGGGTTCATCTGCCCCAAGGGAGCCTCCTTCGGCGCCGCCGACGGCGACCCCGACCGGCTGCGCACCCCCCTCGTCCGCATGGACGGCGAACTGCGCGAGGCCACCTGGCAGGAGGCCTTCGACGCGATCGCGGCGGGCCTCGGCCCGATCGTCGAGCAGTACGGCCCGCACGCCCTCGGCATCGTCCTCGGCAACCCGAACGTGCACACCATGGCCGGCGCCCTCTACCCGCCCGTCCTGCTCAGCGCGCTGCGCACCCACAGCGTCTTCACCGCCTCCACGCTCGACCAGATGCCCAAACACGTCTCCAGCGGCCTGCTCTACGGCGACGCCAACGCGATCCCGGTCCCGGACCTCGACCACACCGACCACCTTCTCCTCATCGGCGCCAACCCCCTGGAATCCAACGGAAGTCTGTGCACCGCCCCCGACTTCCCCGGCAAGCTCAAGGCACTGCGCGCCCGCGGCGGCACCCTGACGGTCATCGACCCGCGCACCACCCGTACCGCCAAACTCGCCGACCGCCACGTGACCATCCGCCCCGGCACCGACGCCCTGCTGCTCGCCGCGATGACGTACGTCCTCTTCGAGGAGAAACTCGTCGACCTGCGCGACCTCGCCCCGCACGTCCAGGACGTCGAAGAACTCGCCACCGCCGTACGGGACTTCACCCCCGAGGCCGCGAGCGAGGCCTGTGACGTGGACGCCGACACCATCCGCGCGCTCGCCCGTGAACTCGCCGCCGCCCCCACCGCCGCCGTCTACGGCCGCATCGGCAGTTGCACCGTCCCGCACGGCACCCTCGCCAGCTGGCTCGTCGACGTCCTCAACATCCTCACCGGCAACCTCGACCGCCCCGGCGGCGCCCTCTTCCCGCAAGCCGCCACCGACAAGACCCCCCGGCCCGCCGGACCCGGCCGCGGCTTCGCGCTCGGCCGCTGGCACAGCCGGGTGAGCCGCCACCCCGAGGCCAAGGGTGAACTCCCGCTCGCCGCACTCGCCGAGGAGATCGACACCGCCACCCCCGAGGGCAGCCCCGTCCGCGCCCTCATCGCCATCGCCGCCAACCCCGTACTGTCGGCACCCGACGGCGACCGCCTCGACAAGGCCCTCGACTCCCTCGACTTCATGGTCAGCGTCGACCCGTACCTGAACGAGACCGCACGCCACGCCGACGTCGTACTGCCGCCGCCCCCGCCCTCCCAGAGCGCCCACCACGACTTCGCCTTCAACACCCTCGCCGTACGCAACCAGGTCCGCTACAACCGCCCCGCCGTCCCCCTCGAACCGGGCCGCATGGCCGAGACCGAGATCCTCGCCCGGCTGGTGCTCGCCGCCACCGGCATGCACGGCGCCGACCCGTCCGCCGTGGACGCCATGGTCATCGACTCCACCCTCGGCAAGGCCGTCCAGGACCCGCACGGACCCGTCCACGAACGCGACCCGAAGGAACTCGCCACGCTCCTCACCGGCGAGAACGGACCCGAACGCCGGCTCGACATGATGCTGCGCCTCGGCCCCTACGGCGAGGGCTTCGGCGCCCGGCCCGACGGCCTGAGCCTGGAGAAACTGCTCGCCCACCCGCACGGCATCGACCTCGGACCGCTGCGCCCCCGTCTGCCGCAGCCACTGAAGACGCGCAGCGGAATGATCGAGCTGCTGCCGGCGCCGATCGTCGACGATCTTCCCCGGCTGCGCGCCGCCCTGCGCGAGCGTCCGGCCGCGATCGTCCTCGTCGGCCGCCGCCATCTGCGCTCCAACAACAGCTGGATGCACAACGTCCCCGCCCTCACCGGCGGCACCAACCGCTGCACCCTGCACATCCACCCCGAGGACGCGGCACGCCTCGGCCTCGCCGACGGGACGGCCGTGCGCGTCAAAGGTGCCGGGGGAGAAGTGGTCGCCCCGGCCGAGGTCACGGACACCGTACGACGTGGGGTGGTGAGCCTGCCGCACGGCTGGGGACACGACCGCCCCGGCACCCGGATGAGCCATGCGGCCCTCGATCCGGGCGTCAACGTCAACCAGCTCCTCGACGGCTCGCTCCTCGACCCGCTGTCGGGTACGGCGGTGCTCAACGGGGTGCCGGTGGAGCTCGCAGCGTGCCCGTAGCGGGCCTCCGATCACCGAGACAAGCCTGTGACCTGGAGTTTTGCGCTTATTGCTCGCATGTCAACATCTTGTTAACGCAATCTTGCGCGACCTAACGTCATCGCACCGCCGTCCCTGGTGGGAGTTCAAGGGCGAACGTTAGGTAATCCAACTCATGCTGACCATCCTCGGCTTCACCATGATCGCGACCTTCTTGGTCCTGATCATGCTGAAGAAGATGTCGCCGATCGCGGCGCTCGTGCTGATCCCGGCACTCTTCTGTGTCTTCGTCGGAAAGGGCGCCAAGCTCGGTGACTACGTCATCGACGGCGTCACCAGCCTCGCCCCCACGGCGGCGATGCTGATGTTCGCGATCGTCTACTTCGGTGTGATGATCGACGTCGGTCTCTTCGACCCGATCGTCCGGGGGATCCTCAAGTTCTGCAAGGCCGACCCGCTGCGGATCGTGGTCGGCACGGCGGTCCTCGCCGCGATCGTCTCCCTCGACGGCGACGGCTCGACCACCTTCATGATCACGGTCTCGGCGATGTACCCGCTGTACAAGCGCCTCAAGATGAGCCTGGTCGTGATGACCGGCGTCGCCGCGATGGCCAACGGCGTCATGAACACGCTCCCCTGGGGCGGCCCCACGGCCCGCGCCGCGACCGCGCTGAAGCTCGACGCCAGCGACATCTTCGTCCCGATGATCCCGGCCCTCGCCGTCGGCCTGCTCGGCGTCCTGGCCCTCTCGTACGTTCTCGGGCGCCGCGAGCGCAAGCGGCTCGGCGTGCTGACGCTGGACGAGGTCCTGGAGCCGGAGACCGAGACGGTGCTCGTCGGCGCGGGTGCGGGCGCCTCCGGCGACGGCGCCGACGCCTCCGCCGTGGCGAAGAAGGCGGCGCGCACCGGTGGTTCGGGCTCCGGCACCGGTTCCGGCGCTGACGCCGATCTGCCCGAAGCGGACGACGACTTCCAGGGTCTCGACCCCCACCGCGCCACCCTGCGCCCCAAGCTCTACTGGTTCAACGCGCTCCTCACGGTCACGCTGCTCACCGCCATGATCATGGAGTGGCTGCCGATCCCGGTCCTCTTCCTGCTCGGCGCCGCACTCGCGCTCACCGTCAACTTCCCCCACATGCCCGACCAGAAGGCCCGCCTCGGCGCCCACGCCGAGAACGTCCTCAACGTCTCCGGCATGGTCTTCGCCGCCGCCGTCTTCACCGGCGTCCTCCAGGGCACCGGCATGGTCGACCACATGTCCAAGTGGCTGGTCTCCAACATCCCCGACGGGATGGGCCCGCACATGGCCCTCGTCACCGGTGTCCTCAGCATCCCGCTCACCTACTTCATGTCGAACGACGGCTTCTACTTCGGCGTCCTCCCGGTTCTCGCCGAAGCGGGCCAGGCACACGGAGTCTCGTCCCTGGAGATCGCCCGCGCCTCGCTCGTCGGCCAGCCGCTGCACATGTCCAGCCCGCTGGTGCCCGCCGTATACGTCCTCGTCGGCATGGCGAAGGTCGAGTTCGGCGACCACACGAGGTTCGTGGTGAAGTGGGCGGCGCTGACTTCGCTGGTGGTGTTGGGGGCGGGGATTCTGTTCGGCATCATCTGACGGGTGGGTGTCGGCTGACAGTTTCTGTCATCTGATATCTGTCATCTGAAATCCGTCATCTGTTATCTGTCGGTCGATATCAGCCAGTCGATACCCGTCATCTGCCACCTGTTCTCTGAAATCCGTCATCTGTAATCCGTCATCGGATGGAGGGGTGTCCCCGTGGGGCCCGGTCGGAACCGCGGCTGGCTGCTGCGCCTCGTCATCGCCTTCGGCTTCGCGCAGGGGGCGGTGTCGATGGCCCGGCCCGCCGTCTCCTACCGAGCCCTCGCCCTGGGCGCCGACGAACGCGCCATCGGTGTGATCGCCGGTGTGTACGCCCTGTTGCCCCTCTTCGCCGCCGTACCGCTGGGCCGCCGTACCGACCATGGACGTTGTGCCCCGCTGCTGCCCGTCGGGGTCGTCCTCATCGCGGGCGGTTGCGCGCTCAGCGGTACGGCGGATTCGCTGGGGGCGATGGCTGCCTGGAGCGGGGTGATGGGCCTGGGGCACCTCTGCTTCGTCATCGGCGCCCAGTCGATCGTGGCCCGGCAGTCCGCGCCGCACGAACAGGACCGCAACTTCGGCCATTTCACCATCGGCGCGTCCCTGGGCCAACTGGTCGGGCCGATCGTCGCGGGCCTTCTGATCGGGGGCCCGGACAGGGCGGGCAGCAGCGCGCAGGCCCTGCTCGTGGCGGGTGCGCTCGCCGCGGTGTCGTTCACCTCGCTCTGGCGCATCGAGCACCGTAGGCCCGCCGAGTCCCGTACGGCTCAGGGCGACCGTGTGCCCGTGCACCGCATTCTGCGTGCCCGGGGCGTACCCGCCGGAATCCTCGTCAGCCTCTCCGTGCTGTCCGCCACGGACATCCTGACCGCGTATCTGCCCGTGGTCGGCGAGCACCGGGGCATCGCGCCGTCCGTGATCGGTCTGCTGCTCAGTCTGCGCGCGGCGGCGACCATCGCCTGTCGACTGGTCATGACGCCGATGCTGCGACTGCTGGGCCGGGCGGCGCTGCTCACCGCGACCTGTCTGGTGGCCGGTGTGCTGTGCGCGGGTCTGGCGCTGCCCCTGCCGGTGTGGGCGCTGGCCGCGATGCTGCTGGTCCTCGGCTTCTGTCTGGGCGTCGGCCAGCCGCTGTCCATGACGACGGTCGTGCAGGCCGCCCCGGACGAGGCCCGCTCCACGGCCCTGGCCCTGCGGCTGACCGGCAACCGTCTGGGGCAGGTGGCCGCCCCGGCCGCGGCGGGGCTGGTCGCCGGGGTCGCCGGTGTGGCCGCGCCGTTCGTGATGCTGGGCGCGCTGTTGGTGCTGTCCTCGGGCGTCGCGCTGCGCTCGCCGAGGAAGGCGCCCGCGGGCCGTGCGGAGCCCGTACGGCCCGGAGTGCCGCTCCGGCGCAAGAGCGACATCTGACCTCCGCGACCGGCCCGACGAGGGTGCGGCGAAGTGTCCGTCGGGCCGGTAGGCGATCGTCCGTTTCCGCCGCGCCCGAACAGGGACGGGAAGCGACACGCCGGATCCCGCCGGGTGTCTTCCCCCGGGTGGTCGCGGTCCGTTAACTTCCGTGACTCATACGTCCCTTGCGGCCCGCTCGGGGCGTCTCGACCGCGGAGCGACAGCGCCCTTTGAGCCCCCGGGGGCACCCTTCATGACACGCGCCATCTCCCTGCACCAGGTCAGCAAGTCGTATACGCGCGGGGTCCGCGTGGTGGAGCGGCTGTCGCTGGACATCCGGCCGGGCGAGTTCCTCGTCCTGCTCGGTCCCTCCGGCTGCGGCAAGTCGACCGTGCTCAGGATGATCGCCGGCCTGGAGAACGCCACTGAGGGCGAGGTACGTCTCGACGGTGAGGACGCGGGCGATCTGCCGCCGTCCGAGCGGGACATGGCGATGGTCTTCCAGAACTTCGCCCTCTACCCGAGCATGACGGGCCGCGACAACATCGGTTTCCCGCTGCGCATCGAGGCCCCCGGCGAGGACCCGCGTCCGCGTGTCGACGCCACCGCCCGGATGCTCGGCATCGAGGACCTCCTCGACCGTTTCCCCCACCAGCTGTCGGGCGGCGAGCGCCAGCGCGTGGCGATGGGCCGAGCGATCGCCCGCCACCCTTCCGCCTTCCTGATGGACGAGCCGCTCTCCAACCTCGACGCCAAACTCCGCAACCATCTGCGCGCCGAGATCGCCTCGCTCACCAGGGAGTTGGGCGTCACCACGGTGTACGTCACCCACGACCAGGCCGAGGCGCTGTCGCTCGGCGACCGGGTCGCCATCCTGCGTGGCGGCGTCCTCCAGCAAGTGGGCACGCCCCGTACGGTCTACGCACTGCCGGCGAACGTCTTCGTCGCCGCCTTCATCGGCACCCCGCGCATCAATCTGCTGCGCGGCCTGGTCCGGGCCCCGCTCGACGGGGCGATGACGATCAGTCTCGGCAAGCAGTATCTGCCGCTGCGCGAGCCCTGGTCGGTGGATCAGCGGTTGCTGCGGGTGCAGCAGGGCCGTGAGGTCATCGTCGGGCTGCGTTCCGAGGCCGTCCGCCTGGCCAAGCCCTCGGAGGCCCGGCCCGGCGAGGTGGCGATCAGCGGTCTCGTCGAGCATGTGGAGTTCCAGGGGCACGAGGTGCTCGTTCACTTCAACACCGGCTCGCGGCCCGCGTTCGTCCCGGATCTGGAGGCGCCGCGCCCGGTCCGCCCGGTCGGGCGCCGCCGTCGCGAGGGCTCGCTCCTCGACCGTCTCCGGGACCGCCGGGCCGGTCTGCGGGCCGGCCCGGTGGTCGACCTCGACGAGCCCGCCGGCACGGGTCCCGCGCGCGACGGCGAGATACCCCCGGAGGGCCGGCTCCCCGGCGACCTGGTGGTCCGCACCACCCCCGACTTCGATCTCCGTCACGGCATGCAGGTGCCCCTCCTCGTCGACCTCGCCCATCTGTTCGTCTTCGACCAGCACGGCGAACGCATCAGCCCCGCTCCGGCGCGGCTGCCGGACCTGGACGAGTGAGGTGAGCAGGGTGAGTCGCGGGAAGACGTCTGGCGTCTGAAAACTAACACCGCTAGTTTGTGGTTCGGACGACGCCGCGAGGCGGACGGCACGCCCCCGCCCGGGAGGAACACGATGAAGGCACATGACGGCATGTACATCGACGGCGCTTGGCGCCCCGCCGCCGGGACGGACACGATCGAGGTCGTGAACCCGGTGGACGAACAGGTTCTCGGCCGGGTTCCGGCGGGCACGGCCGAGGACGTCGACACCGCCGTACGCGCCGCCCGCGCCGCCTTCCCCGCCTGGGCCGCGACTCCGCCCGCCGAGCGGGCCGCGCGGCTCGGCGCCCTGCGTGACGTCCTCACCGCACGCAAGGACGAGATCGCCGAGACGGTCACGGCGGAGCTCGGCTCCCCGCTGTCCTTCTCGCAGGCGGTCCACGCGACCGTACCGATCCTGGTCGCGGGCTCGTACGCCGAACTGGCCGCCACGTACGCCTTCGAGGAGAAGGTCGGCAATTCGACCGTCTACCAGGAACCGATCGGTGTCGTCGGCGCGATCACGCCCTGGAACTACCCGCTGCACCAGATCGTCGCCAAGGTGGCCCCCGCGCTCGCGGCGGGCTGCACGGTCGTCCTGAAGCCCGCCGAGGACACCCCGCTCACCGCCCAGCTCTTCGCGGAGGCGGTCGCGGAGGCGGGCGTCCCGGCGGGCGTCTTCAACCTCGTCACCGGCCTCGGCCCGGTCGCGGGCCAGGCCCTCGCCGAACACCCGGACGTGGACCTGGTCTCCTTCACGGGCTCCACGGCGGTGGGACGGCGGATCGGAGCGACCGCCGGTGCGGCCGTCAAGCGGGTCGCCCTCGAACTCGGCGGCAAGTCCGCCAACGTCATCCTGCCGAGCGCCGACCTCGCCAAGGCCGTCAACGTCGGCGTCGCCAACGTGATGTCCAACTCCGGCCAGACGTGCAGCGCCTGGACCCGCATGCTCGTGCACGCCGCACAGTACGAGCAGGCGGTCGAACTCGCCGCGACCGCCGCGGCGAAGTACGGGGACCGCATCGGCCCGGTCGTCAACGCCAAGCAGCAGGCGCGGGTGCGCGGTTACATCGACAAGGGCGTCGCCGAGGGCGCCCGGCTCGTCGCGGGCGGCCCCGAATCCCCGCGCGAGCAGGGGTATTTCGTCCAGCCGACCGTCTTCGCGGACGTCACCCCGGAGATGACGATCGCGCAGGAGGAGATCTTCGGCCCGGTGCTGTCGGTGATCCCGTACGAGGACGAGGAGGACGCCGTCCGGATCGCCAACGGCACGGTGTACGGGCTTGCGGGCGCCGTGTGGGCGGGTGACGAGGCCGAGGCGGTCGCCTTCGCGCGACGGCTCGACACCGGGCAGGTCGACATCAACGGTGGCCGGTTCAACCCCAGTGCCCCGTTCGGCGGTTACAAGCAGTCGGGGGTCGGACGGGAGCTGGGCGCGCACGGCCTGTCCGAGTACCTCCAGACGAAGTCCCTCCAGTTCTAGCCCGTTCCACTCCTACTCCACACCACTCCACTCCATTCCCGTCAGTTCCAGAGTTCTGGGCCGAGGAGCTTTTACGTGGTTCGCGCTGCCGTACTTCCCGCCGTGGGCGCTCCCCTGGAGATCGCCGAGATCGACCTCCCGGCGCCCGGTGCCGGTCAGGTCCGCGTCCGGCTGGCCGCCGCCGGGGTCTGCCACTCCGACCTCTCGCTGTCCGACGGCACCATGCGGGTGCCCGTCCCCGCCGTCCTCGGCCACGAGGGTGCCGGGACCGTCGTCTCCGTCGGGGAGGGCGTGACGGGTGTCGCGCCCGGCGACGGAGTCGTCCTCAACTGGGCGCCCTCCTGCGGAAGGTGCCACGCCTGCTCGCTGGGGGAGGTGTGGCTGTGCGCCAACGCGCTGACCGGCGCGGGAGACGTGTACGCGCGGCGCGCCTCCGACGGGAGCGACCTTCATCCCGGCCTGAACGTCGCCGCGTTCGCCGAGGAGACCGTGGTGGCCGCCGGCTGCGTCCTCCCCGTCCCGGACGGCGTCCCCCTCACCGACGCCGCCCTCCTCGGCTGCGCCGTCCTCACCGGGTACGGCGCCGTCCACCACTCGGCGCGGGTCCGTGCCGGTGAGACCGTCGCCGTGTTCGGGGTGGGCGGGGTCGGGCTCGCGGCGCTCCAGGCGGCGCGGATCGCGGGCGCGTCGCAGGTCATCGCGGTGGACATCTCTCCGGAGAAGGAGTCACTGGCACGCGAGGCCGGTGCCACGCACTACCTCGTCGCCTCCGACACCACCGCCCGCGAGATCCGCTCCCTCACCGGCAAGCAGGGTGTCGACGTCGCCGTCGAGTGTGTGGGTCGTGCCGTGACCATTCGCGCGGCCTGGGACTCCACGCGCCGCGGTGGGCGTACGACGGTCGTCGGCATCGGTGGCAAGGACCAGCAGGTCACCTTCAACGCGTTGGAGATCTTCCACTGGGGCCGTACGCTGTCCGGCTGCGTGTACGGCAACTCCGACCCCGCGCGGGATCTGCCGGTGCTGGCGGAGCATGTGCGGGCGGGGCGGCTCGATCTGGGGATGCTGGTGACCGAGCGGATCGGGCTGGACGGGATCGCGGGGGCGTTCGAGAACATGCTGGCGGGGAAGGGCGGCCGAGCGCTGGTGGTGTTCTAGGGCCGGGTGGCTTGGTTGTCCGCGGGTGTGCGGGGGCCGGTCGCGGGGTTCCCCGTGTCCCTGAAAGCCTTGGACCGGGGACGGGAGCGGGACACCGCGACCCCGGCCAGGCACAGTGCGCCGCCCGCGAGCGTGAGCAGCGCCGGTACCTCGTCGAGGAACAGCCAGGACATCGCGACGACGAGCGCGGGCACCGCGTAGGTCGTCGCGCCCATCCGGCTCGCGGTGGTCCGGGCCAGCGCGTACGCCCAGGTCGTGAACGCCAGCGCGGTCGGGAAGACGCCCAGGTAGAGCACGTTGAGGGTGGCGGTGGCGGGCGCGTTCGCCACGTCGTGGACGAGTTGCCCCGCGAACGGCAGGCACGCCACCGTCCCGACCAGACATCCGAACGTGGTCACCTGGAGGGCGCTTGCCCGCCCGAGCGCCGGCTTCTGCGCGACGACCCCCGCCGCGTAGCCGACGGCGGCGAGCAGACACAGGACCACTCCCAGCACCGAGGACCCGCCCTCGCCGGACATCGACAGCCCCACCGCGACCGCCCCCGCGAACGACACCGCCATGCCCGCGAGCAGCCGCGGTGGCATCGCGTCGCCGAGCAGTCGGGAGCCGAGCAGCGCGATGAGGAGCGGGCCGATGTTCACGACGAGCGCCGCCGTGCCGGCGTCCACCTGCTGCTCACCCCAGTTGAGCACCACCATGTAGAAGCCGAACCAGAGCAGGCCGGATATCGCGATCCCGCGCCGGGCCGCGCGCGGCGGCCACCCCTCGCCGCGTACGAGACAGAGGGCGCCCAGCGTGACGGATCCCGCCAGCAGCCGCCCGAGTGCCAGCGCGCCCGGCGAGTACGCCGCGCCCGCGCTGCGGATCGACACGAAGGCGGAGGCCCACAGCACGACCGTGACGGTCGCGGCGCCCGCGGCGAGCAGGTCCGCGCGACGGGCGGACGCGGGGGAGGTGGCGTTCATCATGGTCCCGAGGCTAGGTGGGGTACGGGGCGGGGTGCTCGCGGCTTTCGGACGCCGCGGTGGGGCATGGCCGGTCAGTGGAGTGCCGTCGGTTCGATGCCCAGGAGTTCCGCGAAGGCCCGCTCGCCGTCCGGCGTGACCTTGACCGCGCGCTCCGAGCCGATACGTACGCACCAGTGGGCGTCCAGGGCGTGGCGGCACAGGGCCGCGCCGGCGGTGCCCGCGAGATGGGGGCGGCGTTCGGTCCAGTCGAGGCAGCCGCGGGTGAGGGGGCGGCGGCCGGTGCGGTTCAGGTCGATGCCTGCCTCGTCGAACCATCGCAGGCCCGCGTCCGTGAGCGCGAACCCGGTGTCCTGGCGGAGCAGGCCGCGGTGGGTGAGGGCGTCGGTGAGGGTGATTCCGAGGCGGCCCGCGAGGTGGTCGTAGCACGTGCGGGCGCGGGCCATCGCGGAGCCCGTGCCGGCTTCCCGCAGGGTGCGGGGGCGTCGGGTGGTGTCGGGGGCGACCTGGGCGGCGAGGTCCTCGACGAGTTGGGCGACGTGGGGGTCCGCGAGCCGTACGTAGCGGTGTCGGCCCTGTCGGTCCTCGGTGAGCAGGCCGCCTGCGACGAGCTTGCCCAGGTGTTCGCTGGCCGTCGAGGGGGCTACGTGGGCGTGCCTGGCCAGTTCACCCGCGGTCCAGGCGCGGCCGTCGAGCAGGGTGAGCAGGAAGGTGGCGCGGGTCTCGTCCGCGAACATCGCGGCCAGCGCGGCGAGTCCCGGTGCGACCGGATCCGTCGACCTCGTCATGCCGCCCATCATCCGCCCTCGACAGTTCGGCCCCCGCCGAACGGTCTCCGGGCCGAGGGGGTTCTTCGGCCGCGGGTGGGTGGGGGCTTGGCGCGCAGTTCCCCGCGCCCCTGAAGCGGGGGCTTCGCCCCGCATCTCCCCATCCGCCGCCCGACTCGTTCGGCCGACGGCCGGTGGGGGCCGACCGCGCAGTTCCCCGCGCCCCCAGGACGGGGCTTCGCCCCGCATCCCCGCCCGCCCGACGCTGTTCGGCTGCCGGGCGGTGGGGGCTGGGCGCGCAGTTTCCCGCGCTCCTCAATCCTCCAGCCCGTCCGGCGTGCGAGGGCGAGGCCCATCGGGCGATGGGGCGCCGGGGCGCAGCCCCGTGCCCCAGGGGCGCGGGGAACTGCGCGCCAAGCCCCCACTCACCCGCAGCCAACAAACCCACCCACAAACCCACCCGGGGGCGGCGGGGGCGGGATCGAACCGTCTCGGCGCCGTCAGGCCTCGCCCGTCACCCTTCCGAACTGCTCCGTCAGCCCGTCCAGCAACGCCCCGAGCCCCACCTCGAAGGCCCGCTCGTCCACCTTCTCCTGCTGCTCCGCGAGCAGGTGGGCCTGCCCTAGGTGGGGATAGTCGGCGGGATCGTACGCGCTCTCGTCGTCGACGAAGCCCCCGGCGAAGGACCCGAGGGCGGAGCCCATGATGAAGTAGCGCATCAGGGCGCCGATCGACGTGGCCTGGGCCGGTGGCCAGCCGGCGTCCACCATCGCGCCGAAGACGGCGTCCGCGAGGCGCAGCCCGGCGGGTCGGCGCCCGGGTCCGCGGGCGAGGACCGGGACGATGTTCGGGTGGTCGCGCAGCGCCGCCCGGTAGGACACGGCCCAGTCGTGCAGGGCGGTACGCCAGTCCCGCCCGTCCTCGAACATCGCCAGGTCGACCTGCGCGCTCACGGAGTCCGCCACCGCTTCCAGGATCTGGTCCTTGGTACGGAAGTGGTTGTAGAGGGAGGGCCCGCTCACCCCCAGTTCGGCGGCGAGCCGCCGCGTGGAGACGGCGGCCAGACCCTCCGCGTCCACCAGGGCCCGTGCCGTGTCGACGATCCGGTCGGTGCTCAGGAGGGGCTTGCGCGGTCGGGCCATGGCGCACATAGTAGGGCTGCGGAGTTAAACTAGCAGTGCTAATTTAGCTTTTCGAATGTACGGCTTTCAAATGGGGTGACCGTCATGAACCTGGAGCTCAGCGAGGAGCAGACCGCCGTCCGGCAACTCGCCAAGGACTTCGTGGACCGCGAGATCGCCCCGCACGTCGTCGAGTGGGACCGGGCGGAGGAGGTCGACCGCTCGCTCGTGAAGAAGCTCGGCGAGGTCGGCTTCCTCGGGCTCACCGTCGACGAGGAGTACGGCGGCAGCGGCGGCGACCACCTCGCGTACTGCCTCGTGACGGAGGAACTGGGACGCGGTGACTCCTCCGTACGCGGCATCGTCTCCGTCTCGCTCGGTCTGGTGGCCAAGACGATCGCGTACTGGGGGAGCGAGGAGCAGAAGCGGCAGTGGCTGCCGGGGCTGACCTCCGGCGCGTACGTGGGCTGCTTCGGCCTCACCGAACCCGGCACCGGCTCGGACGCGGGCCATCTGACGACGAAGGCCGCACGCGACGGCGACGACTACGTCATCAACGGCACCAAGATGTTCATCACCAACGGGACCTGGGCCGACGTCGTCCTGCTCTTCGCCCGCTCCACCGACGCGCCCGGCCACAAGGGCGTCTCCGCCTTCCTCGTGCCGACCGACACCCCCGGCCTGACCCGTCGCACCATCCACGGCAAGCTCGGCCTGCGCGGCCAGGCCACCGCCGAACTCGTCCTGGAGGACGTACGCGTGCCCGCGAGCGCGATGCTCGCGCCCGAGGGCAAGGGGTTCTCCGTGGCCATGTCCGCCCTGGCCAAGGGGCGGATGTCGGTCGCCGCGGGGTGTGTCGGCATCGCCCAGGCGGCCCTGGACGTCGCCGTGCGGTACGCGACCGAGCGGGAGCAGTTCGGGAAGACCATCGCGCACCACCAGCTCGTCCAGGAACTGATCAGCGACATCGCCGTCGACGTGGACGCGGCGCGGCTGCTGACCTGGCGGGTCGCCGATCTCGTCGACCGCGGACTGCCCTTCGCCACGGAGTCGTCGAAGGCCAAGCTCTTCGCCTCCGAGGCCGCCGTGCGCGCCGCGAACAACGCACTCCAGGTCTTCGGCGGCTACGGCTACATCGACGAGTACCCGGCGGGCAAGCTGCTGCGCGACGCCCGCGTGATGACCCTCTACGAAGGCACCAGCCAGATACAGAAGCTGGTCATCGGGCGCGCGCTGACGGGGGTTTCCGCCTTCTGAGTACGCCCGCGCGCGGCACTGAGTACGAGGGCGGATGCGGCGACGGTCGCGTCCGCCGACCCTGGTCCCCATGAGTGAGACACCCGTCAAGCATCAGAACACGGCTGCCTTCTACGGGCAGGCCGTGGCCTCCTTCTCCGTCGCCATGGTGGCGACCGCCGTCGGTATCTACAAGCTGCACGCCGACGCCTGGGTGCGAGCCTTTCTGGCCATCGCCGTCCTCTATCTCGTGACGTCGTCCTTCACGCTGGCCAAGGTGATCCGGGACCGTCAGGACGCGGGCGCCGAGCGGGCACGCTAAGCGCCCGCTCAGCTTCGGCGGTATGGTGTACCTCCTGTCAGCGAGAGGGGCGAACCAGCGATGAGTACGGCGGAGGAGACGGCCGGCGGCGAGATGCAGCCGTGGGCCGAGGTCACCCCGGATGCGGCCCGGCGGCTGCTCGTCGCCGCCGTGGAGGCCTTCGCCGAGCGCGGATACCACGCGACGACGACCCGGGACATCGCGGGCCGCGCGGGCATGAGCCCCGCAGCGCTCTACATCCACTACAAGACCAAGGAAGAGCTGCTCCACCGCATCAGCCGGATCGGGCACGACAAGGCGCTCGACATCGTGCGCGGCGCGGCGCAGGGCGACGGCAGCGCCGCCGAGCGGCTCACCGACGCCGTGCGGTCCTTCGTGCGGTGGCACGCCGGGCAGCACACCACCGCGCGGGTCGTGCAGTACGAGCTGGAAGCCCTCGGGCCCGAGGCGCGGGCGGAGATCGTCGCGCTGCGACGGCAGACCGACGCGGCCGTGCGCGGCATCATCGCGGACGGCGTGGCGGCGGGCGACTTCGACGTGCCGGACGTGCCGGGCACCACGCTCGCCGTGCTCTCCCTCTGCATCGACGTGGCCCGCTGGTTCAACGTCGACGGGCCCCGTACGCCCGACGAGGTCGGCGCGCTCTACGCCGACCTCGTGCTGCGCATGGTCGGGGCCAAGCAGTAGCGGCCCCCGGCGGGTGGGGCGCTCAGAGGTAGTAGCGCGACACCGACTCGGCCACGCACACCGGCTTGTCGCCGCCCTCGCGCTCCACGGTGAAGGCCACGGACACCTGGACACCGCCGGTCACGTCCTCGACGCCGGTGATCTGCGCGGTGGCGCGCAGCCGTGAGCCGACCGGTACGGGGGCGGGGAAACGCACCTTGTTCGTCCCGTAGTTGACGCCCATCTTCACGCCTTCGACCTTGATCAGCTGCGGGCCGAAGAGCGGGAGCAGCGACAGGGTGAGGTAGCCGTGCGCGATCGTCGTGCCGAAGGGGCCGGTCGCGGCCTTCTCGGGGTCGACGTGGATCCACTGGTGGTCGCCGGTCGCCTCCGCGAAGAGGTCGACCCGCTTCTGCTCGATCTCGACCCAGTCGCTGTACCCCAGCTGCTCGCCCACCGCGGCCCGCAGTTCGTCGACCGTCGCGAACGTCCTCGGCTCTGCCATCTTCCCGACCTCCCACATCTCCATGTCTAAGCAACTGCTTAGCATGGTCGGGTACGGGGCGCATGTCAACGGACCGGACGTGTGACGAAGTAGGTAGGGCGGGTGACGGAGTAGGTAGGGTTGGAGGGGTGCCCCAGATCCCTGAGAAGATCCACGAGCTGACCGTCGGCCAGCTGTCGGCCCGCAGCGGCGCCGCCGTCTCCGCCCTGCACTTCTACGAGTCCAAGGGCCTGATCAGCAGCCGTCGCACCACCGGCAACCAGCGCCGCTACCACCGTGACGCGCTGCGCCGTGTCGCCTTCGTCCGGGCCGCCCAGCGTGTCGGCATCCCCCTCGCCACCATCCGCGAGGCGCTCGCCGAGCTGCCCGAGGAGCGCACCCCGACGCGCGAGGACTGGGCCCGGCTGTCGGAGGCCTGGCGTTCCGAACTCGACGAGCGGATCAAGCAGTTGAGCCGACTCCGGGATCACCTGACCGACTGCATCGGGTGCGGTTGCCTGTCCCTGGAGAACTGCGTGCTGTCCAACCCGGACGACGTCTTCGGCGAGCGCCAGGCGGGCTCCCGGCTCATGGTGGAGCGCGTCACCGCGCGGCCGGAGCCGCAGCGGCCACAGGGGGCGCAGGAGTCGCAGCGCGCGGCCGAAGAGTGCTGCTGAGGGCACCCCTCGGCCCGCCCCGTGGCCGGGCCGAGGGGTGCCCTTCGGTCTGCCCCGTGGACGGGCGGAACCGCGGCTCCCGTGCGGCGACCGCCCGGACCCGTCACTCGTACTCCGTGCCGCCCTTGCGCGTCAGATACGCCGGGCTGACCGCCTTCGCGATGGCCCGGCCGCCGGTCACCGGGCTGTAGCGCTCGACGGCAGGGCGTATCACGACGCCTTCCCGCAGATGCAGTGCGTGTCCGGACACGGTCTCCCGGCCCGAGGCGAACTCCAGGACGCGGTCGATGTCGTACGGGCCCTCGTACAGCCGTGGCACCAGCGGCAGTTCCCCGTCGAGAAGCTCGGCCGCGTCCAGCCAGCGGACCTCGCCGGCGACCTCCGCGGACACGTCGAACACGGCGTGGCCGAGGGACTCGCGGCGCCCGTCGGCGCCGTACGACAGGTCCTGCACGCCCGCCCCGTACACCTCGCCGAAGATGCCGACCCGGCGGGCGCCGAGCCGTTCGGCGAGCCGGGCCGCGGCCGCCGCGACGCCGTGGGCGTGGACGGCACGCCAGTACAGATTGCGGGAGTCCTCCTTGAGGGCGAGGGACTTGGCGCCGAAGCCCTTGGAGGAGACGTGCACGCGGTCCTGGTCGGCGAGGTAGGTCAGCAGGCAGGCCGAACCGTGCAGCTTCTCCGTCAGGACGACGTTCTCGCCCGGCGTGAAGATGTCCGGGTACCGCTGGATGTTCTCGATGTCGACCCAGGGCAGCAGATCGGGCGCGGACTCGACGTCGCCGTTCATGGTGGGCGGGATCGGCGGCACCCACTTGACGATGCCGAGCGCCTCGGCGAAGTCGGTGCCGTCCGCGGCGGCCCGCGCCAGGTCGACGTCGGCCAGCGCCTTCGGGCGGCAGACGATGCCCTGCGAGAGCTCACCGCGCAGGCGTACGGCCTTGACGCGGTCCGAGCCGGAGCCCGCGAGGCGTCCGGTCAGACCCAGCTCCTCGATGAGCGTGGTGGGGAGCACGGACTGCTCGGGGATGTAGACGGCACTCTCGCCGGTGCGGTAGGCGCCCTTGGCGACGACGGCTCGGTACAGGCCCACCTGGGCCAGTTCGAGCGCGTCGGCGTTCGGATGCTCGTGGACGGTCAGCACTTCGGCGGTGACGCGCAGCGTCGACATCGGGACTCCTCGGGTTCCGCGGGTACCTCAACGGGGTTTCATCGAGCCCAACTGTCCTGAGGAGAAAGCGCTGGAGCGAGCGGATTCGCGCCTGCTAGCGTCGGATTCACAGGTCTGTACGCCCCGTCCGCACCCCGGCGAGGTCAGCGCCCCGCCAGGGGCGCGGGGAACTGCGCGCCCAGCCACGGACCATCCCGCGGCCGGCGACTCACCCGCAGTCCCCGTAACCCGGCCGACCCCGAGCCTCATCCCGGCCGGCGACCCCCGCCCCGCGCCCCCCGTTCAACCCGGCGGAGCGCTCACACGGAGACGAGCAACCGCCCGCGCCTGGCCTCCGCCAGCGCCTCGGGCGTGAGGACGGGCCGCGGTACGACGATTCCGCAATCCGTGCAGACGGGACCCGACGACGGTTCGTGGGCCAGGTCGTACATCCAGGTGAGGCGCTCACCGGTGCAGACCGGGCAGACCGTGCCCGGTTCGCGCTCCAGCGCGGCGATCAGCCGGCGCAGCACCTCGGCCAGTGATTCGTGGGGGTGGATCCGCGGGTCGTCGCACCACGCGACGCCGAATCCGCCCCAGGTCAGCCGGTGCCAGTCGTCCACGCTGCCCGGCCGGCGCAGCCCGTCGTGCTTCTCCTTCTTGCGGCGCTCGGCGAACTCGACCTCGTAGGCGAGCCAGACGGAACGGGCCTCCTCCAACTCGTCCAGTGCGGCCACGAGCCGCGCTGGATCGGGGGACCGGTCCTCGGGGCCGAACCCGGCCCGGGAGCAGAGATGGTCCCAGGTCGCCCGATGCCCGTAAGGGGCGAACCTCTCCAGGCACTTGCGCAGTGAATAGCGTCGCAGTGCCAGATCATTCCTCGGATCTCGCACCTGTCTCGCCAGACTCCGAAAACCCGCCATCGCCCTGCACCTCCGTCACACCTGCACCTGTACTTCGGTCACTTCGGCGTTGCCGTCCCAGGGACGTCGCCGAGTAGACGTATCGACACGCGATTCGGCTCCATCCAATTTCCGATGAGCGCCATAAGTCACCGACCGAACTTCCTCCGGCCTACCTCCCCTCGCTGTCAGCCACCTGTCGAAAAGCCCGTGGGCCGGGATGAGCGGGGTGTCGCCGGATCCGCATGGCCCGTCGATCTCTAAACGGCTCGTGACGTCCGAACAGTTCAGTGATCGTTGAAAAGTTGACGCATGTTCATCTTCCAACTCGGGGATACCGGCGGTAACGTCCGGCCCACCCCCGTCGGTAGGAGCAGCCATGCCACGGCGCACCCCACGCACCGCGCTCGACAGACAGAGAACTCCCCGCAGATTCCCCAAGTTCCTGGGGGCGGCTTCCATCTGTGCTCTCATAGCCGCCCTGCTGTCCCCGCTGACCCAGGCGGCGGCCGCCGACAGCACGACCGCGCTCGCCGCCAACGACTACTGCGGCGGCCAGTGTTCCGACATCCTCCCGCCCGGTCAGAACGGCAACGCCACCCTCGCCCAGATCCTCCTCAACCAGGCCTTCGGCATCCAGCCCGACCACGCCGAGGACCAGCTCGGCCCCTACAACAACCTGGCCTCGGGCGCCGCCACGCTCACCGACGCCAAGATCAACGACTTCTTCAACGACGCGTCCTTCGGGGTCGCCTCCGACCAGGTCGCCTCCTCCACCGCGCCCGGCGGACGCACCGACGTGACGATCGTCCGCGACAAGAAGACCGGTGTGCCGCACATCACGGGCACCACCCGCTACGGCACCGAGTACGGCGCCGGGTACGCCGCCGCCCAGGACCGGCTGTGGCTGATGGACGTCTTCCGGCACGTCGGCCGCGGCCAGCTGACCTCCTTCGCCGGCGGGGCCTCCTCCAACCAGGGCCTGGAGCAGGAGTTCTGGCGCAACGCGCCCTACACCGAGGCCGATCTGCAGACCCAGATCGACAACGCCATCGCGAACAACGGCGCCCGCGGTCAGCAGGCCCTCGCCGACGCCAACGCCTACATCGACGGCATCAACGCCTACATCGACGCCTCCGACAGCGGCCGCTACTTCCCCGGTGAGTACGTCCTGACCGGCCACAAGGACTCCATCACCAACGCCGGCACCATCGACCACTTCAAGATCACCGACCTGGTCGCGCTGGCCTCCGTCATCGGCTCGCTCTTCGGCTCCGGAGGCGGCGGCGAGGTCAACAACGCCATCTCGCTGCTGGCCGCCCAGTCCAAGTACGGCGTGACCGAGGGCACCAAGGTCTGGGAGTCCTTCCGTGAGCGCAACGACCCCGAGGCGGTGCTCACCGTCCACAACGGCGAGAGCTTCCCGTACGCCTCGAAGCCCGACACCGCGCAGGGCGAGGCCCTGCCCGACGCCGGCTCGGTGACGCAGGAGCCACTGGTCTACGACCGCACCGGCAGCGCGGCCACCGCCACGGCCACCGGCGCCTCGGCGACGGCGGCGGCCACCACCCTCACCTCCGCGAAGCGCGGGATGTCCAACGCCCTCGTGGTGAGCGGCAAGTACACCGCCAGCGGCCATCCCATCGCCGTCTTCGGGCCGCAGACCGGCTACTTCGCGCCACAGCTCCTCATGCTCCAGGAGATCCAGGGGCCGGGCCTGAGCGCGCGCGGCGCCTCCTTCGCGGGCCTGAGCATGTACGTCGAACTCGGCCGCGGCCAGGACTACTCCTGGAGCGCGACGACCTCCGGCCAGGACATCATCGACACGTACGCCGTCGAGCTGTGCCAGGACGACTACCACTACCTGTACCACGGCGCCTGCACGGCCATGGACAAGGTCGAGCGGACCAACTCCTGGAAGCCCACCACGGCCGACGGGACCGCGGCGGGCTCGTACCGCATGCAGGTCTACCGGACCAAGTACGGTCCCGTGGAGTACCGCGCGACGGTCGGCGGCAAGAAGGTCGCGTACACGACCCTGCGCTCCTCCTACATGCACGAGGCCGACTCGATCATCGGCTTCCAGATGCTCAACGACCCGGACTACGTGAAGAGCCCGGGGACGTTCCAGAGCGCGGTGCAGCACATCAACTACACCTTCAACTGGTTCTACGCCGACTCCTCGCACACCGCGTACTACAACAGCGGTGACAACCCGGTGCGGGCGGCCGGCGTCGACGCCGAGTTCCCCGTCTGGGCGCAGGCCGCGTACGAGTGGCGGAACTGGGACCCGACGACGAACACCGCCTCGTACACCCCACCGTCCGCGCACCCCAACTCCATCGACCAGGACTACTACATCTCCTGGAACAACAAGCAGGCCAAGGACTACACCACGGCCCCCTGGGGAGACGGTTCCGTGCACCGCGGGAACCTCCTGGAGGACCGGGTGAAGAAGCTGGTCGCCGCGGGCGGGGTGACCAGGTCCTCGCTCACCAAGGCGATGGCCGACGCCGCGCTGGCCGATCTGCGGGCCGAGGACGTGCTGCCGAAGCTGCTGAAGGTCATCAACAGTTCGACGGTCACGGACACCACGGCCGCGGCGGCGGTGACCAAGCTGTCCGACTGGGTGACGGCCGGCGCCAAGCGCAAGGAGACCTCGGCCGGTTCGAAGGCCTACGCCAACGCCGACGCGATCCGCATCCTGGACGCCTGGTGGCCGCTGCTGGTGAAGGCCGAGTTCGAACCCGGTCTCGGCACCGACCTGTACACGGCCTTCTCCAACAACCTGCCCATCGACGAGTCCCCGTCGGCCGCGCACGGCCCGACCGGGGCGCACGCCGGAAGCTCCTTCCAATACGGCTGGTGGAGCTATGTCGACAAGGACATCCGGGCGGTCCTCGGTGAGTCGGTGCAGGGCGGGCTGTCGCAGAAGTACTGCGGCGGCGGCACCCTCAGCGCCTGCCGGGACGCCCTGATCAGCACGCTCAAGACGGCGGCCGGCCTGACCGCCGCCCAGGTCTACCCGGGCGACGACCAGTGCTCGGCGGGCGACCAGTGGTGTGCCGACTCGATCGTCCAGCGGACGCTCGGCGGTATCAAGCACGGCAAGATCACCTGGCAGAACCGGCCGACCTACCAGCAGGTGGTGGAGTACACGTCGCACCGGTGACCCCGGAGCGCGTCGCGGACTCCCGGCGGCGGGTCATCGAACGCGGCCCGCCGCCAGCACCACCTGGGCCAGCTCCCGGTGGCAGATGTCGCTGTGGGCCCCGCTCGGGGGCCCGCCGCGGTTCACCACCGCGCACGCGTCGACGTTCACGCACCCCGACACCGGAAGCTGCGCGCGCAGCGCGTCGGCGAGCGTGAACGTCTTCGTGCCCTCCACCGCCTGCACCCCGTCGTGTCCCATCGCGCCCCAGCGGGCACCCAGGAGGTGTCCGGGGTCGAGGTCGATCCCCAGCACCGAACGGTCGTCGTCCGCCATCCGGGAGGCCAGCGGATAGATCGTGCCGAGCGCCGTGTCGAAGTGGGAGTAGCAGCACACCAGGGGGCCGTCGACGCGGCTCTGCAGACCGTGCAGCGCGCCGCTCGCCCGCGGGTCGCCGGGCAGCGACGCGGCGAACGCGTAGTGCGAGAACGCCCCTTGGAGCAGCGTCACGGACTTCACCGCGCACACGCCCTCGGGCAGTCCGCGCAGCGCGAAGGAGACCAGCCGTCCGCCGAAGCTGTGTCCGACCAGATGCACCCGCACCCCGGGCGCGGCGGTCGCGAGCTGCCCGAGCGCGCGCCCGAGCCCACGCTCACCCACCGTGCCCGCGTGCCGCTTCATGGCGTAGTAGGTGGCCTGGCGCAGCAGTTCACGCGCCCCGTCCCAGGGCCGCGGCAGGGCGAAGGTCTCGCCGGGGGCCGTCATCCCGGCCAGCGCCTCGGCGAACTCGCCGCACACCGTGGCCGTGTCCCCGAAGAGCATCGCGGGGTCGCCCTGCGGCGCGCCCTCCGCGAGCGTGTCCGCGGCGAAGGCGGCCTGCGGTCCCTGGGGTGATACCTCCACGAGCAACCGCACCAGGCGCCCGAACTCCTCCAACGAGGCTCCCTCGTCCGGCTGTTGGTCCAGCAGGCACGCGAGCTGCTCGACGACCGTCGCCCGGCCCGGGAACACCTCCAGGAGCGCGTGCCGGGTGTCCTTGTCGAGCGCGGTGCGGGCGGCGGCGGGCACGTCGGCGGGGACGGCGGCGGCCACCGACCGGGGAAAGTCGGGGATCGGTTCGTCCGAGAACCGCATCGAGGGCCACACCACACCGACGTAGCCCAGACGCGCGTGCGGCGCGAGATCCGGCACGGGCGCGAAGAACTGGCTGTAGAGGCGGGTCGCGCCGGAGCGGTCGTTGTTCCAGCCGTGCGCGAAGACGATCAGATCACGCACTCCGCGCCGGGGCACCTCCGCGAGCAGCCGGTCCCTTTCCCGGCCGTCCACGTCCCCGTCCGCGTCGAAGGTCAGCTCCCAGTAGGGAGAAACACTGACTGCCGGATCCGCCATGGCAAGCCCCCTCGTCCCCCGAAGGCGGTGCGATGTGGGCGCATCGTCCTACCGGGGGCGAAGATTGGCCATACGTCATGACTCAACCGCGGAAAAGAAGTTCTTTCCGCTCATCCGTAGAGAAGATATTCCTTCCGGATTCTTTGGAAGGCCTTCAGCTCGTCCTGCCAGGCGGCCACGATCTCGTCGGTCGTCGCACCCGCGTCGATCATCGTGCGCACCTTGGCGGAGCCGGTCAGCTTGTCGATCCAGTTGTCCGAGCGCCAGGCGAAGCCGCTCCAGACCTTCTTGGCGGTCACCAGGAGGGCGATTCCGGTGCGGACGGGGTCGTACGCGGCCCGGTCGTCCACATGGATCTGCACGCCGCCGATCGTCTTTCCCTGGAACTTGGAGAAGGTCGGAGCGAAGTACGCCTCCCTGAAGCGCACGCCCGGGACCTTGAGCCGGTTCGCCTCCAGAGCCCATCGGCCGTCGATGCCCTCCGCGCCCAGCAGCTCGAAGGGACGGGTCGTGCCGCGCCCCTCCGACAGGTTCGTCCCCTCGAAGAGACACGTTCCGGAGTACACCAGGGCGGTGTCGGCCGTCGGCATGTTCGGGCTCGGCGGCACCCACGGCAGACCGGAGGCGTCGTAGAAGTCCGACCGCTTCCAGCCCGACATCAGTACGGTGGTCAGCTCCACCGGCGCCGCCAGGAACTCCCCGTTGAACAGGCGCGCGAGCTCCGCCACCGTCATCCCGTGCGCCTGCGCGATGGGCTGCCGCCCGACGAACGTCGCGAACTCCTTGTGCAGCACCGGGCCCTGGGCGGCCCGTCCGGTCACCGGGTTCGGCCGGTCCAGCACCACGAAGCGCTTGCCCGCGAGCCGGGCCGCCTCCATGCAGTCGTACAGCGTCCAGATGTACGTGTAGAAACGCGCGCCCACGTCCTGGATGTCGAAGACGACGGTGTCCACGCCGGAGGCGGTGAAGACCTCGGCGAGGGGCTTGCCGCTCTTGAGATACGTGTCGTAGACCGGGAGCCCGGTCGCCGGGTCGTCGTAGCGGCCCTCGGAGCCGCCGGCCTGCGCGGTGCCGCGGAATCCGTGTTCCGGGCCGAAGACGGCGGTCAGCTCGACGTGGGGGTCGGCGTGCATGACGTCGACGATGTGGCGAACGTCTCTGGTGACGCCGGTGGGGTTCGTGACGACGCCGACACGCCGGCCGTGGAGGGTGGCGTAGCCGCTTGCCTGGAGCTGCTCGAAGCCGGTGCGCAGGGGGTCGGCACGGGAGGTCGTCGTGGTGGGGGCGGTGCGGGTGGTGCGGGTCGCCGCGAAGGCGGCCGTGGCGGTGGCTGTGGCTGTCAGGAGGGCTCGGCGGGAGAGGCGCATGGGGGGACCTCCGTGATCGCGGAACGTTGGCATCGGCACGTTATGCGCTCCCGCGGACGGTTCGTAAGCGGCAGGCCGTAAGTGGCTGGTCGTGCCCACGTGGCGGAGCCGCACATGTCACAGCCTCACGCCCCAGAAGAGGCGCTCCCGCGGGTCGGAGCTGTCAAAGGGCCCTTCCCCTGCTACATACCGACTGGTTAGTCTGGGGTCGCAGCTGAGCCGTGTTGTGTCGCGTCGTGTCGAAGGAGACCGATGGTGGAAGCCGTGCAGGATGCGGGAGTGGTCGTCACCGGGGCCGGAGGCGGCATCGGGGCCGCACTGGCCCGTCGTTTCGCCGCCGAGGGGGCCCGGGTCGTCGTCAACGACCTGGACGCCGCCAAGGCGAAGGCCGTGGCGGAGGAGATCGGGGCGATCGCGGTTCCCGGCGACGCGTCCACCATCGTGGCCGAGGCCCGGGACGCCCTCGGGGGCACCATCGACGTCTACTGCGCCAACGCGGGCCTCCCCTCGGCCGGCAGTGAGTCGGCCGACGAGAAGGTCTGGGCGCTCGCCTGGGACGTCAACGTGATGGCGCACGTCCGGGCGGCCCAGGAGCTGCTCCCGGCCTGGCTGGAGCGCGGCAGCGGCCGGTTCGTCTCCACCGTCTCCGCCGCCGGACTGCTCACCATGATCGGCGCCGCGCCCTACAGCGTCACCAAGCACGGCGCGTACGCCTTCGCCGAGTGGCTGTCGCTGACGTACCGCCACCGCGGCGTGAAGGTGCACGCGATCTGCCCGCAGGGCGTGCGCACCGACATGCTCGACGCCACCGGCAGCGCGGGCGACCTGGTCCTCCAGCCCACCGCCATCGAGCCGGAGACCGTCGCCGACGCGCTGTTCGCGGGGATCGAGGAGGACCGCTTCCTGATCCTGCCGCACCCCGAGGTCGCCGGGTACTACCAGGTGCGGGCCGCCGAACCGGACCGCTGGCTGACGAACATGAACCACATCCAGCAGAAGTGGGAGGCGACCCGGTGACCACCTACGCCGACCGGCCCTGGGTGGCCCTCCTCAATGACGCCCAGAGCGGCCCGGTGAGTCCGGCCGACTCCCTGGTGCACGCCCTGCGCGGCGCCGTGGCGGACGCTCCGGACCGCGCCGCGCTCGCCTACTTCGACGGGCGGCTGAGCTACCGCGAGGTGGACGAGCTGAGCGACTCCGTCGCCGGGCACCTCGCCGCCCGCGGTCTGGAGCGGGGCGACCGCGTCGCGATCCTGCTCCAGAACTCCCCGCACTTCGTGCTCGCGCTGCTCGGCGCCTGGAAGGCGGGCGCGACGGTCGTGCCGGTCAACCCGATGTACAAGTCGGGCGAGGTCCGCCACGTCCTGCACGACGCGGACGTACGCGCCCTGGTGTGCTCCGACCGCGCGTGGGAGTCGTATCTGCGCGAGACGGCCGCCGACTCGGCCGTGAGCGTCGTCCTCACCGGCTGTGAGCTGGATTTCCAGACGCGGGGCGACGCGCGGGTGCTGACCTTCGAGCGGCTGCCGCAGGCCGCGGACGCCGACGATCTGGTGGCGGTCGCCCGGGCGGGTCACAAGGCCCCCGCGGGGCGTGACGCGGAGCCCTCCGACATCGCGCTGATCAGCTACACCTCGGGGACGAGCGGCACCCCCAAGGGGGCCACCAACACGCACGGCAACATCATGTACAACGCCGAGCGGCAGCGGACGGGCCTCGGGTTGCCGCAGGCGCCCGTCTACTTCGCGATGGCGCCCCTGTTCCACATCACCGGGATGGTCTGCCAGCTCGCCGCCTGCCTCGACAGCGGGGGCACGCTGGTCCTCGCCTACCGCTTCGAGGCGGGGGTCGTCCTCGACGCGTTCGCCGAGCACAGGCCGCAGTACACGGTCGGCCCGTCGACCGCCTTCATGGCACTCGCGGCGCATCCGGCGGTCACGCCGGACCACTTCGCCTCCTTCGTGAACATCTCCTCGGGCGGCGCGCCACTGCCGCCGGCCCTGGTGGAGAAGTTCCGGGCCGGCTTCGGGCCCTACATCCGCAACGGCTACGGACTCACCGAGTGCACCGCGCCCTGCGCCTCCGTACCGCCGGGCCGGGAGGCTCCCGTCGACCCGGTCTCGGGCACGCTGGCCGTCGGTGTGCCGGGCCCCGACACGGTCGTACGCATCGTCGACGACCAGGGCCAGGAGGTGCCCTTCGGCGAGCAGGGAGAGATCCTCGTACGGGGCCCCCAGGTCGTGCCCGGCTACTGGCGCCGCCCCGAAGCCACCGCCGAGACCTTCCCGGACGGTGAGCTGCGCACCGGCGACATCGGATTCATGGACCCCGAAGGCTGGCTCTACGTGGTCGACCGCAAGAAGGACATGATCAACGCGTCGGGCTTCAAGGTGTGGCCCCGCGAGGTCGAGGACGTGCTCTACACGCACCCCTCGGTCCGGGAGGCGGCCGTCGTCGGCATCCCCGACGGCTACCGCGGCGAGACCGTGAAGGCCTACATCAGCCTGCGGCCCGGCGCGGACGAGGACCCCGACGCGCTCGCCGCGTACTGCAAGGAGAGACTGGCCGCCTACAAGTATCCGCGGCATGTGGAGATCCTGCCCGAGCTGCCGAAGACGGCGAGTGGCAAGATCCTCCGACGGGAACTGCGTTCCCGTCCCCAGGACTCTCAGTAGACGAGCAGCAGACGACGCGTTTCACCGGACAACGCTTGAAAGGCAGGTGGCGGCAGTGCCCAGGACGACGGACGGAGACGGTACGCCCGTCCCGCAGCGGCTCTTGGCCGCCGCCACCAGGCTCTTCGCGGAGCAGGGCTACGACCGCACATCCGTGCAGGAGATCGTGGAGGCGGCGGGCGTCACCAAGGGCGCGCTGTACCACTACTTCGGCTCCAAGGACGACCTCCTGCACGAGGTGTACGCGCGCGTGCTGCGGCTTCAGCAGGAGCGGCTGGACGCGTTCGCCGATGCCGACGCGCCGGTCGAGGAGCGGTTGCGGGGTGCCGCCGCCGACGTCGTCGTCACCACGATCGACAACCTCGACGACGCGGCGATCTTCTTCCGCTCCATGCACCACCTCAGCCCCGAGAAGGACAAGCAGGTGCGCGCCGAGCGCCGCCGCTACCACGAACGCTTCCGCGCGCTCGTGGAGGAGGGCCAGAAGAAGGGCGTCTTCTCCACCGCCACCCCGGCCGACCTGGTCGTCGACTACCACTTCGGCTCGGTGCACCACCTGTCGACCTGGTACCGCCCCGACGGCCCCCTCACCCCCCAGGAGGTCGCCGACCACCTGGCCGACCTGCTGCTGCGGGCGCTGCGGCCATAGCCTTTCGGCCGCGCATGGGCCGGGCCCTTCAGGGGCGCGGGGAACTGCGCGCTCTTTTGCGGGAGTCCGGGGGCGCAGCCCCCAGGGGACGGGAACGGGTAGGGGCGGCGGGGGCGAAAAAGCCCCTCACCGCCCCACCCGACCGGACGGTCACACGTACTTCTTGATCTCCCGTCGCGCCAGCGACCGCTGGTGCACCTCGTCCGGGCCGTCCGCGAGCTTCAGCGTCCGTGCGCTCGCCCACAGCTCGGCGAGCGGGAAGTCCTGGCTGACACCGCCCGCGCCGTGCAGCTGGACCGCCTTGTCGAGGATGTCCACGACCGTGCGCGGGGTGGCGATCTTGATGGCCTGGATCTCGGTGTGGGCGCCCCTGTTGCCGACGGTGTCCATCATCCAGGCGGTCTTCAGGACCAGCAGACGCAGCTGTTCGACGGCGACGCGCGCGTCCGCGATCCAGTTCTGGACCACGCCCTGCTGGGCGAGCGGCTTGCCGAAGGCCGTACGGGACACGGCCCGGCGGCACATCAGCTCGATCGCCCGCTCGGCCATGCCGATCAGCCGCATGCAGTGGTGGATGCGGCCCGGGCCGAGCCGCGCCTGGGCGATGGCGAAACCGCCGCCCTCCTCGCCGACGAGGTTGCTCACCGGGACGCGGACATGGTCGAAGACGACCTCGGCGTGCCCGCCGTGGGAGTGGTCCTCGTAGCCGTACACCTGCATGGCGCGCCGGACTTCGAGCCCCGGGGTGTCGCGCGGGACCAGGACCATGGACTGCTGGCGGCGGATGTCCGGCCCGTCCGGGTCCGTCTTGCCCATCACGATGAAGATCTTGCAGTCCGGGTTCATCGCCCCGGAGATGTACCACTTGCGGCCGGTGATCACGTACTCGTCACCGTCGCGTTCGATGAGGGTCGTGATGTTGGTGGCGTCGGAGGAGGCCACCTCCGGCTCGGTCATCGCGAACGCCGAGCGGATCTCGCCGGCGAGCAGCGGCTCCAGCCACTGCTTCTTCTGCTGCTCGTCGCCGAACTGCGCGAGCACCTCCATGTTGCCGGTGTCCGGCGCGGCGCAGTTCAGCGCGGTGGGCGCCAAGTGCGGGCTGCGGCCGGTGATCTCGGCGAGCGGCGCGTACTGGAGGTTGGTCAGCCCGGCGCCGTACTGCGCGTCGGGCAGGAAGAGGTTCCACAGGCCCTGCCTGCGGGCCTCCGCCTTCAACTCCCCGACCACGGCGGGCGTGTCCCACGGCGAGGCCAGCCGGGCGCGCTGCTCCTCCGCCACCGCCTCCGCCGGGTAGACGTACTCGTCCATGAAGGCGAGCAGCTTCCCGCGCAGTTCCTCGGTACGCGCGTCGAATGCGAAGTCCATCTCGGATCAGCCTTCCTGAAGAGTGGTCAGACCGTGCTCGATGAAGAACGGGACCAGTTCACCGATGCGGTCGAAGCCGGCGCCGACCGTCTGGCCGAGCGTGTAGCGGTAGTGGATGCCCTCCAGGATCACGGCGAGCTTGAACCAGGCGAACGCCGTGTACCAGGCGACGTCGGACACGTCGCGCCCCGAGCGCGCGGCGTACCGTTCGACGATCTCGGCCGGGTCCGGGTGCCCGGCGGCCGAGGCGGTCGTGCTGATGGGGGAGTCGGGCAGGTCCAGCGGCGCGCTGTACATCACCAGCAGGCCCAGGTCGGTGAGCGGATCGCCGAGCGTGGACATCTCCCAGTCCAGGATCGCCTTGATCCGGTCGTCCTCGCCGATCAGCACGTTGTCGAGCCGATAGTCGCCGTGCACGACGGAGGGCGCGGGGGAGTGCGGCAGCTCACGGCCGAGGGCGGCGTGCAGTTCGTCGATCCCGGCGAGCTCACGGTTCCTGGAGGCGTCCAGCTGCTTGCCCCAGCGGCGCAGCTGCCGGTCGAGGAAGCCCTCGGGGCGCCCGAAGTCGGCGAGGCCCACGGCCGCGGGGTCGACGGCGTGCAGTTCGACGAGCGTGTCGACGAGCCCGAGCACCGCGTCCCGGGTGCGCTCCGGGCCGAGCGGGGCCAGCTGCTCGGCGGTGCGGTACGGGGTGCCGACCACGAACTCCATGACGTAGAAGGGCGCGCCCAGCACCTCCTCGTCCTCGCACAGCAGCACCGGACGCGGCACGGGGACGGCGGTCGGGTGCAGCGCGCTGATGACGCGGTGCTCGCGCTTCATGTCGTGCGCGGTGGCCAGTACGTGCCCGAGCGGGGGCCGTCGGACGACCCAGCTCGTGGTGCCGTCCGTGACCGCGTACGTGAGGTTCGACCGTCCGCCCTCGATCAGCCGGCCGGTCAGCGGGCCGTGCACCAGACCGGGCCGCTCGCCGTCGAGCAGACCGCGCAGTCGGTCGAGGTCGAGACCTGGCGGGTGGTCGGGACTCATCATTTCTCCTGCACGCCGGGAAACGGGACGTGACCATGATGCCGACCAGTCGGTATGTCGTCCAGCGCCGGGACGAAACGTGATCGGCGTCTCCCTCCGGGAGCCGGGGGAGACGCCGGGCGTGCTCGCGCCTAGTGGTCGTCCCAGTGGCCGTCGTGCTCGGCGTGGCGGTGGCCGTCGTGCAGGTAGTCGACGTGGTCGCCGTGCGCGACCGCCGGGTGCCCGCAGCCCTCGCCGTGCCGGTGGCCGTGCTCGCCGTGCGCCGTGTGGCCGCTCGGCTCGCACTCGTCCCAGTGTCCGGAGTGCTCCCGGTGCAGATGTCCGTCGTGCGCGTAGTCGACGTGGTCCCCGTGCGGCACGGCGGTGTGCCCGCAGTCCGGGCCGTGGGTGTGCTCGTGGGTCGGATGCTCCAGGTGAAGGGTGGTCATGGTGCTCACCTTCGTGAGTGGCGTGGAATGACGGCTCAGGCTATCGCCAGAAAGAACCGCATTCATCGCCATTTGCATCGTTCCGCCCCATTTGATCCCGATCAGAACACCAGTGCCACCGCGCACACGGCGAGGGCGACCGTGCACAGGGTCGCCGCCGTCGCGTGCCGCGGCGTGAGGGCGGGCGGACCGTGGGCGCCGGACGTCGCGAGCACCCGGATGC
>LRTP01000514.1 GCA_001550305.1 Streptomyces diastatochromogenes
CGCCAGGACCGAGGCGGTGACGGCCGGCGAGACGTCCAGATGCCCGGAATGCGGGATGGCCTGGAGGACCGGAGTGGAACATCCTGTCTCGGCGGTGTACTGCTCTCCCCGCTGTCGCAAACGGGCCTGGCACAGGCGGCGGGCGGAACAGCTCGGGGTGTGAGACCGCGCAACCGGCGGCCGTAGGGCTGCTCCACGCGCCGGGGACGCACGCCTGGCAGACGACTGAAAGCCGTCGGATGGCGCGAAGTGACGGGCTTGTGCGGCGAGTTGGCGGCACGAAGGGTGCCGCGCCCCAGGCCCCGTGCATCCCACCCGGGGGTGGTGTCTGGATGTCCGGAAAAGTCGGCAGTGTGACCCGGGAACGCTACGACGAACTGGTCAAGCTGGGGCGGGACTGGGTGGCCACGATGAGCAGCGCCCAGTGGCGGCTCGGGGACGCGGCTGTGGAGATCGAGCCGATGCGTTCGTATGGGGGTGCGAATCCGTCCGGGAAGGATGACCTGTTCACCGTCAGTGAGGCCATCCGGATGTTCGCCGAGGACGTGGGACTGGCCTATACGACGGTCCGCAGCTACCGGTGGGTGTCCTCGCGCTGGCCGAAGGGGCGCCGGCGGGCGGACGTCTCGCACACCATCCACAAGATCCTGGCCAGCATTCCCGATGAGCAGGAGCGTTTCGAGGCGGTCGCCAACCCCCCGCCCAACCCGCGCGGCGGACAGCCACGCTGGACGCACGACAGTGCCAAACGCGTGGTGGGCTGGAAGGTCGACTCCCCGGAGAGCGTCCAGGAGAAGGTCGAGGCGCTCCACGACCTGGCCAGTGACGACGCGGTCGCCGCGGTGGTGACCACCGACTTCCTGCGCAGGCCGGCGATAGCGTCCAGGGCCATGGCCGACGACACGGCGCGGCACGCTGTTACTGACTTCGGCTCGTCAGGGTGATCTTTCGCGAAGTTCCTGGTGAGGGCGGGTTGTTGGCCGTATCCAGTGGTGTGTGAGGTATGCGGATGGGGGCGGACTGACCGCCGCCTGGCGTCACCGCCGGGAGACGGTACGGATGCAGGCGGCCGAGCTGTTCGAGCAGAGAATCAAGCCGCCGGAGGTCGCGCAACGGCTGCGAGTGAGCCGGAAATCCGCCTATCAGTGGCACCAGGTGTGGCGCGATGGCGGTGTGCAGGCCCTGTCGTCCCGTGGCCCGAGCGGATCACGGTGCCGCCTCACTCCACGCTGCCTGGAGAAACTCGCCGCGCATCTCGAACAGGGGCCGGCCGCGCACGGCTGGGTGGAGGACCAGGTGTGGACCGCAGCGCGGGTGGCCACGCTGATCGGCAGGAAGTTCCATGTCTCCTACAGCGTCTCCGGGGCCACCAGGTTGACGCACAGGCTCGGCTTCAGCCCGCAGGTGCCCGCACGGCGGGTGGCCGAACGCGACGAGCAGGCCGTGAAGGTGTGGAAGGAGGCGACCTGGGCCGAGGTAAAAGAGCCAGGGCGGCCTGCGGAGGCTACATCTGCTTCGAGGACGAGGCAGGCTTCACCCGACGGCCGCCCAAAGGACGCACGTGGGGCCGACGCGGCCACACGCCGGTCGTGACGGTCAGCGGGCGGCGCTCGGGACGCCTGTCAGTCGCCGGACTGATCGCCATGCGGCCCGGCTCCCGCACCCGACTCTGCCACCGCCTGCGCACCCACCCCGCCGGCAAGGGCAAGCGACGCAGCCCGGGCGAACGCGACTTCATCGCCCTGATCGACGGCGCCCACCAGCTGGTCAAGGCCCCGATCGTGCTGGTGTGGGACCGGCTGAACACCCACGTCTCCCGCAGGATGCGGCAGTTGATCACCGAGCGCGAGTGGCTGACGGTGTTCCTGCTGCCTGCCTACTCGCCGGACCTGAACCCTGTCGAGAGCGTGTGGGCCCACGTCAAACGCAGCCTGGCCAACCTCGCCGTCGTCGCACTCGACCGACTCGAAGTCCTCGTTCGCAACCGCCTCAAGCGCCTTCAGTACCGACCCGACACCCTCAACGGATTCATAGCCGGAACCGGCCTGGACCTCGACGCGCCAACGTCACCCTAACCAGCCGAAGTCAGTAATGAAGCTCAGTTCGACCGGTTCCGCCAGCAGGCCCAGTTCGTGCACGAGGAAGCCGCCCCGCAGTTGCAGCGCATGGAGCACAGCGCCCAGTTCATGGACCTGGTCGCGGCCTGCGCCCAGTTCGTGGCCACGGCCGGGAGGATCGTGCCGAACCTGCGCGGCGAGCACTACGACGACGCCGAACGCGAGACGATCGGGCGGGGGCTTTCGCGGGTACGCGCCGCGGCCGACTGGATCGAGAACGCCGTCACCCGCGGCGAGATCGACCTCGACGAGCAGCTGGAGAAGCTGCTGAAGGGCTCGGGTGAGTAGGCGATGGGGCGGGGAGTCCCCGCTCACGTCCACGCCGAAGCCATCCTCAGCGCCCTGCTGGAAGCCCGTCCCGCCGGCCTGACCATCACCCAGCTGATGTCCGCCACCGAACGCACCCGCGCGCAGGTCCACACCGGGCTCGCACATCTGCGCAAGGTCGCGGCCGCGAAGGGCCTTCCACCTGTGACCTGGGACAAACGATGGGGATATCGCATGCTGGACGGGGCGCCGGAGGTGTGGATCGGCTACGAACGGGCGTTCTTCGAGACCGTCCACCACCGGGTGGCGAACTTCATCGCCGGGACCCTCCTCCCGCACCAGAAGAAGACCCCGAACGACCCCTACATCCGCACGGTCATGGCGCAGATGGGTGCCATCGAGTCCACCCTTCAGCTGCTGGCCAGCCTGGAGTGAACCGGAGCACGAGAGGCAACGGGTCGCGACCGCCCAGCAGTTGGCCCCATCCACCGGTCGCGACCCTGCACCGTCATGCTGCTGCCCCGCTACCGCTACCCCTCCGACACCAGCGACCTCGAATGGGCCCTGCTCAAGGACCTCCTTCCCACTCCCGCCTGCCAGACCCCCAAGGGCGGGGCCCCGGAGAAATGGCCCCGGCGCTGCGTCGTCGACGCCATCCCTGATCTTGCGTGGGTATCCCCGGTTTCAGCCGGGGAGGGAAACGCATCCTCGGGCCGGAGCCGCGCAGCGGCGGAGTCCGCTGCGCCTCCGGGGTGACGGTCAGACGGGGCGTTTCTGGCCCTCGATGTACTGACGGATCATGGTGAGCGGTGCGCCGCCGCATGAGCCTGCGAAGTAGGAGCGGGACCAGAAAACGGAGCCCATGCCGATCCGGTTGATCCGGCCGGTGTACTCGGCCCGCAGGTAGCGGGAGCTGACGCCCTTGAGTGAGTTGATCAGCTTGGACGGGGCAACCTTCGGCGGATAGTGCACCAGCAGGTGTACGTGATCGGCCTCGCCGTTGAACTCCCGAAGCTCCACCTCGAACTTGCCACACACCTCCCGCATGATCTCCTCGCACCGCTTCAGCATCCCGTCATCGAAGACGCCACGCCGGTACTTCGTGACGAACACCAAGTGAGCGTGCAGGTCGTAGGCTACGTGGCGGCCGGTGCGGATATCGGGGTTCGGATCCCAGCGTGGTGACATACCCCAAGCGTAGTAGGATCTTGGAAGGGACCAGGGAGGGGGTGGGCTGGATGATCCGTGCGTACAAGTTCCTCATCAGGCCCACCGTGGGCCAGCAGAGCGCGCTCGCCGAGATGCTGCGCGATCACTGCTCGCTCTACAACGGAGCCTTGCAGGAACGCCGCGACGCCTACCGGCACACCTCGAAGACCACCGTCCGGTACGGGCAGCAGTCCGCCCAGCTCAAGGACATCCGCGCCTTCGACCCCGAGCGTCAGGGGCGCTGGTCCTTCTCATCCCAGCAGGCCACCTTGCGCCGCCTGGACAAGGCGTTCGCCGCGTTCTTCCGGCGCGTCAAGGCCGGTGAAAAACCCGGCTATCCCCGCTTCCGGTCGAACAAGCGGTTCGACACCGTGGAATTCCCCAAGGACGGCGACGGCTGCCGCTGGGACAGCACACCGCACGACCCCGCCACCCGCGTCCGTCTGCAAGGTGTCGGACACGTCAGGGTGCATCAGCACCGCCCCGTCCCCGGCAAGGTCAAGACGATCGCCGTCAAGCGCGAAGGGCGCCGCTGGTACGTCATCCTCACCGCCGACCAGGCCGCACCCGAACCGCTCCCCGCGACCGGCAGCGTGGTCGGCATCGACCTCGGGATAGCCAACTTCCTCGCCGATTCCAACGGCGAGTTCGTACCCAACCCCCGCCACGGCCGCAAAGCCGCCGCGAAACTCGAAGCCGCGCAGCAGGCCCTCGCCCGGTGCAAGCGCGGTTCCAAGCGCCGCCGCAAGGCCGTGGAGACTGTTGCCCGGATGCATCGAAAAGTCCGGCGTCAGCGCCTGGACCACGCGCACAGGACCGCGCTCGACCTCGTCCGCGCACACGACATCATCGCGCACGAAGACCTCAAGATCCGCAACATGAGCAAGACCCCCGCGCCCAGGTCAGACCCCGAACAGCCGGGCAGCTTCCTGCCCAACGGGGCCACCGCGAAGGCCGGACTCAACCGAAGCATCGCCGATGCCGGATGGGGGGTGTTCCTCGCGATCCTGGCCGCCAAGGCGGAAGGTGCCGGACGGGAAGTGATCGCCGTGGACCCCCGCAACACCTCCCGGCGGTGCCCCGCATGCGGGCACACCGCCAAGGAGAACCGGCCCACACAGGAAAAGTTCCACTGCGTCTCGTGCCGCCACAACGCGCACGCGGACACAGTGGGCGCCCTGAACGTTCTACGGGCCGGGCTGGTCCGCCGCGACGCCCGACCGGCATAGCGAGAAGCCCCCTCATTTATCAGGGGGAGGAGTCACTGAGGACCGTCGCGCAACGTCGCTTCAGCCGGGACGGGACACGGACTGCGCCCGAGTCCTTCGGCGGCCCTACGCCACCGCCGCGGCCAGGCGGGTCAACGACCCGTCGAGCTCGTCGGCGGAGACGACCGGCAGGCGCGGCACTTCTGCCGGGTGGGTGACCGCCGTCCAGTCGTAGGTCTGGGTCACCTCGGTGTGGCCGTCGTCGGTCGGGGTGAGCTTCCAGGTGAAGCGGTGACCGGTCAGGCGCTGACCCGGTTGGCCGGGCGCCCAGGCGATGACTCGGTTCTCGGTGAAGGCCACGACGTGGTTCTCGATCCGGTAGTCGCCCATCTCGTCGTTGCGCATGGCCATGACGAAGGTGTCGCCGACGGCGTCGACCGGGTGGGAGGTTTCGGCGTGCCGCAGGAGGCCAGTGGCGTCGAGTTCGGGGTGGCGGCGGGGGTCGCGGAGCACCGCGAAGATCTGTTCGGCCGGGGCGTCCAGCACCCGGGAGACGGTGGTGTGGGTCGGGCCGTTCGTGGTGACCGGGTCGGGGTAGAACCGGGCCCATGCGATCCGTCCGTCGCGGGTGGTGAGCACGACCGGGCCGCGCAGCACGACCGTCGCCCCGGTCGGGGCGGTGCCCCGCATCTCCCACTCCGACCACAGCTCGTCGCCGTTCTGGGCATGGCGCAGGATCTCGGCCTGCAGGTCGGGCAGCCCGGCCAAGATCTTTGTCCAGTTCGCGGCGACCTGGCCGGAACCGATGGACCCCTCCGCCGGTCGCAGCGGTCGTTCGGCCACGTAGTCGTCGGTGAAGCAGCCGGCGATCCGCTCCGGGACGTGGGAGTTGATCGCCTCGCGCAGTGCGTGGAGGGCCTGGGGGAGCATGCCGTCGATCTCCTAGCTCTGGTTCGTTCTGTCACCGTCGAGCATGAAGATCGGGGGTGCTGCCCGACAACCGGACAACGCCCGGACACCGCCCGGACGCGCCCCGCCCTTGCGGGCATAATCGAGCCCGTGAACGATTCGGTAGGACCGGCGCGGAAGACGAGCAGCTTCGCGGCACTCTTGCGGGACCTGCGGGAGGCCAGGTCGCTGACCCAGCAGGAGCTGGCCGCAGCCGCCGGAGTGTCGGTCGACGCGGTCAGCGCGTTGGAACGCGGGCGACGGACCCAGCCCCAGCCGCACACCGTGCGGGCGCTGGCCTCGGCGCTGCAGCTCCGAGACGCCGACCGCATGGCGCTGCTGTCCACCCTGGGCCGGGCCGGGGACGGGGCCCTCGAAATGCCGCCCCGGACGTTGACGCCCTGCCCGCCGTCACCTCCGGCCGTCCCGGTGGTCGGGCGGGACGACGAGGTCGCGGAGATCGTCGCGGCCCTGCGCGCCACGCCGGGCCGGCTGGTGACGCTCACCGGTCCGGGCGGGGTGGGCAAGACCACCGTCGCGCTGGTGGCGGCGGATGTGGTGGTCGCCGATCACCCGGACGGCGTGTACTTCGCCGACCTGACCGAGGTCACCGACCCCGACGACGCCGTCGCAGTCGTTGCCCGCGCCGCGGGATCCGCCGCCGACACGGTGACCGGCCTCGCCGCGCACCTCGCCGGGGCGTCGGCCCTGCTCGTGCTCGACAACCTGGAGCGCGTGACGGCCTGCGGCCCGCAACTGGTCGAGTTACTGACGGCTGCCCCCGACACGGTGATCCTGGCCACCAGCCGCGTCCCGCTGCGGGTGCGCCCAGAACGTGAGGTGCGCATCGCCCCGCTCGGCCCCGCGGCGGCCGTGCGTCTCTTCGACGAGCGGCTGGCCGCCGCCGGCGCGCCGCCCGCTGGGAGTGGGGACGAGGGTGCCGTCGCGCAGCTGTGCCGACGCGCCGACGGGCTGCCCCTGGCCATCGAGCTCCTGGCCGCCGCGGCCGCCCGACTTGGGTCACGGGCACTGCTCGAGCGGATCGACCAGCTCACGGATCTGCCCGTGGCCGGCCCGCGGGACCTGCCGGCGCGGCAACGCACCATGGCGGCCACCATCGAGTGGAGCTGCCAGATACTCGGCCCCACGGCCCAGCGCCTGCTCCCCCGGCTCGCCATGGTCCCGGGCAGCTTCTCCCTCAACACAGTTGACGCGATCGCCGCACCGGATGCGGCGGATGCGGTGGGCGCGCTCGCCGAGCTGATCGAGCACTCACTGGTCACCCGCGACGACGCGGGGCCGGTCACGCGGTACCGGCTGCTGGAACCGGTCCGCCGGTACGCGCTCGAGACGCTCAAACCGGCCGACCGGGAACAAGTCCTTCGGGGCGTGGCCCGATGGGCCCTGCGGGCGGCGCGCGAACACGGCGCGCAGATCCGGGGCCGCGGCGACATGACGGCGGTCGAGCAGGTCGAGATCGATCGCCACGTGCTACGGCTCGGCTTCGACCAACTCGTCGACGCCCGCCGGTACGACGACGCCGCCGAGCTGCTGTGGTCGGTGTGGCTGCCGCTGTGGATGACCGGGCACACCCACGAAGGCCTCGCCTGGACCGACCGCCTGCACGAGGACGACCTGAGCGAGCGGGGCCGGGCCCGCTGGCTGGTGGCGCGCGCCGGGTGCAACCGCGTCGCAGCGGACCTGTTCACCACCGCGGAACGGGCGATGCGGCTGGCCGAGCGGATCGACGACGCCTCGCTGGCCGCGGAGGCGGCGATCTTCGCGTCGGCGGCGGCGCTGCGCCTGGAGGACTTCGATGGTTCGCAGGCTCTGCTGGCCAGAGCAGAGGTCCTCATGAAGGAGCGCCTCGACGTTGAACGCGACGTGTGGGCGGCCGTGCACGTGCCCATCGGCTATGGGGACGGCGCGCTGCTGCGCGGTGACCGGTCCGCGGCAGCGCGGCACTGGCGGGCGGCCGCGGCCACGG
>LRTP01000515.1 GCA_001550305.1 Streptomyces diastatochromogenes
CGGCCAGCCGGTCCACGGCGGCGGCATGGCGGTCGGCCGCGGCGAAGTCGGCCAGCGCGCCGCGCGCCTGGAGCCGGATGAGGTGACCGAGTACCTCATAGGTCACCAGGTCGTGCCGCGCGGCCAGTTCGACCAGCTCCGCGCCGATCTCGTCACGCCGTGGGGCCAGGCCCGCGCGGGTGAAGGACTGCATGAACGCCCCGTTCAGCGCGAACGCCAGCAGCGCGGGATCGTCGAGACGACGGGCGATCTGCTCCGCCTCGCGGGCGGCCTGGGGACCGCGTGGCGCCCGGCTGCCGCGCGTCTCCAGGGCGATCGTGGCCAGCAGGCGGCACCGCGCGGCCTCGTGCGCGTCGCCCGGCAAAGCGGTGAGGGCGCGCTCGGCGGCATCGACGATCCGTCGGGCCTGCTCCGGATCGTCGTTGCGGGTCCAGATCGCGGGGACGTCGTAGGCGCCGATCACCCGGGCGGACAGGTCCGGGTCGCCGAACTCCTCCGCCGCCGCGATGGCCTCCATACGGTGCTGCCTGGCGGCCGCGAGCCCACCGCCCCCGGTGACCGCGAGGTTGCGGATCAGGCTCACCGTCGTCTCCAACCGGGCCCGGGCACCGGCGGCGACCGTACGGTCGTAGGCCGCCGCCGTCCGTGTCCACAGCCGGGCCGCGGTCGCCGTCGGCCCGGCCGGAGGATCGAGCCCGGGGTCCTGGGCGAGGATGTCCGCCTCCAGGCGGCGCAGCCGCGGCCCGGGGTCCACCCCCAGCTGGTCGGCCAGAACCGCACGGGCTCTGCGCAGCACGCCCAGCGCATCCCCCTGACGGTCCTGCCGGTACAACGCCAGCGCCAGCAGCCGCCAGGCGTCCTCGCGCCAGGGGTGAGCGGTGAGGTGTACGTCCAGGTCGGGCACCGCCTCGGCGGCCAGGCCGAGGTCCAGCTGCGTCCGGGCCCGCTGCTCCACCGCCTGGAGCCGCAGCTCGGCGAGGCGGGAGCGCTCGCCCCGGGCCCAGTCCTCCTCCTCGAACTCGGCGTAGGCGGGCCCGCGCCACAGGGCCAGCGCCTCCTCCAGTCGAGGCAGCGCCTGCGGGGCCGGCAACCGCGCGGCGGCGCCGACGGCCGTCTCGAAGCACCAGGCGTCCACGGCGTCCGGCTCCGGGCGCAACGCGTACCCGGGGCCGTCCGTGACCAGCAGCCGGGCGGGGGCCCGGGACGGACGGTCCGGCTCCAGGACGCGTCGCAACGCGGCGACAAAGGTCTGTACGGCGCCCACGGCGCCGGGCGGGGGATCCGTCCACAGGTCGCCGACCAGGTGGGTGACAGGGACGACCCGGCGGCGGGCCACCACCAGCCGGGCCAGCACGGCCCGGTGCCTCGGTCCCTTCAGCGCGAGCGCGCGGCCGTCGCTCTCGGCCACGGTCGGTCCGAGCACACCGAACGCGACCCGCACCCTGCTCGCCTCTCCCGACACCCTCGCCACGGTACTGCGCCGACGACCTGCTGATCACGTGCTGAGCACGCGCTGATCACCTGCTGATTCGCGCCCGGCAGGCTCGTCGCGTCCGTCACCTTCCGCTTCCGCCTCCCAGAAAGGGCGAACCATGGCACCGACCATCCCCGGCTTCGACTACCGGCGGGTCCCCGTCGCCGACCATGTCGCGCTCCACGTCGCCGTCGCCGGATCCGGCAGCCCGATCGTGCTGCTGCACGGATTCCCGCAGACGCACCTGATGTGGCGGCACGTGGCCACCGACCTCGCGGCCGACCACACCGTCATCTGTCCCGACCTGCGGGGCTACGGCGCCAGCGACAAGCCCGTCGACACCGGCGCCGACGGGAACGCGTACGCCAAGCGCACCATGGCCGCCGACGTCGTCTCGCTCGCCCGCGCTCTGGGCCACGAGCGTTTCGCCCTGGCGGGGCACGACCGGGGCGCGCTGGTCGCCATCCGCGCGGGCCTCGACCACCCCGAGGCAATCACCCATCTCGCCTCGCTCGACGTGCTGCCCACGCTGGACATGTGGGACGTGATGCACGGCACCGGCGCGGCCGTCGGCTTCCACCTCTACCTGATGGCCCAGCCGCCGGGTCTGCCCGAGCGGATGATCCACGCCGCCGCGGACGTCTTCTTCGGTCATTTCCTCGACATCTGGACGCGGGACCCGAGGGCGATCCCGGACGAGATCCGCGCCGCCTACCTGGCGGCTTCGCGCGCGGCCGTCCCCTCCATCGTCGCCGACTACCGCGCCTCGGCCGGCATCGACGTCGAGCACGACCGGGCCGACCGTGCTGCCGGGAACCGGCTGCGGATGCCCGTGGCCGTTCTCCAGCAGGACTGGGGCGCGGCTCTCGGCTTCGACGCCGCCGCGCGGTGGCGCGCCTGGGCGCCCGACCTGCGGCACACGACCGTCTCCTGCGGGCACTTCATGGCCGAGGAGGCCTCCGCCGACGTCGTCAAGGCCATCAGGGACCTCGTCGCCGACCACTGAGCGGACCTCTTCCCCGGCCACCGAGCGCATCTCCTCCCCGGCCACCGAGCGGATCTCCTCACCGAGCACTGCGCGGATCTCCTCCCCGACACCGTTTCGCCGCGTGCCGGACCACGCGCGGGGCGAGAATCAGGGGGTGACTGTGCCAGCCGAGACCTCGCCCATGTCGGGGCAGACCGTGTGCGGCAAGGACGGGCGCGGTCCGCTGCGCTCTTTCCTGCAGACCGAGACCGGCAGTGCCGCGGTTCTGCTGGCCGCCACGCTCGCAGCCCTCGCCTGGGCCAACATGGGGCCGGGCACGTACGAGGCCTTCTGGAGCACCGAGCTGTCGGTCCGCCTCGGGGCGGGCGAAGTCTCCCTGGGCCTGCGGGAGTGGGTGAACAGCGGGCTGATGACGCTGTTCTTCTTCGTCGTGGGACTCGAGGCGCGCCGGGAGTTCGACCTGGGCGAGTTGCGGGAGCGCAGAAGGGTCACGCTGCCGCTGCTCGCCGGGCTCAGCGGCATGGTCGTGCCGATCGCGATCTACCTGGCTCTCAACGCGGGCCACGACTCCCTGCACGGCTGGGGCGCCGCCATGTCGACGGACACGGCCTTCGCCCTGGGCATGCTGGCCCTCTTCGGGGCACGGTTGCCCGACAGTCTTCGGGTCTTCATCCTCACCATCTCCGTCGTGGACGACTTCCTGGCCCTGGCCGTGATCGCCGTCGCCTACAGCGGCGCCCTGGTCCTGCCCGCGCTGCTGACGGCGCTCGGCCTCTTCGCGGCCGTCGTGCTGGTGCGACGCACCCTCGGGGTACGGGTTCCCGCGCTGTACGCGGTGCTGGGCGCGGCGGTGTGGGTCGCGCTGCTCAAGTCGGGGGTGGACCCGGTCGTGACCGGGCTCGCGATGGGCCTGCTCACCTACGCCTACCCCGCCGAGCGCGTCGACCTGGAACGAGCCAGCCGTCTCTTCCGGCGCTTCCGCGAGCAGCCGACGCCGGAACTGGAGCGCTCCGTACGGCGCGGGATCGCCTCGACGCTCTCGCCCAACGAGCGGCTCACACGAATGTTCCACCCCTGGACGAGCTATGTGATCGTGCCGCTGTTCGCCCTCGCCAACGCCGGCATCACCATCAGCGCCGGCCAGTTGGCCCATGCCTTCACCTCCCCGATCGCCCTCGGCATCCTCCTCGGCTACGTGCTCGGCAAGCCGCTCGGCATCATCGGCGCCACCTGGCTCACCACACGCGCCAGCCGCGGGCGGCTGCACCCGCCGGTCGGCTGGGGCGCCATCACCGCGGGCGGCACCCTGGCGGGAGTGGGGTTCACCGTGTCCCTGCTGATCGCGACCCTCGCCTTCGACGGGGCCCGGCTGGCGGAGGCGAAGATCGGCATCATCGCCGCCGTGGTGGGCGCGTTCCTCCTCACCTGGCTGGTCACCTCGGTGATCGGCGCCCTTCCCAAGCGTTCCCGTGTCCGGGCCCTCCTCGGTACGGGCACCACCATCGTCGACCTCAGCGACCCCGTGGACGTGGACCGCGACCACGTACGCGGCCCGCTGGAGGCGCCCGTGACGCTCGTCGAGTACGGGGACTTCGAGTGCTCGTACTGCGGCCTGGCCGAGCCCGTGGTGCGCGAGCTGCTCGCCGACTTCGGCGACGTGCGCTACGTGTGGCGCCATCTGCCGCTGACCGATGTCCATCCGAACGCCCAGTTCGCCGCGGAGGCCGCCGAGGCCGCGGCCCACCAGGACGGGTACTGGGAGATGCACGACCTGCTGATGCAGCACCAGGGTGACCTGCGGCCGAAGGACCTGCTGCGCTACGCCGAGGAGATCGGGCTCGACATCGAACGCTTCCGCAAGGATCTCCGCGAAGGCACGGGGACGGCCAGGGTCGCGGCGGACGTGGAGTCCGCCGACCTCAGCGGTGTCTCGGGCACCCCGACGTTCTTCGTCAACGGCCGCCGCCACTACGGCGCCTACGACATCGCCTCGCTGTCGGCGGCGGTGCGCGCCGCGCGGCAACGGGCGGCGCTTCAAGGGGTCGGCCGGCAGGACTGAGCCCCGATCAGAGCGAGGCCGTCGGCTTCAGGACGTCTCGCGGACGCCCTCGAACAGGTCGCTCTCCCGTGTGCCGCCGGTCCACGGCGGGTGGGCCCGCACGTCTTCCTCGACCCGGCCCGCCCCGGGCGGCCGCGTGGCGGGCGAGTGTGCCGCCCGTCCGAGGCCTCGTCGTCCGGATGCGCGTGGACGACCATCGGGGTCGGCCGCCGGGTCTGCGGTGCGGTCATGACATGGACCCTTCCGTCGGCGGCCCACCCTGCCCAAGGCCGCCTCCCTCGGGTCGGCCGCCGTGCCGCTCGAGACGCGCTCCTCGGCCCGCTCTTCAGCGCCCCGTCGAGGGGTCGGCGGAGTCCCGGGAGGTTCGCCCGCCCGCCTCGATACTTCCCTTGATGCCGAGTTTTCTGCGTGCTCGCTGGTAGAACGTCGTACCGCCCAGGCGCACGACATGAGCTGCCGCGGGGCACGCCGACACGGTGACCCGGTCGCCCGCGTCGAGGTAGCCGAGCACCTCGCCGTCGACCTCGACCGCCAGTCGCCCGGTCGTGGGGAGCAGTTCGAGGGTGACGTCCTCGTCCGCGGGCAGGGCGAGCGCCCGGTCGAACGACGAGTGCGCGCTGGCGGGGACGACCAGGATGGCTTCCACCCGGGGCGAGAGGATCGGGCCGCCCGCGGCGAAGCTGTACGCCGTGGATCCGGTCGAGGTGGAGACCACGACGGCGTCGGCGGCGTAGCGGATGAACTCCTCGTCCTGGAGCCGGATCGCGATGGCGGCCATGCCGCTGCCGGGTACCCGTACGAGGGCGATGTCGTTGAACGCGCGGACCTCGCGTCCGTCCGGGAGGCGCGTTCGTACGGCCATCCGGGCCTCGGTGGTGAACTGGCCGCTGTCGATCCGGTCCAGCGCGGACTGGAGCTCGTCGACATCGATCTCCGCGAGGAAGCCCAGTCGGCCCAGGTTGACGCCGAGCACCGGAGTGGCGCTTCCGGACAGCAGCCTCATGGAACGGAGCATGGTTCCGTCTCCGCCGAGACTGACGATCAGATCGGCCCGGGCGACGAGGTCCTGGTCCGGTACGGCCACGGCGCTGCAGTCGATGCGGCCCACCTCGTCCGGCAGCCCCAGCACCTCGGCATCGTTCTTGCGGGCCCACTGCACGACCGACTCGATGACCGGTCCCGGATTGCGCCGGGGATGCAGGATCAGGCCGATCGATCCGATCAGACCCATGAGAGGGTTCCCTTCCGTCGAGACGCCATGTCCAGGTAGTCCATCATTGCCCGACGGGGGCATTTGCGACCTGTGTGGCACGGAATGCAGCCTGGACGACTCATACGGAAGGGGTCGGCGGCGGACCGGCGCCGTCCGCGGGGGGCACGGCGCCGTCGACGTACCGCCGGGTCGGTCCCCGTCCCCGGCTCAGGCCTGGTACGGCTGCTGGGGCTGCTGCGGCTGGCCGTACTGCTGGGCGGCGTGCGCGCTCGCGGCCTGCGCCTGCAACTGCTCCGCCTGCTCCTTGGTCGCCTTCTGTTCCGCGCCGCAGAAGGTGCACTGCGTCGCGTACTTCGACGAGATCGGGAACAGCGGCACGAAGAACAGCGTGAACTTCGTGACACGCTTGCGGAGCGTGTGCGCCGAGGGATTGCCGCAGCGGCCACACACCAGCGTCATTATCGCGAGCTGGTACAGGTATCCCCTGGTGCCAAAAATGATCATGCTGTTGGTCCCTCCCGGGTCGGTGCGGACGATCTGCGGAATGCAGTCGCGGAGCACAGTCTCGTGCACGTCGACGCGCTCGGCACCGGCGGGGTTGCACGACACCGCCCGGAAGTCCGGCGGGAGTTCGAACGGTCGGTCCCGGGCCACGAGGCCGACGGGCACCGCCTCGCGCCGGTGCCCCGCCCACGCCGCCCGCCCACGCGCCCCGGAACCCGTGCGGGTGGCACGCGATCCGGTGACCGCTCTACGGCAGGCGCCAGTCCACCGGCTGGACGCCCTGCCTCTCCAACAGCTCGTTGGCCCGGCTGAACGGACGCGAGCCGAAGAAACCGCGGTCGGCCGACATCGGTGAGGGGTGCGCGGACTCGATCGCCGGGAGATCCCCGAGCAGCGGCCGCAGATTGCGGGCGTCACGCCCCCACAGGATCGACACCAGCGGCTTCTCCCGCGCGACCAGCGCCCGGATCGCCTGCTCCGTGACCTCTTCCCAGCCCTTGCCCCGGTGCGCCGCGGGCTTGCGGGGCGCCGTCGTCAGCGCTCTGTTGAGCAGCAGCACCCCCTGCTCGGTCCAGGGCGTCAGATCGCCGTTGGACGGCCTGGGCAGCCCCAGGTCCGTGTGCAGTTCCCGGAAGATGTTCTCCAGGCTGCCCGGCAGCGAACGCACCTCGGGCGACACGGCAAAACTCAGCCCGATGGCCATCCCCGGTGTGGGGTAGGGATCCTGGCCGACGATCAACACGCGGACGTCGTCGAAGGGCTGCTGGAAGGCCCGCAGGACATTCGCCCCGGCCGGGAGATAGGTCCGGCCCGCCGCTATCTCGGCCCGGAGGAAGTCCCCCATGGCGGCGATGCGTTCGGCCGCAGGTTCCAGGGCCTTCGCCCAGCCTGCTTCGATGAGTTCATGCAAGGGTCGTGGTGCCACGACGTGCCACTCTACTGGCACACGCCGTGACGCATTCATACGGATTCATACGGACGAGCGCCGCGCGCGGACCCGCCTCTCGGCGCTAGTCTTCCACCGCGCCGAGATCATCGAGCCGGTCCAGCCGATCACCCAACCGATCGCCCAGGCGGCCGGTCAGCAGAAAGGAGGGGAGCCTGTTGCGTCCCTCCCACGTGTCGGCCGGTGTGCTGGCGGTGGACTCGGGTGGCTCGGGACTGCGGGCGGCACTGGCCGTGCACGGGCATGTCGTCGGCGTTCCACTGACCTCCAAGGAGCCGGTCCGCACCGGCCCGCGCGGCATCGACGCCGGACATCTGCTGGAGCAACTGCTCCCGATGGCCCGGGAGTTGATGGCGGCCACCGGAACGGAGGAACTGGGGGCCGTCACCGTCGGAGCGGCGGGGCTCGCCACCCTCGGCGACGCACTGCGCGCCGAGCTGCCCTCCGCGCTGGAGCGCGAACTCGGCGTGCGGCGGCTCGCGTTG
>LRTP01000516.1 GCA_001550305.1 Streptomyces diastatochromogenes
GACGCGCTGCTGCTGGCCGCCGGACAGCCGGCGCGGCTTGGCTGCCGCGTGCTCGGCCAGCCCCATCCGGTCCAGCCACCGCGCGGCCCGCTCCCGCGCCGCCGCCTTCGGTACGCCCTGGCAGCGCGGCCCGAACGCCACGTTGTCCAGGGCGGACAGGTGCGGGAAGAGCAGATAGTCCTGGAAGACGACGCCGACCGGGCGGGCCTCGGGCGGCGTACGCCCCAGGTCCGCGCCGTCCAGCCGGATCAGGCCGCCGTCGGACAACGGCGTGAGCCCCGCCAGCGCCCGCAGCGCGGTGCTCTTGCCCGCCCCGTTCGGCCCGAGCAGCGCGACGACGTCACCGGGCGCGGCGGCCAGGGCGATGTCGAGACGGAAGGCGTCGCGGTGGACGACCAGGTGGGCGTCGAGGCCCTTGTCGCAGGCGGAGGACTTGCCCGGGGGAAGCGTCGGGTCCGTCATGACGGCGCCGCCGTCCAGCGGTCCCTGAGGCCCGCCAGGACCGCGATCGACACCGCCAGCAGGACCAGGCTCAGGGCGATCGCGGCGGCCGGGTCGTTCTGGAGGGCCAGGTAGACGGCGAGCGGCATGGTCTGGGTGCGCCCGGGGAAGTTGCCGGCGAAGGTGATCGTCGCCCCGAACTCGCCGAGGGCCCGCGCCCACGCCAGTACGGCGCCAGCGGCGATCCCGGGCGCGATCAACGGCAGGGTGACCCGGCGGAACGCGGTGAACCGGGAGGCGCCGAGCGTCGCGGCGGCCTCCTCGTAGCGCGGATCGGCCGCCCGGAGCGTGCCCTCCACGCTGATGACCAGGAACGGCATCGCCACGAACGCCTCCGCGACCACGACGCCCGCCGTGGTGAACGGCAGCGTGATCCCGAACCACGAGTCCAGCCACTGCCCGACGACGCCGTTGCGCCCGAGCGCCAGCAGCAGCGCCACACCGCCCACCACCGGAGGCAGCACGAGGGGCAGCGTCACCAGGGCCCGTACGAAGCCCCGGCCGGGGAAGTCCGTACGGGCGAGGAGCCAGGCCAGCGGCACGCCCAGCACCAGGCTCACCCCGGTCGCCGCCGTGGCGCAGACCAGGGACAGCTGGAGCGCCTGCCAGACCGCCGTACTGGTCAGCTGGTTCGGGAGGTCCCGCCAGGGGGCTCGTAGAAGCAGGGCGAGCAGGGGGAGCAGGAGGAAGGCCAGGCCGACCAGGGCGGGGAGGAGGAGGGGGAGCGGGACCCCGGTCGGCCGGCCGGCCGTCCGGACGCGCCGGCGCCGCGGCCCACCGGTGAGGGTGTCGGCCGCGGCGTCGGAGGCGTCCAGCTCGGTCACGGCTGCAGGAACCCCGCGGCGGTGAGCACCTTCTGGCCCTCGGCGGACTGCACGAGCGCGATGAACGCCTTCGCCGCCTCCGCGTTGGGCGCGTCCTTGAGCAGGGCGATCGGGTATTTGTTGATGGCCTTGGCCGACTCGGGGAACTCCACGCCCTCCACCTTGTCACCCGCCGCCTTCACGTCGGTCTTGTAGACGACGGCGGCGTCGGCCTCCTTCAGCTCCACCTTCGTCAGGGCGCTCTTGACGTCCTGTTCGTAGGAGACCGGGGTCAGCTTCAGCTTGCTCGCGTCCAGCGCCTTCTGCGCGGCGGCGCCGCACGGCACCGTCTTGTCGCAGAGTACGACCTTGAGGCCGGACTTCGTGAGGTCCTTCAGGGAGGCGACCTTGTCGGGGTTGCCGGGCAGGGTCGCGATCTCCAACTGGTTGCGCACGAAGGTCGCGGGCGTGGTCGCGGCGTCCTTCTTGTCCGTCACGATCGCCATCGTCTTGGGGCTGGCGGCGGCGAACACGTCGGCCGGTGCGCCCCCGGTGATGCTGGCGGCGAGCGTGTCGCTGCCGCCGAAGTTGAAGGTGACCTTCGTGCCCGGGTTGGCCTTCTCGAACTCCTTGCCCAGGGTCGTGAAGCTCTCCTTGAGCGAGGCGGCGGCGAACACGGTCACCGTGCCGGAGAGTTTCGGCGAGGAGGAGGCCGAGGTGTCCGACTTCGGGGAGGAGTCGGAGGAGGAGCCGGAGTCGGAGGACGAGCAGGCGCTCAGGGCCAGCAGCGCGGCGGCACCGACGCCGGCCACGCGCAGAGTGCGGGTGCGGGTCCGGCGCGTGGATCGGGTCATCACGGGTCTACTCCCTCGGAAGCCTCAGGCATGCTTACGCCGATCATACTTCCGCAGATGCAAGCCGGAAGTCTCCTGTCACATCGCATGAGCTGCACGATCGTTGCCTGGGTGTACGCATGTGCGTTTGTACGGGACCGCCTCCTGGGTACGGACATTCGGGAGGTGGTGCCCAGTGGGGCAGTCCCCGACTCAGTCGCCCGCTCACTCGCTCGCGTCGGTCGCCCTGACCGGAGACCTCGCCCGCCCCGTCCGGCTGACCGTGCCCGACCTGTTGGCCTGGCCCCAGCACCGGGCCCGGGTCAGCTTCGAGTGCGCCACCAGCGGCGTACAGCACCACCGCTTCGAGGGGCCCCTGCTGCACGACGTCCTGCACGACGCCGGACCGGGCTTCGACCCCGCCCGCCGCAAGGACCGGCTGCGCTTCCTCATCGCGGTGGCCGGGGCGGACGGCCATCACGCGCTCCTCACCTGGGCCGAGATCGACCCGGACTTCGGGCACGCCCCGGTCCTCCTCGCGGTCGGCATCGACGACACCCCGTTGGACCGGGCGGGCCCCCAGCTCGTGCTGCCCCAGGACCGCTGCGGCGCCCGGCACATCAGCGGCATCAACGCGATCCGTGTGGACGGGCGCTACCCGTCGTGGACGTAGACGGGCAGGGCATGGACGCCACGCACCCGCGTCTGCGAGCCTGACCCGCCGGGGAGGTCGTGGATGCTGCTGCGCCAGCTGGAGTACCTGGTCGCGCTGGCCAGGGAGCGGCACTTCGCCCGCGCGGCGGCCGCCTGCTTCGTCTCCCAGCCCTCGTTGTCCGCCGCGATCCGCCGTCTCGAACACGAGCTGGACGTGCCGATCGTGCGCCGGGGCAGACGGTACGAGGGGCTGACCCCGGAGGGGGAGGTGGTCCTCGCCTGGGCGCACCGCATCCTCGCCGAACGCGACGCCCTGCACCAGGAGTTGTCGGCGCTGCGCGGCGGCCTGACCGGCACCCTGCGCCTGGGCATCGTCCCCACCGCGCTGCCCGCCGCCTCCCTCCTCACCACCCCGTTCTGCGAACGCCACCCGGGGGCCCGCGTCGGCCTGGAGTCCCTGTCGTCGGCCGAGATCACCCAGGGGCTCGCCGAGTTCGAGCTCGACGCGGCGATGACGTATCTCGACGACGAAGAGCTCCGTCACGTACGCCGCTTCCCGCTCTACGAGGAGCGGTATGTGCTCCTCACCCCGGTGGCCGGTCCGCTCGGCGCGGCGACGACCGCCCGCTGGGCGCACGCGGCCGCCCTGCCCCTGTGCCTGCTGAGTCCCCGGATGCGCAACCGGCGGATCATCGACGAGTGCTTCGCGGCGGACGGCGCGAAGGCGACCCCGGCGATCGAGTCGGACAGTGTCGCCGGGCTGTACGCGCATCTGCCCAGTGGCCGCTGGTCCAGCGTGATCTCCCACGCCTGGCTGCACATGTTCGGGGTGCCGGAGGGGATGCGGGTGGTTCCGTTGGAGGGGCCCGCGCACGGGCCGAGGGTGGGGCTCGTCATGGCGCGGGACGATCCTCCGTCCGTCCTCGCGGAGGCGCTGCTGACGGTGGCGCGGGAGGCGCGGGTCAGGGACGCGCTGGACGCGCTGCTCCACACCTATCTGGGCGGGCGTGGTTGAGGGCGCGCTGATAGCCGCCGTCTATCCGGGCATAGCGAGGTTCGCTTTGACCAGCGCGATCGGCTCCGAGGATCGTGACAGCACCGTCCGTTCAACGGAGCTCGCGATCAACGGAGTTGAGGAGAGCCGCGTCATGGCCAAGGTGCTCTGCGTGCTGTACGACGACCCGACCGACGGATACCCCACGACGTACGCCCGGGACGATCTCCCCGTCATCGACCACTATCCCGGTGGCCGGACCACGCCGACCCCGAAGGCGACCGACTTCACCCCCGGCCACCTCCTCGGCAGCGTGAGCGGCGAACTCGGTCTGCGCCGCTTCCTGGAGGAGCGCGGGCACACCCTGGTCGTCACCTCCGACAAGGAGGTGCGCGGCGGTGCCGGCTCGGTCTTCGACCGGGAGCTGCCGGACGCGGACGTCGTCATCTCGCAGCCGTTCTGGCCCGCCTATCTGACCCCCGAGCGGATCGCCGCCGCGAAGAACCTGAAGCTGGCGATCACGGCGGGCATCGGCTCCGACCACGTCGACCTCGACGCGGCCATCGCGCACGGTGTCACGGTCGCCGAGGTGACGTACTGCAACAGCATCAGCGTCGCCGAACACGTGGTGATGATGACGCTCTCCCTCGTCCGCAACTACCTCCCCTCCCACCAGGTCGTCCTGGACGGCGGCTGGAACATCGCGGACTGCGTGGCCCGTTCGTACGACCTGGAGGGCATGCACGTCGGTACGGTCGCCGCCGGACGCATCGGCCTCGCGGTGCTGCGCCGCCTCGCGCCCTTCGATGTGAAGCTGCACTACACGGACCGGCACCGGCTGCCGGCGGAGGTGGAGCGGGAGCTCGGGCTGACCTTCCACGCCACGGCCGCCGAGATGGCGCCGCACTGCGACGTCGTCACCATCAACGCGCCGCTGCATCCGGAGACGGAGGGCCTGTTCGGCGACGAGCTGCTCGCCACGATGAAGCGCGGCGCCTATCTGATCAACACGGCACGGGCCCGGATCGTGGACCGGGACGCCGTCGAACGGGCCCTGCGCGGCGGGCAGTTGGCGGGGTATGCGGGTGACGTCTGGTATCCGCAGCCCGCGCCGGCCGACCACCCCTGGCGCACCATGCCGCACCACGGCATGACCCCGCACATCTCGGGTTCGTCGCTGTCCGCGCAGGCCCGTTACGCGGCGGGCACCCGGGAGATCCTGGAGTCCTGGCTCGACGGGACCCCGATCCGGGACGAGTACCTGATCGTCGACGGGGGTGCGCTGGCGGGGACGGGGGCGCACTCGTACTCCGTCACCCGATGAGTGGGTAGACCGACGGCCGTCGAGGCCGCCGCCCGACGGGCCTGATGCGAAAGACAGGCCCTAGACGCGGTCGATGTGCACGTTCGTCGACTTCACGCGGGCGGTGGCCTCCATGCCGACCTCGAGGCCGAGTTCCTCCACGGCCTCCCGGGTCAGCAAGGAGACCAGCCGGTGCGGTCCGGCCTGGATCTCCACCTGGGCCGCCACGTCGCCGAGCTTCACGGCGGTGACGATGCCCGGGAACGCGTTGCGCACGGAGGTGTAGGAGGCGTCCTCCTCACCGCTGCCGCCCTTGGCGAGCTCGACGGAGAACGCGGCCAGATCCCGCCCGTCGATCAGCCGCCGCCCGCCCTCGTCCCGGTGCGTCGCCATCCGCCCGGCGTCCGCCCACCGACGTGCGGTGTCCGGGCTCACGCCGAGCAGCCGGGCCGCCTGACCGATGGTGTAGGACTGCATGCGCGCCAAGATAGGCGCGAGATCCTTGCATATGCAAGCAAGCCCATGGGGCGCGTCAGAGATCGCCCTTGACGTACGAGCGGGCCGCCGCCATGACGTCCTTGTGCCGATCCTCGGCGATGGCCTGCAGTGGTGAGTCGTCCTCCAGCTGCGGATTCATGCCGATCATCCAGGCGCGTGCCGTGTGGCAGTTCTCCTGGAGCTCGATGATCTGGAACACCTGATAGGCCGCCCGCAGGCGCAGCTCGGAGTCGATTCTCGGGCTGTTCTGGGCGCTGGACCACTTGCCGACCTGCTTCGGGTCCTCGATACCGGCGATGAACGCGGTGAGTTTCTGCCCGAAGTTGTCCTGGAGGAAGCGCGCTATGTCGGCGATCGACTTCTGGACCGTGTTGGCGTGCGCGGTGGTCTCGGTGACCGTGTCGGTGACGCCCGTGGTGACCGTCTTGGCCGCGGACTCTCGCAGTGGCTGCATGATTCCTCGCTTCCTGGCGGTCATGAAACGGGTAAGACGCGGGATGGCGCAAGGGGTGACAGACGGGGTGTCAACATGGCGTCTCCTCAGTTGTGTTGAGGGAAGTCTACCCGTCCGAGGGTCTCTCACTCCACCGTTTTCCCCCCTTCAATCCCCTGTGAAATCCCACCTCGAAAGTGGCGTGAGGGGTTTGACCAGGGGTTTTATCCGGCGCCGTAGATGGGTAAGGGACGGAGCACCGCCCGATCGGGCGACGCGGGTGCGGCCGAACGCCCGGGGGACGGGCGCCGTTCGGCGGACCCGAAGGCCCCCGTCCAGGAGATCCACGGGCCCGATCAGGAGATCTGCGTGCCCCGTTCAGAAGACGCGCAGGCCGTACTCCGCCGCGACCGCGCGCAGTTCGGGGGACTCCGGCTGGATGGGGCGCCGCTCGGCCTCGACGAGATCGACGTCGTGGAAGATGGCCCAGCAGGTGCGCCCGCCGTATCCGGAGCGGTAGGCGATGCCCTGGGCCAGCCGGTGGCCGGCGTCGTTGCGCTGGGCGACCGTCCAGGCCGCGATCTGCCGGGCGAGCCTGCGGTCGCGCCCGTGGATGTGCAGGTCGGTGAGCGGGGGCTCGATGTCCCACGCCGCCAGCTCGCCCCGGAGTTCGCGCGCGAGGACGGCCCGGGTGGCCTCGGCGTCGACGTCGAGGAACTGGGCGTCCTTCGCGGGTTCGAGCCGGACCAGGATGTGGTCCTCGCGCCAGCCCGAGGCCAGGTGGCCGAGCCTCATGTGGCTGGGCCGCTCGTCCCACTCGTGGCCGATGAGCCCGCGCAGCTTGGGGTGGACGCGGAAGGGCGCGAGCGCCTCGGCGTAACAGCCGGCCGGATCGCTGGCGCAGTACAGCATTCCGTAGGTGGCGAGGCTGAAGCGGCCCGCGCTGGAGCCCTGGCTGGTCTCGGGTTCGAGCCGGTTGTACTCCTTGGGGTGGTCCCTCTTGCCCAGCCGCCACACTCCGCGTTCCGGAGCGGGGACGAGGGACGGTAAGTGGGCTGTGGTCACCGCCGAAGGGCTGTTGTTCATCCTGGTCCTCGTTGCTGAGCCGATGGTCTGCGGCCGCTGCCGCACTGCCGGGGCGCCGCCCGGCGGGCCGAGGCCGTACGTGTCCCTCGCCCGCATGTTCCGCCGGTACATGCGGGCGATCATTCTCCCGTAGCGCGCGCCCAGGGATGCCCGCTTCCACGCCGTGGCGGGGGCGCGAGAGGGGGGCGCTGGGGCACACGGGAGGCGCACGCCCACATGCGGCGGCCCGGCGGGCGCCGGATCAGCGCCCCTCCATTCGGATGTCGAACACGCATACGCCAGCGACTCCGGCCGCGAGGAGGACGGGGTGCTCGGGGTGCGGGCCGCCCGGCTGCCGGGCGTCGAGCGCGTCGAGGGCCCCGAGCGGGCTGCCCGTCACGATCCGCAGCAGGTGCGAGCCGGCGTCGGTGTCCCACAGGTGGATGGTTCCGCCGGGGCCCGTCGCCGCGAGGCAGGGGCGGCCGGTCGCGGTCCGGAAGAACGCCAGCGCGGCCACCGGCCCGTCGCCGATGTCCAG
>LRTP01000517.1 GCA_001550305.1 Streptomyces diastatochromogenes
CCGCCGACGGCGAGCGCGCCGCCCGCGGAGGCGCGCAGCAGCGAGCGGCGGCTGAGCGCGGCCCTGCCGTTCCTGAAACTGCGCCGCATGGCGGCCACTTGGGCCGGGGAGAGGCGGTCGGGCTCGTACTGCTCCATGCTCGTGATGCCCTTTCGGAAGGGTCGCGGCCGTGGTCTGGCGGCCTGGTCTGCCACTCGGCGATAGTCGGAAGCCGACACGCGGCCGGCTCCGGATCGACTAGGGCCGGTCCCCGAAGATCGTGCGGTGCCAGTCCTTCCTGGCGACCGCGGTGTTGTCGAACATGACGTGCTTGATCTGGGTGTACTCCTCGAACGAGTACGCCGACATGTCCTTGCCGAAGCCGGACGCCTTGTAACCGCCGTGCGGCATCTCGCTGATGATCGGAATGTGGTCGTTGACCCACACGCAGCCCGCCTTGATCTCGCGGGTCGCACGGTTGGCCCGGTACACGTCCCGGCTCCACGCGGAGGCGGCGAGACCGTACGGAGTGTCGTTGGCGAGCCGGATTCCCTCGTCGTCGCTGTCGAAGGGGAGCACCACCAGGACGGGACCGAAGATCTCGGACTGCACGATCTCGCTGTCCTGAGGAGCGTCGGCGACGAGCGTGGGCCGGTAGTAGGCGCCGTCCTTGAGCTCTTCGGGGATCTCTCCGCCGGTCACCACGCGCGCGTAGCCGCGGGCCCGGTCGACGAATCCGGCCACGCGGTCGCGCTGGGCGTGCGAGATCAGCGGGCCGAGGTCGGTGCCGGACGCGAACGGGTCGCCGAGGCGGACGCTCGCCATCAGGGCGGCCGTCCTGGACACGAACTCTTCGTAGAGGGGCCTTTGTACGTACGCGCGTGTGGCGGCGGTGCAGTCCTGCCCACTGTTGATGAGCGAGCCCGCGACCGCGCCGTTCACGGCCGCGTCCAGGTCCGCGTCGTCGAAGACCACGAAGGGGGCCTTGCCGCCCAGTTCCAGATGGAGTCGCTTGACGGTCGAGGTGGCGATCTCGGCGACGCGCTTGCCGACCGCGGTGGACCCGGTGAAGGAGGTCATCGCCACGTCGGGGTGGCCGACGAGGTGCTCGCCGGCGTCCCTCCCGGCCCCCGTCACGATGTTGATCACGCCGTCCGGGATGCCCGCCGCGGTGGCGGCCTCGGCGAAGAGGAGCGAGGTCAGCGGGGTCAGCTCGGCGGGCTTCAGCACGATCGTGTTGCCCGCGGCGATCGCCGGGAGGATCTTCCAGGCGGCCATCTGGAGGGGGTAGTTCCAGGGCGCGATGGAGCCGACGACACCAATGGGCTCACGGCGTACGTACGAGGTGTGGTCGCCGGAGTACTCGCCCGCGGACTGCCCTTGCAGATGCCGGGCCGCGCCCGCGAAGAAGGCGATGTTGTCGATGGTGCCGGGCACGTCGAACTCGCGGGTCAGCTTGAGGGGCTTTCCGCACTGGAGCGACTCCGCCCGGGCGAACTCCTCGGCGCGGTCGGCGAGCACGGCGGCGAAGCGGTGCAGGGCGTCGGAGCGCTCGCCGGGGGTGGCGCCCGCCCAGCCGGGGAACGCGTCGAGGGCGGCGGCGACGGCCGCGTCCACGTCGACGGTGCTCGCCAGCTCGTACGTGTAGACCTCGTCGCCGGTGGCGGGGTCGACGACCGCGTGCGTACGGCCCGAGGTGCCCTTGGTCAGCCGGCCCGCGATGTACTGCGCGCCGTCCGCGAAGCGGTCCTGCGCCTGGAAGCGATGGCCCGGATTGTGCATGTCGCTCTCCTCCGCCGTTCTCCCCGCTGCCGCAGGGGTGGGCGTAGCTCCAGCTCGATTTGAGTGCCGATCCTGACAGAGCAAAGGGACTCCAACAAGTGATTCCGTTGTTGCCTTTTGGTTACGCGACGGAATCTGTCGACCAGGTGTCGAGTCCCCATGGAAAAGGCGGGACGGAATGTCAGTGGTGCGTGCCACAGTGGCGTGCATGGCGAAGATCGATTCTTGGGAAGCGCTGGTCAGCGCGGTCCGCTCGGGGGCGAGGGTCAAGTACCTGCACTTCTGGGGGCACCGTCCGCGGCCGGACGGTCAGGTGAGTGCGAGCTGCCTGAGCCAGTGGTGGCCGTCACCGTTCGTGGTGGACGGTGTCTCCTACGCGACCGCCGAGCACTGGATGATGGCGGGCAAGGCACGGCTCTTCGGCGACGCGGAGGCGCAGCGGCGCGCGATCGAGGCGTCCAGCCCCGCGCTCGCCAAGAAGGTGGGACGGCTCGTGCGCGGCTTCGACGAGGCGACCTGGGAGCGCGAGCGCTTCGGGATCGTCGTCGAGGGCAGCGTGCACAAGTTCGCCGCCCATCCCGAGCTGCGCGCGTTCCTGCTGGGCACGGGCACGCGGGTGCTGGTCGAGGCCAGCCCCATGGACCGGGTCTGGGGCATAGGACTCGCGGCGGACGACGAGCGGGCGGCACATCCTGAGCGGTGGCGGGGGCCGAACCTGCTGGGATTCGCCTTGATGGAGGCGCGGGAGCGACTCCTGGGGGACGACTAGTCGAGGCGCGGGAGCGGTTGGCGGTCTAGCCGAGGTGCGGCACGACGAGTGAGGTGGAGTAGCCGTCGTCTCCGCTGAACGGGTCGCTGTTGCCGCTGTTGTCCGGGAGGACGAAGAAGACCACGATCATCGCGATGCCGAGCGCGATGCCGACCGCTCCGCAGATGATCCCGGCCAGCGCCTGACCGGGGTTGTTCGCCTCGCCGCGGCGCGCCCTGCGTCGCCCCAGCACGCCGAAGATCACCGCGAGGATCCCCAGGATGATCGCGACCGGCCACAGACAGAACACGACGGCCGAGATGATGCCGAGCACCAGTCCGGCGGTGCCCATGCCGTTGCTCGGCGCCGGGGGCATCATCGGCCAGCCGTAGCCGGCGGCGCCCGGGTAACCGGGTCCCGGCGTGGGGTAGGCCGGGTAGCCGTATCCGTAGCCGTACGGGACCTGGCCGGGGCCCTCGGGAGCGATGGGCGGCGGAGGAACCGGCTCTCCGGCGGCGGGCCGCGGGTGGGGCGCGGGTGCGGCGGCGGGAGACGCGAAGGGGTTGTCCCAGGACTGGGGCGGGGACTGGGGGTGGGGCTGGGAATGGCCGGGGGTGCCTGTTCCGGGGAGGGCGACGACCGTCGGCTGGTTGTGCACCGAGGGGGGTGTGGGGGCACCGGGCGCGTGGGAGGGCGCCTGGTCCACGGGCGGGGCCCAGGGGTTCGGCTCGGGGCGCGGTCCGGCGGCGCCGTTGTCCGGGGAGCCGCCGGGCGGGGAAACCGGCTGGGGGTTCCCGCCGGGTATCGCGTCCTCGGGACCGACGGCCGACGGCATGTCGATCTGGGTCGGCGGCGGAGCCGACCGGTCCGGGGATGCCCACGGGGTCGCGGCGGCGTCCTGCGGCACCTGTGGCGCCTGCGCGTCGTCGGACATGCGTGAGGTCCCCTCCTCTGTCGTAGCTGCCGTCATGCTACGGCCCGGGGCTTCACCCCGTGAGCGGCGGCCTACGATGATCCCCGAATCACCGATCAGCCGATCACCCGCGTCGCCCGACCACGGTCCGGGGACGCCGTTCCGGGGAGGAATCCTTGACCGACCAGCTCAGCACCCGCGAGGGCGTCCGCGACCTGCACGCCTTCATCGCCGGACTGCCCAAGGCCGAACTGCACGTGCACCACGTCGGATCCGCCTCCCCCCGCATCGTCTCCACCCTCGCCGCCCGCCACCCCGACTCCCAGGTGCCGACGGACCCCGAGGCCCTCGCGGACTACTTCACGTTCACCGATTTCGCCCACTTCATCCAGGTGTACCTGTCCGTCGTCGACCTGATCCGCACCCCCGAGGACGTACGGCTGCTGACGTACGAGGTCGCCCGGGACATGGCCCGGCAGCAGGTCCGTTACGCCGAGCTGACCATCACCCCGTGGTCCTCCACCCGCCGCGGCATCGACGAGCGCGCCTTCATGGACGCCATCGAGGACGCCCGCAAGGCGGCGGAGGCCGAGTTCGGCGTCGTCCTGCGCTGGTGCTTCGACATCCCCGGCGAGGCGGGGCTCGAGGCGGCCGAGGAGACCCTGCGGCTCGCGACCGACGACCGGCTGCGGCCGGAGGGGCTGGTCTCCTTCGGACTCGGCGGGCCCGAAATCGGCGTACCGCGGCCGCAGTTCAAGCCGTACTTCGACCAGGCGATCGCGGCCGGACTGCGCTCGGTGCCGCACGCGGGTGAGACCACCGGGCCGGAGACCGTCTGGGACGCGCTGAACGAGCTGCGCGCCGAGCGCATCGGACACGGCACCAGCTCCGCGCGCGACCCGAAGCTGCTCGCCCACCTCGCCGAGAACCGCATCGCGCTGGAGGTCTGCCCGACCTCCAACATCGCCACCCGCGCGGTCCGCACCCTCGACGAGCACCCGATAAAGGAGTTCACCCGGGCCGGGGTCCTCGTCACGATCAACTCCGACGACCCGCCGATGTTCGGCACCGACCTCAACAACGAGTACGCGGTCGCCGCCCGCCTTCTCGACCTCGACGAACTCGGCCTCGCCGCGCTCGCCAAGAACGCGGTGGAGGCGTCCTTCCTCGACCCGGCCGGCAGGACGCGCCTCACCGAGGAGATCGACACCTACGCCTCGGCATGGCTCACGCCCTGAGCGACCAGCACAATGGGCCCATGCGCACCGTGACTGCCGTGGCCCACCGCGGCGACCCCTATCGCGTCCGCGAGAACACCATCGACTCGCTGCGTTCCGCGCTCCAACTGGGCGCGGACGCGGTCGAGATCGACGTACGGCTCACCCGCGACAAGGTGCCCGTGCTGCTGCACGACGCGACACTGAAACGGCTGTGGGAGCTGGAGCGGCCGCTCGGGTCGCTCTCCTCGAACGAGGTGCGCGGGCTCACGGGCGGCGGGGTGCCGACGCTCGCGGAGGCCCTCGATGCGACCAAGGACAGCCGGGTCCTGGTCGATCTGCCGGGAGAGCCCGACGGCCCGGCCGTACGCGGGATCGTCGAGGTCATCCGTGAGTGCGGAGCCCAGGACCGGGTGTACTACTGCGCGGGCGCCCCGGCCATGCTGGCCGTGCGCGCCGCCGACCCCGCCGCCGAGATCGCGCTGACCTGGACGAGCGTCGCACCGCCACGCCCGGCGCTCCTCGAAGCCGTACGGCCGCGCTGGCTCAACTACCGCTTCAGCCTGGTCGACCGCGCCCTCACGGCCCGCGTCCACCGCGGCGGCCATCTGCTCTCCGTCTGGACACCCGACACCCGCCGTTCCATGCGCCGGCTGCTGGACATGGGGGTGGATTCGATCACCACGAACCGCATCGACGCGCTGTGCGCGCTGCGCAGGGCCTGATGCGCGCTGCGCGAGGTCTGAGGGGGAGACGCGGGCGGCACGGTCAGGAGGTGACCTGCGAGCGCGGGCTCACCGTCGCCGGGTCGGCGGGGGTCGAGCGGGTCAGGTACTGCGGCACCGGGGCGGTGTCCTCGCCGTTGTCGCGGACGAGGCCGTAGCGGATCACGCCCTGGGCGGGACCGGTGCGGACGTCCTCGGTCACCTTGTCCCAGGTCGAGGTCTGGACGAAGAGGTTGTAGTCGGCGGGGCCCTCGTTCTGATGCAGGGTGACGGTGCCGTCGATCCAGAAGTACTCGTTCTGCCACATCTGTTGGGTGCCGGAGGGCAGGACGGCGTAGCCCACGGACGGGCCGCCCATCCAGGTCGTGCCGTCCGTCGAGCCCGACTGCACGTCGTCCATGCGGTGACCGCCGCCCGAGGCGACGTGGAAGAGCTTGCCGCTCAACCCGGTCCAGGTCGGCATGAGCAGGGCGCCGGTGCGCTGCTGGGGCAGGACCTGCCAGCGGACCCGGAAGTAGCCCTGCCCGCTGAGGGTGACCGTCTCCCCGCGGTGGGTGAGGCCGGTGGCGGGCGCCCCGGTGGCGGTGACGCCCTTCTCGGCGCGCCGGGGCAGCGCGGCCGGGAGCGCGTTCGGGGCGGGCGCGCTGTCGACGGCGTCGACGACGGTGCCGTACAGCTGGACGCGGGTCTTCGAGGGCGAGGGCGAGGGCGACGGGGAGGCGGAGGGGGACGGTGAGGGGGTCGCGGAGGCGGACGGCGCTCCCGTACGTCCCGACGGTGGACGTGCGGTGCTCGCCGCCGTGGGCGCGGCGAGGGCCGGGGGCGGGTCGTCGGGCGCCCGGGTGACGACGTACAGGCCGCCCGCCGCGAGGGTGGCGCCGGCCGTGACGGCGACGGCGGGCTTGGTGAGCAGGCCGAGGACCTTGGCGGACCAGCCGACGGAGGTGGCGGCGACCGCCGTCTTGCCGCCGAACGCGAGCGACAGCGTGAAGCCGACCGGCAGCGGGACGAGGGCGATACCGACAAGGAGGCGTTCGGCCGGTACGACGGCCTCGCGGGCGCCCGAACAGTACGCGCAGCCCCGGATGTGCCGGGCCAGCCGCTTGCGCCACACCGAGTCGGGCCGCCCGTCCCAGCGGGCGGTCACCAACCGCAGGTCGGGGCAGGGGGAGTTGCCCGCTCCGGGGTGGTGGCCGTCGAGCGCCCGCACGATGTCCCGCGCGATCTCCAGCCGCTGCTTCATCCGCTGCACCCGCACCGCCGCGTGCTGTCTGCTGATCCCGACCGCCGCCGCCAGCTCGCGCCGGGTGAGTTCGCCCGCGACCTCCAGCCACCACAGCGAGAGCAGTTGGCGGTCCTCGTCGTCGAGCCAGCGCACCGCCTCCGCGACCTCGCGCCGCTGCCCCTCCAACTGGAGCCGCAGCACGGTCAGTTCGGCGAAGTCGGCGGCCTGTTCACCGGCGCCGTCGGCCAGCGGCTCGGCCGTCCGGCGGCGCGAGCGCTCACGTATCTGCCGCATCGTGATGGCGACCAGCCAGGACCGGAAGCTGTCCGGGTCGCGCAGCGAGCCGAGGTGGTCGACGGCGCGCAGCATGGTCTCCTGCACGACGTCGTCGACGTCCGCGTGGCCGTTCAGGGCGCGGCCGACGATGTTGTAGACGAGCGGGAGCCAGCCCGCGACGAGTTCGTCGAGGGCGCGCCGGTCGCCGGCCTGCGCGCCCTCGATGATGGAGCGCCATTGCCGCCCGTCCACGTACGTCCCTCCGATGCCACGGTGACCGCCCGTGCCACTGGGCACACACGGGCGGGAGTGCAGGATCCCCCACCCCGGCGGGCCTGTCCGCGCGCTATGTCGCGGATCACAGCCGTCCGTCGGTCCTGACACACAGGAGACGGAGGGCCGCCCTCCGCGATAACAGTTTTTTGCCCTTCCCTGCCTTCGAAACTTTCACCGCGCCCCACCTAAGGGGGATCCCCCACAACACCCTCACGCAGAAGTGCAGTTGGGCCGGATCAGCGCCAGGGAGCGGGCCGTCCTCGGGGAGGATCCGCCGACGGGTGGGCGACCGCAGGATGATCTCACCGCCCCGTCCACACCAGGAGCCGCAGATGCCCGCCCGTACCCGAACCGTCACCGCCGTCGCCGCCGCCCTCGTGCTGGGCCTGGCGGCCGGCCCGCTGGCCGTGCCCGCCGTCGCCGCGTCCTCCACCGCGCCACGGACGGCCAC